>NZ_CP072913.1:3834230-4138653 GCF_017968885.1 Pseudomonas sp. Tri1 | reverse complement strand
CCTCAAGGCGGCGCAATGGCTAGGCATTGCCGTTGCATTCGCTGGGATCGTGGTTGCCTTCAGTGGAGGGGCGGGTGCGGCGAGCAGCAGCTCATTGCTCGGTGACGGCATGGGCTTGCTGGCCGGTGCGCTGTGGGGCGCAACCACGGTGACGGTGCGTTGTTCGCGGTTGACGAATCTGCCTGCCAGCCAGACGCTGCTGTATCAATTGATCGGCGCCGGTGTTCTGCTGATCGGCATGTCGGCAGCTCTGGGGCAAACGACGATCAACCTCACGCCACAACTGCTGGCCAGCCTGACGTTCCAGGTGTTGCTGGTGTCGTTCGCCAGTTTCCTGATCTGGTTCTCCCTGCTGCGCCGCTACCTCGCTTCGCAACTGGGGGTGCTGTCGTTCATGACGCCGTTGTTCGGCATTGGCTTTGGCGTCTGGCTGCTGGACGAACCGCTGGAGCCGAATTTCATCGTGGGTGCGACGCTGGTGCTGGGCGGTATCGCCTTGGTCAGTGGCTACGGGTGGTTTCGCCAGCGCTGGGGGCGATGGGTCGTAATGCGCCAGGGTTAGCCGAACGAGCGCGGAATAAAGCCTGCCTGTGCTGGCCATTCGTTGCTGCTCTGTAGCGGTGCGAGCGTTTCGGCACAATGTTCGAGCATTTCGGCACAGTAATCATTCTGCGCGCTCTCTAGACTCGTGCTTCACACAGATTCAATGAGGTCACGATGAACACCAGAATGATTTTATCCGTATTGTCCATGGGCGTTGTCCTCACAGGACACGCTGCCGACTTCTCGCTGACGAGCCAAGACATTGCTGAAAACCACCCGTTGACCAGTCGCGAGGTGTTCCAGGGGTTCGGTTGTGAAGGGGGGAATACCTCACCCGAGCTTTCCTGGAGCAATGCCCCGGCGGGTACCAAAAGTTATGCTGTCACCGTCTACGATCCCGATGCTCCGACCGGCAGTGGCTGGTGGCATTGGACGGTGGTCAACCTGCCGGCTTCAACCAACAGTCTGCCAAGAGGGGTCGGTTCGAACCTGCCTGTCGGTGCGGTACAAGGGCGAACCGATTATGGTCAACCGGGATTTGGTGGGGCTTGCCCACCTGTAGGAGATAAGCCACATCGCTATCAATTCACCGTATGGGCGTTGAAAGTCGATAAGCTGCCCCTCGATAACCAGGCCAGTGGTGCATTGGTGGGCTACATGCTCAATGCCAACGCCTTGGCCAAAGCGACCATCACTTCAACTTACGGACGTTAAACGATGCACCCAAGTATTGGCACGCAGCACCGGGAGAGCACCGTCGATGCGTGTGTCATACGGGCGCGACAGCCCCATACATTGCAGCGGGTGTCGATATTCGCGACCACCTTGTGTCGAGTACGCCAAGGGGAAAAACTGCTGCAATGGGATGACCGGGAGATGCGCGTCGGGCCGCGACATCTGATACTGATGCCGGCCGGACGCGAACTGGGTATCTCAAATTTTCCTGGCCCTCAAGGTGACTACATCGCCGATGCAGTGACCTTTCCCAGTTCGATACTGCGTAATTTCAACCTCCGCTATCGACAGCAGATCGTCAGCCGCCACAGGACGCTGAACACAGATCTATGTGTTCCGCTGGACAGGCACACCACACAGGCATGGGATCAGTTATTGGCCGCCATCAATGGGGACGCCCCGGATGCATTACGCACCCACTACGGGGAGGCGGTGCTTCTGAGCCTGGGGCTCGGCGGCTTGGCCGGACCTCTGCTGATGGATCGCAACGATCCACTGTGCGAGCGCGTGCAGCAGTTGGTAATGAGCAGCCCGCAGAGCGACTGGACGGTGGCTGGCGTCGCCCAACACCTGAACCTGGGGGAGTCGACGTTGCGCCGCCAACTGGCCAATGAGGGGGACAGTTTCAGGAATATTCTGGAAAGCGTTCGACTGGCAATGGCGTTGCAATGGTTGCAAACCACGTCTCGTCCCATCGGTGAAATTGCCGGCGCCAGTGGCTACGCTTCGGCCTCGCGTTTTGCAGTGCGCTTTCGCTCACACTACGGCCTGTCGCCACGGGAGTTGCGGGCGGTGATTTAGGTGGTTGGGTGAGAGGGCCGCGGTCCTTTTGCCGCTTCATTCTGGAAACCCCCTCTGTCCTGGAGGGGGTCAGTAAGCTTCAGTTCGTCTTGTTTCTGCCTGGCGTCAGACTGTCGTCCCATCCGTTGCCTGTCCGGAAAACTCCTCCATCGCGTCCAGCAAAGCCTCCCGGAAATACGCTTTCGACGCCCGATCACACAGGATGTGCAAACTCGCCTGCTGCGCGGTACTGGAGTTGATCACGATCACATTGATGCGGGCCGCCGAAGTCTGTGCCACCGCTCCCGGGCTGAACGCCTGCGGGCTCAGATCGACCCCACAGAGCTTGGCCATCACTTCGCTCAGGTGCTCTCCGGTCAGTTGGAAACAGGCATGACTGTCCTGACGAGGCAGCAGATAGTTGGCTTGGTGATCGAGTTCCCAGCGGGCCTCTTCGTCGGCAATGCGCTGGCCCTGGTCTTCGAGGCTGCCCAGCAACAGATATTCGGTCTGCGACAGGCGCGCCACTTGGCTACCATCGGTCTGGACCTCGGCGCGATTGGGGGCCTGCGGCAGAATGAAATGGCGGCCTTGCAAGTACGCGGCACTGTGAGCACCACGAAAACCCACCCGAGGCAGGTCAGTTAAATCCGCCAGCGTGCACGTGGGAAACGGCGTGAGAGCCTGCTGCCCGCCGGTGTGTTGTTCTTTCAGACTGCTCATGGCTCAAAGCTCCTGGCGTTGGTTGTCGGGATCAAAGAAGGGCAACTGCACCACCTCGGCCTGGACGACGATGCCGCCTTCGACCCGGATCGGGATGCGTTGCCCCGGGGTGCTTTGGTCGATGCCGGCGTAGGCCAGGCCGATGATCTTGCCAAGGCTTGCGGAATATTCGCAGGACGTGACATTGCCGCTGATGTCCGGTCCGTTGAGCACCAGATGCCCTTCAAGCGGTTGCGGGCTGCTCTTCGGTAGGCTGAAGCCCACCAGTTTGCGTTTTAGCGGCTGGGCTTGGAGGATGTCCACCGAGCGCCGGCCAACAAAGAACGGCTTGCTGCGGTTGACCGCCCAGCCCATGTCGATTTCCGCCGGATGGGTCATGCCGTCGGTGTCCTGACTGATGATCACGTGGCCTTTTTCCAGGCGCAGCAGGCGTTGGGTTTCGACGCCGAAGGGGCGGATGCCGTGGGCTTTTCCAGCCTCCATCAGTGCGTCCCAAAGCGTGAGCCCGTGGCGCGCCGGCACGTGGATTTCATAGCCCAGTTCGCCGACAAAACCCACTCGCAGCAAACGGGCCTTGATCCCGGCCACGGTGCCCTGGCGCACCCCCAGATAAGGAAACGCTTCGGCGCTCAGATCCAGGTCGGTGCAAACCTGCTCCAGTACTTTGCGCGAGTCGGGCCCGGCGACGTTGACCGCGCAAATGGCCGCGGTGACGTTGGCGACATCCACGTCGAGGCGCCATTGCGCATTCCACTTGAGCATTTGCTGATAAATCCGGTCGACGCCGCTGGTGGTGGCGGTGACGTAGAAATGGTTCTCGGCAAACCGCGCGCAGACGCCATCGTCGATGACCACGCCGTGCTCGTTGGTCATCAGCGCATAGCGAGAGCGGCCCACCGGCTGCTTGAGGAAGGCAAAGGTGTACATGCGGTTGAGCAGCTCGGCGGCGTCCGGGCCTCGTACATCCAGGCCGCCCAATGTCGAGACGTCGATGATGCCGACCTTGTTGCGCACATGCAGGGCTTCGGCCTGCATGCAGGCCTCGCGATCCTTGGTATCACCGTAGTAGGCCGGGCGTTGCCAGATGCCGGCGGGCATCATCTTCGCCCCGGCCTGCAGGTGGCGGGCATGCATCGGTGTTTGTCGGTAGGGATCGAATGCACGACCGGCGACATGCGCCAGCTTTTCGGCCACAAACGGCGGCCGCGCGGTGGTCACACCGGTTTCGCTGATATTGCGTTGCGTGGCCCATGCCACCAGCCGTGCGGTCGGTAGCGCCGAGTGACGCCCCTGAGACGGCCCCATGCCGACAGTGGAGTAGCGCTTGACCAGTTGTACATCGCGATAGCCGACGCGGGTGGCGTTGACGATGTCGGCCACTTGCAGGTCCTCGTCGAAGTCGACGAAGTCCTTGCCTTTGGGGTGCGGGAAGATGGGCCAATTGAAGTTGACCCGAGCCTCGCCGCGCAATGGCGCGCGTTGGGTGCTGGCGGTCAGACCCAGCGCGAGGGCGGCTTCGGCACCGGCATTCACGCCATCGGCAATCACATTATCCAGATGGTGCCGGCCGTTGACCGAGCCGGCGACATTCAGATTCCTTGGCAGGCCGCTGAGCGTGAACTCGGCCCGTTGATCATCGTAGGCCAGTTTGCCGCCGGCCTGGCACAGCAGTTGATAGACCGGCATGTAACCGGCGGACATGCACAGTAAATCGCACGCCAGACGTTGCCCGCTCTCGGCGACCTGGCCTTGTGCGGTGATCTGGCGCACGTCGACGCCGTTGATATGGCGCATGCCTTTCTCGTGCTGGGCTTCATAGACGGTGCTGTTGCCCTGATGGTAGATCTTGCGTTGTGCCAGTGCGCGCAACAGGGCTTCGTCCGCAGGTCCTTGGCGCAGGTCCACTACGGCGACGACCTCCACGCCCTGGTCATGCAGATCAAGCGCAGCGAGGTAGCCATCGTCGTTGCCCGTCAGCACCACGGCACGGTTGCCCGGTTTGACCGCATACAGCTTCATCAGCCGCTGCGCAGCGCTGGTCAGCATCACGCCCGGCAGGTCGTTGTTGCGAAAGATCACGGGTTGATCGAACGCGCCGCTGCACACCAGGCATTGGCGGGCGCGGACCTTGTACAGGCGTTTGCCCTGGATCACCGGCAGGTAGTTATCGGTGAACCAGGCGTTGCACGTGGCTTCGGTGAGGATCTGGATATTGGCGTGTTGTTCGACCGCCGCGAGCAGTTCGCGGCGCAGGTTTTCAGCCTTGTTGCCATCGATGTCGAAGCGAGCATAGGTGAGCGAGCCGCCGAGAATAGGCTGTTGCTCGATGAGCAACACCTTGGCTCCGGCGTTGGCGGCGGTCAGGGCGGCGTGCAGCCCGGCGGGTCCGGCGCCGATGACGGCGACGTCGGTAAACAGGTAGGCCTTGTCGTAGTACTCCGGCTGGAACTGCAGGTCGAGCACACCGAGGCCGGCTTTCTTGCGAATGAGCGGCTCCCAGACTTTCCACATGCCCTTGGGCTTGTAGAACGAGCGGTAGTAGAAACCCACCGGCATGAATTTGGAGAACTTGCCCAGGTAGGCGTCGCGGTCGTTATCCAGCGAGCCGTTGACGTTCTGCGCCGTCACCTGCAAACCCGCGGCCAGCGCATAGGCATCGGCCAGCACATTGGGCTCCTGGGGCAGTTGCACCAGGCTGTTGGCGTCTTGGCCGGCCATGGTCAGCGGGCCGCGTGGGCGATGGTATTTGAACGAGCGGGAGATCAGGAAGCGCCCGTTGGCCAACAAGGCGCTGGCGATGCTGTCGCCTTGCAAGCCTTGGTAATGCTGCCCGTCGAAACTGAAATCCAGCGGTTGATCACGGTCGATCAGCAAGCCCATGGGGGCGGGTAGGCGATTCATCCTGCGATCTCCTTGGCGGCGGCGTTGAATTCGACACGGGTGCTGAAGAGCTCCTTGGGATCGAAGGTGCGCAGGATTTCGTCGGTGACGGTATGCCGCTCCGCGAGAAACCAGTAGCTGGAGGGGGTGTGCATCCACCATTCGCGCACCACGCCGGCGAGGTTGTCGGTGTTGAACACGTAGTCCGCCCATTCGCCGTCGCTGCAGGTGACAGGGTCGGGCATGGGTTTGAATTCGCCGCCATAGGTGAACTCGCTGATATTGCGCGGCCCGTTGAGCGGGCAATTCATGATTTTCATAGTCTGCTCTGCGTCAGTGGCTGGCCGCCGTGGCGCCCATTTCGTTGACTTGCTGGAAGGTCGAGAAGCGTTCGAGGCCGAACGGTTTGATCAGCTCCGGCACCTTGCCGCCGCTGGCGACCAACTCGGCCATGGTCTTGCCGCAGATCGGCGTGGCCTTGAAGCCCCAGGTGCCCCAGCCCGCGTCGAGGTAGTAATTGTTCACCGGCGACAGGCCCATGATGGGGCTGTAGTCCGGGGTCATGTCGGTGATCCCGGCCCATTGGCGCATCAGCTTGGCGTTGGCCAGGAACGGGAACATCTCGATGGCATGGGCCAGCAGGCTCTCCTTCAAATCGAGCGTGGAGCGGGTATTGAACAGCGGATAGGGGTCGGAGCCGCCGCCAAACACTACCTCGCCACGACTCGTCTGCTGCACATAGCAGTGCAAGGCAGAGGAGCTCACCAGTGGATCGAGAAACGGTTTGAACGGCTGCGTGACCATCGCTTGCAGCGGGAAGGTCTGGATCGGCGAGCGAATCCCGGCCTTGGCCATCAGCAACGAGCTGTGCCCGGCAATCGCCTGCACCGCGCAACCGCACTTGATGGTGCCGCGGTTGGTCTTGACCGCGGTGAGGGTGCCGTTCTCGATGATCAGGTCCTGGACTTCAGTGAGCTGATGGATTTCCACACCGCGCTTGGCCGCCTGTTTGGCGTAACCCCAGGCCACCGCGTCGTGGCGCGCGGTGGCGCCGTCGATGTGCCACAGACCGGCGAGCACCGGCAAGTGGCCGGGATCGAGGTTGAGGCTGGGCACCAGTTCGCGGATCTGCTGGCGGTCGATCATCTCGCTGCGGCCGCCAAAGTGCTTGTTGACCTCGGCGCGCTGACGGAACGAACGCACCGTGGCATCGGTGTGGGCCAGGGTCAGTTGGCCGCGCTCGGAGTACATGATGTTGAAATCGAATTCGTTGGACAGCGACTGGAACATCCGCACCGATTCGGCATAAAAGCGCACGCCTTCGCTGGTCAGGTAGTTGGAGCGGATCACCGCTGTGTTGCGCGCGGTATTACCGCCGCCCAGGTAGGACTTCTCCAACACCGCGACGTTGGTGATGCCGTGGTACTTGGCCAGGTAATAAGCGATGGCCAGGCCGTGGCCACCGGCCCCGATGATCACCACGTCATAGCTCGATTTGAGTTCGCGCGGTGGCGGCAAATCCACTTCCACCGGGTACTGCGAACTCAGCCCGTATTTCAATAGATTGAATGGCATAAGGCCTCCGATTGGCTGCGTAGGGCCCGGTGTTGTGCAAGGGCTGCGGTAACGGTGTTTTTCATCAGGAAGGCAATGGTCATCGGGCCGACACCCCCGGGTACCGGGGTGATCGCCGCGACGTGCGTCAGGGCGCTATCGAAGTCGACGTCGCCCACCAGACGGCTGCGGCCATCGTCTTCGATGCGGTTGATGCCGACGTCGATCACCACGGCGCCAGGCTTGAGCCAACTGGCGTCGATCAACCGTGGACGACCCACGGCGGCGATAACGATATCGGCCTGCCGGCACAGCGCCTGGGGATCCGGGCTGCGCGAATGCAGGACGGTCACCGAGCAATCGGCCTTGAGCAGCAAGGCTGCCATGGGTTTACCGACAATGTTCGAGCGGCCGATCACCACCGCGTGCTTGCCGCGCAGATCACCGCAGGTTTGTTCCAGCAAATACAGACAACCACTGGGGGTGCAAGGCGCGAGTACCGTGCGACCCTGGCTGAGGCCGCCGACGTTCTGACTGTGGAATCCGTCGACGTCCTTGTCCGGCGCGATAGCCTCCAGTGCCCGTAATTCATCGATATGGGCAGGCAGCGGCAGTTGCAGAAGAATGCCGTGGATCGAGCGATCGGCATTCAATCGGGCGATCAGAATGAGTAACTGTTCAGTGCTGGTGTCCGCAGGCAGCCGATGTTCCAGCGAGCGGATACCCACCTCTTCGGCGCGCAGGATCTTGTTGCGCACATAAACCTGGCTGGCCGGGTCGCTGCCCACCAGGATCACTGCCAGCGCCGGTTGAATGGCTTGCTCGCGCAGACGCTCGACGTCCTCGCGGACCTGCAGCAGCACGCGGGCGGCGGTGGCTTTGCCGTCGATCAGTTTGTGCGAGTTCACCGGAAGATCACCGTTCTGTCCTGATTGAGGAAAACCCGGTGCTCCAGGTGGTATTTGACCGCCTTGGACAGGGCCACGGTTTCGGTGTCACGGCCGGTGGCCACGAGATCGTCGGGCAGGTAGACGTGGTCGACGCGCTGCACTTCCTGCTCAATGATCGGTCCCTCATCGAGGTCGCTGGTGACGTAATGAGCGGTGGCGCCAATCAGTTTCACGCCACGCTGGTAGGCCTGGTGATAGGGTTTGGCGCCTTTGAAACCGGGCAAGAACGAATGGTGAATGTTGATCGCCCGACCCGAGAGTTGCTTGCACAGGTCATCGGAGAGGATCTGCATGTAGCGCGCCAACACCACGAGCTCGGTGCCGGTGTCGTCGACGATCTTCATCAGTTCGGCTTCCTGCCGGGCCTTGGTCTCCTTGGTCACTGGCAGGTAAATGAAGCGAATGCCTTCGCGTTCGGCCATGGGGCGCAGGTCGAGGTGGTTGGAGACAATGGCGGTGATGGTCATGTCCATCTCGCCTTTGTGGTAGCGGTAGAGCAGGTCGGTCAGGCAGTGGTCGAACTTGCTGACCATCAGCAACACGCGCATCGGCTCGCGGGTGTCATGCAATTCCCAGGTCATGTCGAAGGCTTGGGCGATGTCGGCGAAACCGTCCTTGATCTGTTGCAGGTCGCCGGGGTGGCCGTCGTTGAAGCGAAACACCGCACGCATGAAAAAACGACCGCTGAAGTCGTCGTCGAATTGCGCCATCTCCCCGATGTAGCAACGGTTGTCCGCCAGATAGGTGGTGACGGCTGCGACGATGCCGGACACCGCGGGACAGGTGATCTTGATGATGAAATGGTTTTTTTCGTGTTGCATGACACGTCCTCGGGATGATGGCGGCAGCTCATCGCATAGCGAAAAAAATCATCAACGGACAGCAGGCTCATCCATGAGCGTGTTTTCTTGTTGGGAATAAATTATTCCTAGTTGTGGATTTATAGGGGAATGGTCGCGCCGCGTCCAGAGCTTTTAAGAAAGTTTTTTAACTGACAGGAAAATACGTGAGGCCGATGCTGGGTCGGCCTCAGGGCGGGGCAAGGCAGGGGAAGGGAGGCGTTACTCTTTGTCGTTGCCGTAGTTCATGATCGACAAAAGACGGATAGGCACCTGCACCAATTGCTCGGGGCCGTGGGGGATTTCGCCTTCGAACGTCAGGCTGTCGCCGGCTTCCATGCGGTAAAGCTGATTGCCGTGACGATAGATCAGTTCACCTTCCAACAGGTGAAGGAATTCAGTGCCGGGGTGAGAGAACGTCGGAAACTCCTCACTCGCGTCGTCCATGCTGACCATATAGGCCTCGAAACTCTTCTTCGGCCCGCGGGTGTGGTTGAGCAGATGGTATGTATGGCCTTTCTCGGTACCACGACGCACCACTTCCATGCCCTGGTCAGCCTTGACCAGAAGCGCACTGCCGTCTTGTTGGTCGTATTCGCTGAACAACTTGGACAATGGCAGGCCGAGCACGTCGCACAGACGGCTCAGGGTATCGAGGCTGGTGGACACCTGGGCGTTTTCGATCTTGCTCAACATGCCTTGGCTGATATCGGCAATCTTGGCCACGTCAGACAATTTCAGATCCTGAGCCTGGCGCTGGCGCTTGATCTGCAAGCCCAGGTATTGCTCAAGCTTGAGGCGCGGGGCGGTTTCGGTCGGCATAGTCATCAAATCCTGCACACTTTCCGTTCAGTAATATTAGTTTCGCACTGAGAAAGTGCAAATGGCGGCGTTCGGCTCGCGTCTGTCGAGCGATATTCCCACGGGGAAAAGATTTTTCCCATATATACAGCACAAAAGCGCTTTTCTGGGAGCGTTGGCGCTTTACTCGCGGATCTGGCAAGGGCCTTGCATTCCTATTGGGAAACTAACTTTCTTTTTAGGAATAAAAAGTCAGTCAAAGCCCATCCACAATGTTTTGCCCTTTCGCGAGGAGTGACGAGCAATGTTGCCAGCAGAAACCCAGCGCATCATCGACAAGCATGGAATCAAGTACGTGCTTGCGCAGTTTGTGGATATCCATGGGGCGGCCAAAACCAAGTCCGTGCCTATCTGTGGGCTCAAGGCCGTGGCTGAAGAGGGAGCGGGTTTTGCCGGATTCGCGATCAGTGGCATGGGCATGGAGCCCCACGGACCGGACTTCATGGCCCGCGGTGATTTGTCCACCCTGACCCCGGTGCCCTGGCAGCCGGGTTACGGGCGAGTGGTGTGCATCGGTCATGTCGACGGCAAGCCGCATCCGTATGACAGCCGTTATGTGTTGCAGCAACAAGTGCAGCGCCTGGCAGAAAAGGGCTGGACGCTCAACACCGGCCTGGAGCCCGAGTTCAACCTGATGCGCCGCGACGCACAGGGCAAACTGCAACTGGTGGACCCCAGCGACAACCTGGACAAGCCTTGCTACGACTACAAAGGCCTGTCGCGCTCCCGCGTTTTCCTGGAGCGGCTGACCGAAGCCTTGCAGGCAGTGGATTTCGAGGTTTATCAAATCGACCACGAGGACGCCAACGGCCAGTTCGAGATCAACTACACCTACAGCGACGCCATGACCTCGGCGGATCGCTTCACGTTTTTCCGCATGGCTGCCGGCGAAATCGCCAATGACCTGGGCATGATCTGCTCGTTCATGCCCAAGCCTGACCCGAAACGCGCCGGCAATGGCATGCATTTTCATCTTTCGATCAGCAGCGCCGAGAACAAGAATCTGTTTCATGACGCCAGCGACCCCAGCGGCATGGGCTTGTCGAAAATGGCGTATCACTTTGCCGCCGGCCTGCTGGCCCACGGCCCGGCGCTGTGTGCCTTCGCCGCGCCGACGGTCAACTCCTACAAGCGTCTGGTGGTCGGTAACTCGTTGTCCGGTGCGACCTGGGCGCCGGCCTTTATTGCCTTCGGCGCCAACAACCGCTCGGCCATGGTGCGGGTGCCTTACGGGCGCCTGGAATTGCGCCTGCCGGACGCGGGTTGCAATCCCTACCTGGTCAGCGCCGCGATCATCGCCGCCGGCCTGGATGGCATCGATCGCCAGTTGGAAATCGACCACGTCTGCAATGAGAACCTCTACAGCCTGAGCCTGGAACAGATCGCCGCGCGAGGTATCAAGACCCTGCCGCAATCGCTCAAGGAAGCCTGTGACGCCCTGGAAGCCGACCCGCTGTTCGCCGAGGTGCTGGGGCCGCAGATCGTAGGCGAGTTCATCAAGCTCAAGCGCATGGAGTGGGTGGAATACAGCCGCCACGTCTCTGACTGGGAGATCCAGCGCTACACCGAATTTTTCTGACTCAGTGTTTTGCCAACCATTCGGGCACCCGACACGGCGTCGAGTGTTCAGTGCCTTCGAAGGAGACTTGATATGTGTGGGATCGTAGGTCTTTACCTGAAGAATCCGCAGCTGGAATCCCAGCTCGGCAAGCTGTTTGAACCGATGTTGCAGGC
Source organism: Pseudomonas sp. Tri1 (assembly GCF_017968885.1). Taxonomy (NCBI): domain Bacteria; kingdom Pseudomonadati; phylum Pseudomonadota; class Gammaproteobacteria; order Pseudomonadales; family Pseudomonadaceae; genus Pseudomonas; species Pseudomonas sp. Tri1. The sequence continues at coordinate 4,127,054 of NZ_CP072913.1, read as the reverse complement.
CATGACCGATCGTGGTCCGGACAGTGCCGGCTTCGCCATTTACGGCGATGAAGTGGCAGACGGCTGGGTCAAGCTGACCCTGCAGGCGACCACCGATGGTTTCGACTGGAAAGCCCTGATGGGCGAGCTGGAAGGGCGTCTTGGCTGCTCGCTGGACTGGTTCCAGAACGCCAGCGCTGCCGTGCTCAAAGTCAATGCCCAAGAGGCGCCGGTACGTCTGGCCCTCGCTGAACTGGCGCCGAGCGTGCGCATCATGAGCGCCGGCCAGAGCATCGAAATCCTCAAGGGCATGGGCTTGCCCCAGGAGATTTCCCAACGCTTCGGCCTGGCCGGTATGAAGGGCAGCCACATTATCGGCCACACCCGCATGGCCACTGAAAGCGCGGTGACCATGGAAGGCAGCCACCCGTTCTCCACCGGTGCCGACCTGTGCCTGGTGCACAACGGCTCGCTGTCCAACCACTTCCGCCTGCGTCAGGAACTCAAGCGCGAAGGCATTCACTTCGAGACCGACAACGATACCGAAGTGGCCGCCGGCTACCTGACCTGGCGCCTGCAGCAGGGTGACTCATTGAAAGAAGCGCTGGATCACTCGCTGGAGGATCTGGACGGTTTCTTCACCTTCGCCATCGGCACGCGCAACGGTTTTGCCGTGATCCGCGACCCGATTGCCTGTAAGCCGGCGATCCTCGCCGAGACCGACGATTACGTCGCCATGGCCTCCGAGTATCAGGCCCTGTCGAGCCTGCCGGGTATCGAGCATGCCAAGGTCTGGGAGCCGGCACCGGCCACTATGTACATCTGGGAACGCGAGTCAGCTTAAGGGGCGCACACATGAAAACCATCGATCTTTCCACTGCCACTGTGCGTGAACTCAATCAGACGTTGCACGACCAGGTCGACAACGTTGAACACCGTGAGTGGGTGGTGACTCATTCGGATGGCAAGCACAACCTCGCGGTCGGGGTGAACGAAGCGCTGTCCATCGATATCCAGGGACACGCCGGTTACTACTGCGCGGGTATGAATCAGAAGGCCTCGATCACCGTCCACGGCAACGTCGGTGTCGGTTGCGCCGAGAACATGATGTCCGGCTACGTCCGCGTCAAAGGCAGCGCCTCCCAGGCAGCTGGTGCCACGGCCCATGGCGGGCTGCTGGTGATTGAAGGGGATGCCGGCGCGCGTTGCGGCATATCCATGAAGGGCATCGACATTGTCGTGGGTGGCAGTATCGGCCACATGAGCTGCTTCATGGGCCAGGCCGGGCGTCTGGTGGTCTGCGGCGATGCCGGCGATGCGCTGGGCGATTCCTTGTACGAGACCCACATCTACGTGAAGGGCACTGTGGAGTCCCTGGGTTCGGATTGCATCGAAAAAGAGATGCGTGCCGAGCACCTCCAAGAGCTCCAGGACCTGTTGAACCGTGCCGGTTTCGCGCACAAGGCGGCTGACTTCAAACGCTACGGTTCGGCCCGTCAGTTGTACAACTTCAAAGTCGATAACGCGTCCGCGTACTGATCCGCGCGAGGAGAACAGATATGAGCGATCCAATCAGCGAAAAAGCGGCTCCGGTACTGCGCGAGTCAGCCACCTTCGACCGCCTGACCATCCAGGAAATCCAGCGTGCCGCCGAGACCGGCATCTACGATATTCGCGGCGGTGGCACCAAGCGCAAACTGCCGCACTTCGATGACTTGCTGCTGCTTGGCGCCAGCGTTTCGCGTTACCCGTTGGAAGGCTATCGGGAGAAGTGCGGCACCGATGTGATCCTCGGCAACCGCTTTGCCAAGAAGCCGATCCACCTGAAGATTCCGGTGACCATTGCCGGCATGAGTTTTGGTGCGTTGTCGGCCAATGCCAAGGAGGCCCTGGGCCGTGGCGCGACCATCGCCGGTACCAGCACCACCACCGGTGACGGCGGCATGACCCCGGAGGAGCGCGGCCAGTCGCAGCATTTGGTCTATCAGTACTTGCCGTCGCGCTACGGCATGAACCCGGACGACCTGCGCAAGGCTGACGCGATCGAAATCGTCCTGGGGCAGGGCGCCAAACCCGGTGGCGGCGGTATGTTGCTGGGGATGAAAGTCACCGAGCGTGTTGCCGGCATGCGCACCTTGCCGATTGGCGTCGATCAGCGCAGTGCCTGCCGTCACCCCGACTGGACCGGCCCGGATGACCTGGCAATCAAGATTGCCGAGCTGCGCGAAATCACTGATTGGGAAAAACCGATCTACGTGAAAATCGGCGCCAGCCGGCCGTACTACGACGTCAAGTTGGCCGTGAAGGCCGGGGCGGATGTGATCGTGCTCGATGGCATGCAGGGCGGGACGGCGGCGACCCAGGAGGTCTTTATCGAACACGTGGGAATTCCGATTTTGTCGGCCATCCCGCAAGCGGTACAGGCTTTGCAGGAAATGGGCATGCATCGCAAGGTTCAGCTGATCGTTTCAGGAGGGATTCGCAACGGTGCCGACGTCGCCAAGGCCATGGCACTGGGCGCGGATGCGGTGGCCATCGGCACCGCTGCGCTGATTGCGCTGGGCGACAATCACCCGCGCCTGGACGAGGAACTGAAGAAAATCGGTTCGGCCGCAGGTTTCTACGATGACTGGCAGAACGGTCGCGACCCGGCCGGGATCACCACGCAGGACCCGGAATTGTCCAAACGACTGGACCCGGTGGAAGGCGGTCGCCGCTTGGCCAACTACCTGCGTGTCCTGGTGCTGGAAGCCCAGACCATGGCCCGGGCTTGCGGCAAGTCGCACCTGCACAACCTCGACCCCGAGGATTTGGTAGCGCTGACGGTGGAGTCAGCGGCCATGGCCCGGGTGCCGTTGGCGGGGACCAACTGGGTTCCAGGCTCTGGTACCGGTTACTGACAAAAAACTGTGGGAGCGAGCCTGCTCGCGAAGACGGCGGTACAGGCAAAACCGATGCAAGCTGACCCGCCGCTATCGCGAGCAGGCTCGCTCCCACAAGGGATCTGTGGCGTGCGCGATGCCTGTGAACGCCCCGGAAAAACCTGTGGGAGCGAGCTTGCTCGCGAAGACGGCGGCACAGTCAAAACCGACGCAAGCTGACCCGCCGCTATCGCGAGCAGGCTCGCTCCCACAAGGGATCTGTGGCGTGCGCGATGCCTGTGAACGCCCCGGAAAAACCTGTGGGAGCGAGCTTGCTCGCGAAGACGGCGGCACAGGCAAAACCGATGCAAGCTGACCCGCCGCTATCGCGAGCAGGCTCGTTCCCACAAGTCCTGTTCATGGCATTTATATTCGAGAGGCTGAAAAGGCCCGTGTCTCATTCTTTACTGCTCGCTGCCCGACACCCACCTTTCTTTGCAGGAGCTTTGAACATGGTCAATCGTCTTCTCGGCAAATCCCTTCTTGGCTTATTGGCGACCGGTGCATTTGCGCCAATGGTCCAGGCCGCCGATGCCCCCGCCTTGAACACCGGCAGCACCGCCTGGATGGTCACTGCCGCGGTGCTGGTGCTGTTCATGTGTCTACCGGGTCTGGCATTGTTTTACGGTGGCCTGGTCCGGGCAAAAAACATGCTTTCGCTGTTCACCCAGTGCTTCGGCATCGCCGGCCTGGTCGGCGTACTGTGGGTGATCTATGGCTACAGCATGGTGGTCGACAGCACCGGCATGATCGAGGGGCAGGTGACGTTCAACAGTTTCGTCGGCGGTTTGAGCCGGGCCTTTCTGGCGGGCATGACCCCGGAGAGTCTGGTGGGGGATATTCCGGAGGGCGTGTTCGTGACCTTCCAGATGACCTTCGCGATCATCACCCCGGCGCTGATTGCCGGTGCGTTCGCCGAACGCATGAAGTTTTCGGCGGCGCTGTGGTTCATGGCGTTGTGGTTCACCCTGGTGTACGCCCCGGTGGCGCATATGGTCTGGGGTGGCGCGGGCGCTTTGATGCATAACTGGGGGGTACTCGATTTCGCCGGTGGCACCGCCGTGCACATCAATGCCGGCGTCGCCGCTCTGGCCGCGTGCCTGATCCTTGGCAAGCGCAAGGGCTATCAGAACACGCCGATGCCAGCCCACAACCTGAGCCTGACCATGGCCGGTGCGGCGATGCTCTGGGTGGGTTGGTTCGGCTTCAACATTGGTTCCGGCGGTGGCCTCAACGGTACTTCGGGCATCGTCATGCTCAACACCCAGTTGGGGGCCTGCGCGGGCATTCTTGGCTGGATGTTCACCGAGTGGTTCAAGGTTGGCAAACCTAGCGCTCTGGGCCTGGCCAGTGGCGCCTTGGCCGGGCTGGTCGGCATCACCCCAGCGTGTGCCTATGTCGGTGTCGGCGGTGCGTTGGCCATCGGTTTGTTGTGCGGGGTGTTCTGCTACTTGAGCGTCACCGTGCTCAAGCGTCGCTTCGGTTATGACGACAGCCTCGACGTGTTCGGCTTGCACGGCATTGGCGGGATGATTGGCGCGGTGTTGACCGGGGTGTTCTGTGTGCCGTCGGTGGGGGGATTGGTCGAAGGCGTGACCATGGGGGCTCAGGTCGTGGCGCAAATCAAAGGCGTACTGCTGACGACGGTTTACTGCTTTGTCGTCAGTTGGGTCATTCTCAAGGTGATCAACGCGGTGATCGGCTTGCGCGCCGATGAGTCGGTGGAGGAGATGGGGCTGGACCTGGCTGAACACAACGAGCGTGCTTACAACCACTGATCGTTGCTGTTGATCGACATGGTTCACCTTCGAGTGTTCACTTAGAAAAAGTGGTGCTGTATCTACTTGCTTTGGTGTGTATATCCGTTTCTGCGGTAACGGCTGCTGGCGGTTCCGCTCTTACAGCGGGTCACTTTTGGAAGAGCGCCAAAAGTAACCAAAAGCGCTTTGCCCCACCACTCGGCACCTCGCCTAGGCTCGGTGTTCCCTCACTCCGGCATTGCTCCGTGGGCCGCCGCGAAGGGCCATCCATGGCCCAGCGCGGCTACCTCGGCATCCATGCCGAGGTGCCCACTCCACAATGCCTGCGTTCGGCCGTCGTGGTTAACGGGGCGCTGAGATCAACGTCCACCGCGAGGCGGCCTGATAGCCGACCTGGTTTTTGGTGAGACCGCGTTTCTCCTGTGGGAGCGAGCTTGCTCGCGAAGGCGTTGGCACATCCAACATCACTGCAAACTGACCCACAGCTTTCGCGAGCAAGCCCGCTCCCACAATTGGGTCGGAGTACAGCCATTAGACATAGGTCGGCTGTTAGGCCGCCTCGCGATGGACGTTGATCTCGGCACACCGAGCCTAGGCGAGGTGCCGAGTGGTGGGGCATGAGCGCTTTGGTTACTTTCGCCTGGGCCGGCTTCCGGATTTTCGAAAGTGACCCGCCGTCAGGGCGGAACCCTAAGCCGCCGTTACCGCAGCAACGGATATACACACCAATCCCACCCAAAAAACACGCGAGGAACGGAAGATCAGAATCTCCGGGAACGCTCAAGTGAACAGCATTACACCCTCGAACGGGCCGTACGCGTTGTGCTCAACTCACCACCAGATGGCTGGCAGATGCCTGCCCACGGGCCTGGGCCGCGTGCTGCAACTGGCTGGCGATCAGGGTGTTCTTCAGCAGATAAGCAATGGTCATCGGCCCGACGCCACCGGGTACCGGCGTGATTGCGCTGGCGACGGTACGTGCGCTGGCGTAGTCGACATCGCCCACCAGATGGCTGCCGGACTGGTCAGTAACACGATTGATCCCGACATCGATCACCACGGCTCCAGGTTTTAGCCAACTGGCATCGATCAGCCCAGGACGGCCCACCGCTGCGACGACGATATCGGCCAGTCGGCACAACGCCGGGGCATCGACGCTGCGTGAGTGCACCACGCTGACCGAACAGTGAGCCTGCAACAGCAAGGTCGCCATGGGCTTGCCGACGATGTTCGAACGCCCGACGACCACGGCGTGCAAGCCACTCACATCACCGCAGGTTTCGTGCAGTAGCCGCATGCAGCCGCTGGGCGTGCAGGGTGTCAGGACTTCCATGCCTTGCACCAGGCCGCCGACGTTCTCGCGATGAAAACCGTCCACGTCCTTGATCGGATCGATGGCATGAATGACTGCCGCCTCGTCGATATGCCCCGGCAATGGCAACTGCACCAGGATGCCGTTCACCGTGACGTCGGCGTTCAGTTGGGCAATCAGTTCCAGTACCTGATGCTGGCTGGCATTGGCTGGCAGACGGTACTCCAGGGAGCGAATGCCGACTTCCTTGGCCCGCAGCAGTTTGTTGCGCACGTAAACCTCGCTAGCCGGGTCTTCACCCACCAACAGTACAGCCAGGGCGGGGTAGATGTGCTGGTGCGCGAGGGCCAGAACCTCTTCTCGAACCTCGTCGAGAACCAGGGCGGAGATGGCCTTGCCGTCGATATCGCGGGCAAGTGCAGGGGTGGTGCTGAGCAAAGGAGTCACCGTTGGCTTGAATGATAGAGGGGCGAAATAATCACCGAGGCGTCGTTGCGCCTCGATGATTAGCGAAGATCTGCAAGCAAGGGTGTTCAGACTACCAACTGATGGCTGCCGTACACCACAAGAACACCTGCGATCAGCGTGAGGTAAGGCAACCAGCCAGCGCGTTTCTGACCCGTATCGGCCTGAACGTAGAGATCGTTAAGCATGGCTTCGGGGAAGTGCCCGTTGTCCTGCACATAGTGGCGGTAGCAGAACACCGGCAGGATCAACAGCGCCAGCAGCAGGCCGGTCATCAGGGTTCCTGCGCCCCAGATATCCGCGCCCAGCCCCATGCAGGCCAGGTTGACGAAGCTCAGCACGCCACCGGCTGCCAGGAGCACGGTAGGGGCTTTGTACGGGCGTATCCAGTCAGGACGATCCAGACGGTGGATCCAGCCAGCGTTGAGGTTGAGGAAGTTGAAGATGATGTAGCTGACGTTGGAGGCCGCGAGCACGAAGACGTAGTCGGACATCAGCAACAGCAGCAGGTTGAAACACAGGTCGGTCCACATCGCCGCGGTGGGCGCGCCATGTTCATTGGTGCGGCCCAGGTACTTCGGCAGCCAGCCATCGACCGACGCCTGGTATAGGGTGCGCGAAGAGCCGGACATCGACGTCATGATTGCCAGCAGGGTGGCCAGCACCAGCATGATCAGCACGATGTTGGCGACCAGTTTGCCGCCGCCGATACTGTCCGCCATCACCTGGCCGACGCCCATGCCGCTGTAGATCGCGGGCGACAACAGGCCACTGTAGACCGCTGGCGAAACCACTGCGCCGCTGGCGTCCAGCACGGCCGGTGTGACCAGTTGACCTAGGCCAAGGCTGCCTTGAAACGCCAGGGGCACCAGGGTGAACACCAGGATGCACAGCAGGCCCGCATAGAAAATCGCCTTGAACGTGTCGCGCTTGGGGTCTTTGAATTCCCGGGTGTAGCACACCGCCGTTTCGAAGCCGTAAGTGGACCATGCGGCCATGAACAGACCGCCGGCCATCAGCGTCCAGCCGGAAAGATCCCAGGGCCCATCGATCACTTGTCCGGCGGCATCATGGGCCAGAGGGTACAACGGCAGGAAATTGGCCTGGGCCGCATCGCCGGTGAACAACGGCACCACACCCACCAGCAGCAAGGGGATCAGTGAAGTCACGCCGAGCACCAGGGTCAGACGCGCCGAGCGCAGAATGCCGCCATGCTGCACGGCGAACACCGTCAGCAGGATCAACAGACCGATGGCGAACGTCGCATTGATCCGCAACGACAGGCCGCTCTTGATCCAACCCAGATCGAGCAGGGTCAATTGCCAGGTATTGATCAACGCGTCGGCGGGAAACAGTGCGGTGAGTATGTATCCGGCTGCCAGCCCTGAGCCGATCGACAGCACCGGCGACCAGGCCAGCCAGTTGCACCACACCGAAACCGGTGCGATCAGCTTGCTGTAACGCACCCAGGCGACCGCGCCATAGACCGAGGCGCCGCCGGATTTGTGCGGGAACAGCCCGGCGATTTCGGCGTAGGTGAAGGCTTGGATAAACCCGAACAGGATCGACACGATCCAGACGATCCACGCCGGTTTGCCCACTGTGGCGGCAATCGCGCCGATTGAAAACAGCACCAGCGCGGGCACGCCACTGGCAACCCAGAAAGCCCCGCGCCAATCGATCTTGCGGTGCAGGCTGCCAACTGAGCTGGCGGCCTGCGGTACGGTCTCGAACGTAGTCGCTTCCATCTTCGTATTCCCATGTCTGAGTAGCGGAGTAGTGGGGGCAGTCAAAGTCAGGGTGGCGCCCAGGTCCGTCTGGTCGATCAACTGCGCACCCGGCTCTTTTGCGGGTCGTAGAAAATCGCTGCGGTGACCTCGGCGCTGATGCGCTTCTGCAGGCCATCGACTTTGCCGATCTCAAGCATCGTGCCGACGTCGGCGCAGGCCACGTCGACCCGGCACAGCGCGATGTTGCTGGCCAGCAGCGGCGAGCGGCAGGCACTGGTGATGACCCCGACCTGGGCCCGGCCGCGATACACCGGGTCACCGTGGTGGGCGCCTTCGTTGCCACTCAGTTGCAGGCCCACCAGCTTCTGGGCGGGGTGGGCACTGCGCCGCAACAGCGCATCGCGGCCGATGAAGTCGTCGGTTTTGCTGTTCATCGGCACGCAAAAGCCGATACCCGCCTCGAAAGGATCGGTCTGGTCGCTGAACTCGTAGCCGGCGAAAATCAGCCCGGCTTCGATGCGCAGCATGTCCAATGCCTCCAGACCCAGCGGCACCAGGCCCAGCGGTTGGCCCAGTTGCCAGATCCGATCCCAGACCCGCTCGGCATCTTCGGGCTGGCACCAGACTTCGTAGCCCAGTTCGCCGGTGTAGCCGGTGCGCGAGATCATCAGCGGGCAGCCGTCGTAACCGTCCAGGCGGCCCACCAGGAAGCGGAACCAGCCCAGGGTTTCCAGGCTCGGTTGGGTCGGTGGGGTCCAGACCATCTGTTTGAGCAGTTCACGACTCATCGGGCCCTGGACGGCCAGGTTGTGAATCTGCTCGCTGGCGGATTTGATCCAGACCTTCATGCCGAGCTTTTGCGCCTGTTCGCGCAGCCAGACCCCGGCGTAATCCTCGCCGCAGATCCAGCGGAAGTTGTCCGGGCCCAGGCGCAGCAGGGTGCCGTCGTCGAGCATGCCGCCGTGTTCGTGGCACATCGCCGAGTACACCACTTGACCCACCGCCAGGCGCCGCACATCCCGGGTCAGGCAGTACTGCAACAAGGCTTCGGCGTCGGGGCCGAGGATTTCGAATTTACGCAGGGCGGTCAGGTCCATCACCGCGACGCGTTCACGGCAACCGAGGTATTCCTCGATGGCGCCATAGCCGTCGTAGCGCAGCGGCAGCCACCAATTGCGGTAGTCGGCAAAGCTGCCGGTCAAGGCGCTGGTGCGTGAATGGAACGCGGACTCACGGGTGAGGATCGGGTCGGCATCGGCCGTGGTACGAGTGCTCATGGCGATGGAAAAACGCTCCTTTTCGCTGTAGATACGGACATGGATATCGGTTGGGTTCCAGCCGTTGGCCGGGTCGATGTCATCCGGGCATGAGGTGCTGCCACACAGCAGATCGGTCATGGCCTGCAGCAGCACGTAATCGCCGGGCCGCGACCAGGGCTCGTCCAGCGTCATCTGCTGGTGGGCGTCGATCCCGGTGTTGAAGAACAAATTGATCGCCGGCCAACCGCTGCGAGCCTCGACCCCGTGGGGCGCCAAGGCCCGGCTCAGGTTGTCGCTGCAGTTGTCGTGCCCGAAGTAGCCATGGCTCTCGTAGTAGCGCGCGGCGCAGGCCAGGGCGAAGGAGTCGTGGCGGCCGACGGTGTCACGCACCACCTCCAGCATCGGTTGCATCTGCCGGTCGAAAAACTTCGAGAACAATCCCGGTGCCGGGTAGGCGCTGCCGTTCAGGGTGCGGGTGACGGTCTGGTCCAGGTCCAGTTCCAGGCCGCGATCCAATGCCCGCCGATCGAGGGCGACGAAGTCCGAGCATTGGCGACCGGCCACGTCCAGCACCTGCACGTACTGCCCTTTGCCGACCGTGTAACTGTGGGCGGTGCCGGCGTGAATAGTGAATTCATCGAGCAGCTCGCCCAACGGTTCGGGTAATGCCGGGAGCAGCAACGATGAGGGATTGGCCCGTGTCACCCACAACCGCAGTTCGCTGGGCCGGTACTGCCGGTCGACGGACGTGGGGCCCGCGGGCGCGGCGACAATCACCAACAGTTCATCGCTGGCGACAAACTGACGACTGAAGTCGGCAGGGCTGTCCTCGTCCCAAAGTGAAGCGGCACTGGGCAGGTGCTCCGGATCAACGCCGCGTCGGCGCAACGCCTGGTGGATTCGTCGAGCTTGCAGGGTCGGTTCGGCGAGCCGTGCGCCGATGAACCCGCAGGCCGCCGAACCGTTCAGTGCCCAGGCCGCGAGGGCGCTGCGACCGAGCGTATCCATGACCAGCAATTGGCAGGGTTGCCGGCCTTCAAGGTCGATCACTTGCAGGCTGTCGCCGGGCTGCAAGGCCACCAGCGTCAGGCCGCCGGCCGCCAACCGGTAGCGCTCCAGGGCAGGGGCCCGGGCAAAGAGTCCGGGCTCGCGCGGATGGGAAACACGAGGTGCGTTCATGGTGGCGCTCCTGGGTCAACCGATCGACTGGACGGACATCGGCGGCTCAGCGAGGTACGCCGCCATCGAGTCGTCCAGTGCGTGCAGCCAGGGGGTGTGGTGCGGCGGTGACTGGGTTCCGGTCATCAACGAGCGATAGGACTTGTCGCGATAACCCATGATGTTTTCCGCTTTGTCGTGCTTCCAGTGCAGGAAGGTTTCATTGACGGCGGCGATGTCGAAGTTCGGGTAGTCGGTGGCGTCCACCAGGTGCTGGATGTAGGCGCCCTGGTATTCGAACATTTGCTGGTTGGTTTCCAGTGTCTGTTCCCGTTCGTGCCATTGCCGGCTGTCGGCGATCATTTCGGCCTGGTCGGGCAGTTGAATACGCCCCAGGATGACATCGCGGGCGTACCAGGCTTGCGCGTCGAACATGTTGAACGAGTACCACTGGTCCTGCATGCCGAGGTAGATCAGTTGCGGGTTGGGCTCCCAGAAAATGCCTTTGTACAGATTCATCGGCCATAGCCGGTTATCGGTCTTGAGGCACAGTTCGTCCGGCAGGAAGGGGAAGTGATGTTTGTAGCCGGTGCACAGGATCACCGCATCGATGTGCTTGTGGCTGCCGTCGATAAAGTACGCGCGGTTTTTTTCCAGGCGCTGCAACAGCGGTTTTTCTTCCCAATTGGCGGGCCAGTCATAGCCCATCGGCGCGGTGCGGTAGCAACTGGTGATGCTGCGGGCGCCATATTTGTAGCACTGGGAACCGATGTCTTCGGCAGAATAGCTGCTGCCGACGATGAGCAGATCCTTGCCCTTGAACTCCAGCGCATCGCGGAAATCGTGGGCGTGCAGGACGCGCCCGCCGAACTGCTCGAATCCGGGGAAGTACGGCATCTTCGGCGTCGAAAAGTGCCCGCAGGCGTTGATCACATAATCGAACTCTTCGCAGGTCTGGGTATCGCTGCCGTGGTCGTGGGCGAGCACCGTGAAGCGGCGAGTCTCTTGGTTAAAGGTGACCTGGCGCACCACGTTGTTGAACCGGATGTAATCCCGTACCCCGGCTTTTTCGACGCGGCCCTTGATGTAATCCCAGAGCACTTCTCGCGGCGGGTAGGAGCCGATGGGGCGGCCAAAATGTTCTTCGAAGGTGTAGTCGGCGAACTCCAGGCATTCCTTCGGGCCGTTCGACCACAGGTAACGGTACATGCTGCCATGCACCGGCTCGCCGTTCTCGTCCAGACCGGTACGCCAGGTGTAGTTCCACATGCCGCCCCAATCCTGCTGCTTTTCAAAGCACACCAGTTCGGGAATGGCGGTGCCCTTGTCGCGGGCTGACTGGAAGGCGCGAAGTTGAGCCAGGCCGCACGGGCCGGCGCCGATAATTGCTACGCGTAGTGTCATGAGCGTGCCTCCTGAAGGGTTTCAGCGAAAGATCACTGTCTTGTCCTGGTTGATGAACACCCGGTGTTCCAGGTGGTATTTCAGGGCTTTGGAAAGGGCGACGGTTTCGGTGTCGCGGCCGATGGCAACCAGCGAGTCGGGCAGGTGCGTATGGTCGACGCGCTGGACTTCCTGTTCGATGATCGGCCCCTCATCGAGGTCGCTGGTGACGTAATGGGCGGTCGCACCGATCAGCTTCACGCCCCGGTCATACGCCTGGTGATAGGGTTTGGCGCCCTTGAAACCGGGCAGGAACGAGTGATGGATGTTGATGGCCCGACCGGACAGTTGCTGGCACAGACCATCGGAGAGAATCTGCATATAGCGGGCGAGCACCACCAGGTCGGTCTGGGTGTCCTCGACAATGCGCATCAGCTCGACTTCCTGACTGGCCTTGCTGTCCTTGGTGACCGGCAAATAGATGAAGCGAATGCCTTCGCGTTCGGCCATGGCCCGCAGGTCCAGGTGATTGGAGACCACCGCAGTGATGTGCATGTCCATCTCGCCCTTGCGGTGGCGGTAGAGCAGGTCGGTCAGGCAATGGTCGAACTTGCTGACCATCAGCAGCACCCGGGTCGGCTGGCTCGAGCAGAACAGTTGCCACTGCATGTCGAAGCCGCCGGCCAGGTCGCCCAGGTCTTCACGCAGGGCGCCAATATCGCCGGTCACGCCGGTGTTGAAACGAAAGACCGCGCGCATGAAAAACTGCCCGGTGAACTCGTCGTCGAATTGCGCAAGCTCACTGATGTAGCACTGTTGCCGGGCCAGGCAGGCGCTGATGGCGGCGACGATGCCGGACGCCGCCGGGCAGTTGATCTTGAGAATGTAGTGTTCGTTGGAGGTGTCCATCGAGGGCTCCGATGCAAAGTGGTAGAGGCTCAGCCCTTGGCCGTGCGCTTGGTTTTTTCCGGGTCGTCGAAGGGAAGGGCGTGGGTCACCGCGGCGCTTTCCTGGCTGCCGCGCACCTGCAAGGCAATCCCGGGAACCGCGCAGGCGACGTTCATGCGGGCGATGGCCATGGAGCGTTTGCTCAGGCGCGAATACATGCCGCAGGTGATCACCCCGACTTGCTGGTTGCCCTGCCACAGGGTGTCGCCCGCCTCGGCGGCGCGCACACCTTCGAGCAACACGCCGGTGATCTTGAAGCGTTCCTGGCCACGCAACCGGAAGTGCTCCTCGGCGCCACGAAATTCGCGTTTGTCTGGGGAAACGGTGAAATCCAGGCCCATTTCCCACAAGGTGTCGCCGGCCTTCTGGTCGGCGAAGGGGTACATCTGTGAGTTGTCGTAGGGAAAAAACATCAGCGAGCTTTCCACCCGTAACCAGTCCAGGGCGGTGAAGGCGCACGGGATGATGCCCATGTCCGCGCCCTGTTCGAGGATGTTGTCCCACAGCGCCGGGGCGTCGGCCGCCTTGCAGAAAATCTCGTAGCCGCGTTCGCCGGTGTAGCCGGTGCGAGAGATCATCACCGGGCGATCGAACAGGCGGGTTTGCAGGTGATGGAAATAGGGCAACTGACGAATCCCGGGGACGTGCTCGGCGAGAAAGTCCACCGCCAGCGGCCCTTGCAGCGACAGGTCGTGCAGGTCGTCGTCGAACAACACCGCCACTTGCCGGCCCTGGGATGAACGCACCAGCATTTCGTGACCGCTGCCGGCACCGTGGACCACCATGAACGCGTTAGGCCCGGTACGGTAGACGATGCAGTCATCGACGAACTTGCCTTCCTCGTCGAGCATCGAGGCATACACCGATTTGCCGGGGTAGAGCTTGGCGATGTCGCGGGTGGTGGCCCATTGCAGCAGGCTTTCGGCATGGGGGCCGACGTAGTGGACTTTCTTCAGCCCGGAAACGTCCATCAGCCCGGCGCGGGTGCGGATCGCTTGATGGTGATCGGCCAGGTCGCTGGCATAGGTCCAGGCAGTGCCCATGCCGTTCCAGTCTTCCAGGTTCGAGCCGAGTGCGCGGTGCCGTTCGGCCAATGCAGAAATACGCCATGAATGAGCCATGTGAGGATCCTTGTCGGTGAAAGTGGGTCAGGGTTCAGGCCTGGTCGAAGCGGCTCAGCCACTGGACAAGGGTCTGTCGGTAGCGGCTCATGCCTTTGTAGTCGGCGATCGACTCGGGCAGGTCGCGCAGCACGCGGTGCAGGCGGCAACCCCAGCCGGGTTGAGTGACCAGTTCGTCCATGCTGATCAGGTAGGTGCGGATGCTGAACATCACCGCGTTGCTGCGCGGCAGGCGGGCCATCACTTGCAGCTCGACGCGCAGATGAACCTGTTGCCCGACGTTTTCGGCGGTGATACGGCCGCGGTCGGCGCCCCATTCATGGAAAGTCTCGGGCGAGGAGTCCAGGCGCGGGTTGATCGTCAGTGTCCAATTCAGGCGCCGCACCGGTTGGCCCACTTGCAGGTTGAGCAGGTACTTCAACGCGCGGTCGAACACGCCCATCTGATGGGCCATGGGCACCGGTGAATGCCACTGCTTGAAGCTCATGCCGGCGTCGAAGGCCAGGGACCAGTCGGCCGGGCTGGTGACCAGGCCGGCGTCCATGTACAGATCGCCGTCGCGCTGATCGAGCAGGGCGAAATCGCCCTGCACCTGGCGGCCGATGAACTCCAGCGGCTCGCAGGGCAGGCTGCTGGCGTCACCGAACACAAAGTGCTGATCGATATTGAGCAGCGTGTTGTGCCAATGCCAGTGATCACCGTCACGCGCTAGCCGGAACCACTGCGGATAGTCAGTGGCGAGGTGTTCCATGAGCATCTGCAGCGCATCCCAGGCGGCCACTTGCATGTGCGGCATCACCAGATAGCGGCGCGGATCCTTGTCCAGCACAAGGGCGCGTTCGGCCATTTCCGAACGGTAGTGTTCGTCGATATCGAAGCCGTGCTGGTAAACCGAGCCCGGATCCCGGGAAGTCGCCGGTTCGATGTTCACCGAGTACAGGTAGCTGTCCTCAGTGAAGGGAAAGGGAAAACGGCGGATGGCCGCGGGGCTGTTGCGAAAGCTGAAGTCGTCTCGGTAACTCTGCACGGGGCTCGATTGAATGGTCATGGTCGACTCCTAAAGGTCCAGCGAAACGCAAGGGCCGCAGCCGCGGGAAACACAGGGCATGAGAAATTCAGCCTGTTCGGCGGGGCTCAGAAAGCTGTCGCGGTGTTCGATTTTTCCGCCCACGTGGCGGGTCATGCATTGGCCACAGACGCCGCCGCGGCACAGGTTGGGAACTTGCACTCCGGCGGCTTCCAAGGCCTCGAGCAGGCTTTGTTCGCCACCGACCCGCAGGCGTCGGCCACTGCGCAGCAGTTCCAGGTCAAAGGGCTGGCCCGGCTTTGCGGCATTGAAGGCTTCCCAGTGCACCCGGCCGGGCGGCCAGCCGAGGGCTCTGGCTTGTTGCCGAACCGCATCGAGCAACGGTTGCGGACCACAGGTGTAAACGTGGCTGCCCAGCGGCCGATCCCGCAGGATGTGGTTCAGCTCCGGGCGGCAGGCGTAGGTGTGCAGTCGCGATCCCAGCCGCTGTTGCAACTCCTCGACATAGGCATCGCTCAGGCCCGGGCGATAGAGGTAATGCAACTCGAAGGGGGCTTGGCTTTGTTCCAGGGCCGCGATGTAGGCCATGAACGGCGTGATGCCGATGCCTCCGGCGATCAGGATGTGCAGGCCAGCGGTGGAGTGCGGCGCGAACAGATTGGTCGGCGGTGAAATTTGCAGCGTATCGCCAACCTGGACGTGCCGATGCAGGTAGTGCGAGCCGCCGCGGGAAGCTTCCTGCAGGCGTACTGCGATGCGGTAATGCCGATTGTCCGCAGGGTCGCTGGTCAGCGAGTAGGCATTGCGCACCTTGCCTTCGGTCAGTGGCAGGTGAACCTGCACATGGCTGCCGGGGGAGAATCCTGGCAATGCCCCGGTGCAAGCTTGCAAGGTGAATTCACGCACCACCGGCGTGAGCATTCTTGCCGCACTGACCCGCACCTCAAGAGCGCCGCTCATGGCCTTACTCCGGCGTAAGGCTGGTCGGGGTTGCTGCAGACGCCGAGGTAGGCTCCCAGGCGTTGGGAGAAGTGTTCGCGCACTTCCAGCCCGACCTCGCAACCGATGCAGGTCAACCGCGGTTCCGGTCCGGCAGCCTGGGTCAGGCCACAATGCACGCAATACACCAGGCGCGGGCCGGCTAGCGTGCGGGTGATGTCGATCTCGGCATTTTCCAGTCCGGCGCTGCGGGCCTCGGCGTGGATGCGCCAGATAAAGGCCTCGTCGCCCATGATGTACAGATGGCTGCCGACGGTTGCGTTGACCAGCGCCTGATGCAAGCGCCGGGCAAAGTCGGCGTTCTCGCCGTTCAGTACCAGGGGCTGTTCCAGTGTTCCGACAAAGGGGGAGCAGGCGGCCGCCGATTGCATGACCACGATGTGCCGGGTGACGCTTTCACGAAGCAGCGGCTGGCGATAGCGCGGAAGGCTGTGAAGTCGGTCCGGGGCGGCGCAGTGTCTATCCGTCATGTGGGCTTTCCTGGCTGTTCCGCGCCTGTCGAAGGGCGGGGAAGGTGGCGTTGGACTGGAAAAATGTTTCCTGTTGGGGAAGATACTTTCCTATGGGGAAAATCTTCTCAATCCGGAAAAAGGGCTATGTCTTTGGAGATAAGCCTTGTGCGACCCCCTGATCGGGGCATGGAAGTTGCTGGTCTTTGCTCAGGGCTGAGCAACCGGACGGGGAGTTATCCATAGTGCGACTACGACCGCAGTGGTGGCCGCTCTGGTTGGGGCGTATCCGCCCCGACCAAGCGCGCAGCGTGCGAAAACTACTGGCAGGATTGCCCTTGTGTCAGGCGCACGCTGAAGGTGCCTTGTCGGGTTTCCTGGACCGTTTCGAAGCACTGCTGCCCAACTGCAAACTCAATCTGATCCTGGGCGGCGAAGACCTGGGGCCGGCGCGGCGCGGACTGCTCGAAAGCTGTCAGGGCGTTGCGCGCTGCCCTTGGCGTGACGCGACCCTGGCTGATACGGCGCAGGCCTGTGGCGCTTGCCGGCAACGGGGGGTACATCGCCTGCTGTGTGCCTTGCCGCAAAGTGACGACTCGGGCAAAGGGCTGTTGCTGCTCGATACCCCCCAACCGGTCCATGCCAGCTGGCGCCTGTTGCTGGAGGAGGCGGCGCAGGCGGTGGGCATCACCGTGCGCTTGCGCAGCTACACCCGTGAGCAACAGCGTAAACAGGCCACGTCCCGGCACGGCGCGTTGGCCCGTGAGCTGCACGATTCGGTGGCTCAGCAGCTGGGTTACCTGTCGTTCCAGGCGCGTTTACTGCAGGGGCAGGTGGGCGAGCCGGAGCAGGCCAGTGCCGGGTTGCAGGAACTGTGCGTCGGCTTGAGCCAGTTGCAGCGCCAGGTGCGCGAGTTGATCACCAACGCTCGCCTGACCATGGACGGGCGCTCGCTGCGCCAAGCCCTGGCCGACTCCATCGCGGAGTTCTCGCGGCGCTGCATCATTGTGTTCGAACTGGACAATCGCCTGGCCGACGATGCCTTGAGCCCGGGCACCGAACTACAGGTTTTGCAGATCATTCGCGAGGCACTGGCCAACGCGGTGCGCCATTCCCATGCGCGGCATGTACGCATCGAGTTACGGCAAAACCAGGACGGTGATGCCTCCATTTCGGTGGAGGACGACGGCATCGGGCTCAGCCCGGCGTCAGGGGAGCAAAACCATTTCGGCCTGGCGATCATCCGCGAGCGCGCCGCGAGCATCGGCGCCCGGCTGACAATTGAAGCGATCCGTCCGCACGGGGTCCGCGTACACCTTGGCCTCAGCCGCCACCAAGACCTGCCACAGGGGAGTTTCGATGGACTGCACGACCTTATTACTGATCGATGATCACCCATTGTTTCGCAAAGGCCTGGCGCAGCTGTTCGATGCCAGCGACGACTTCGAAGTGGTGGGGCAGGCGGCCAGCGGTCGCGAAGGCATCAACCTGGCCGTGAGCCTGGCACCGCAGCAGGTCTTGCTTGATCTGCACATGCCCGGCTTGAGCGGTTTGCAGGTGCTCGACGAACTGCGTCAGTTGCGCCTCGACTGCCAGGTGGTGGTGCTCACCGCGTCGATGGATCGCGCCGAGCTGTTGACGGCCTTGCGCCTGGGGGCCAGTGGTTACGTGCTCAAGGAAACCGAACCCGATGCGTTGTTGAGCTACATGCGCAATTGCCACAAAGGCGCGATCGTCCTGGATTCAACCCTGGTTGCCCTGTTGGCCGATCAGGCCGAGTCGGTTAGCCGGACCATCCACGATCTGGACCTGCCAGACACAGGCAACCTCACCGAGCGCGAGGGGCAGACCCTGGCCCTGATCGGCGCCGGCATGAGCAATAAACAGATCGGTCGGGAACTGGGGATCAGCGATGGTACGGTCAAGATCTATGTGAGGAATCTGTTGCAGAAGTTCAGCCTGCACTCCCGTCTGGAGTTGGCGGCGTGGGTGCACAACGGCGCGTCAGTGAGACACGAGGAGCGTCATTAGATGATGGAACGACCAGAGGCATTTGTGCAGACACTGCCCGTGCACCTGATGGACCGCTTTCCGGCGGCATTGCTTGAACTGCGCGACAGCGGTCAGATTGCCCAGTTCAACCTGGCCTGGGTCGAGCTGATGGATCTGCCAGACGCAGAACGCAACCTTATTGACTATGTGCACCACGAAGACCGGTCGTTGTGGCGTCAGGCCCTGCATGAACTGCGTCGGCGCCCAGAAACCTCCTTCAACCAGCGGCTGCGTTTTGTTCACCCTTCGGGGGAACTGCGCTGGTTCGAGGTCAGCCTGAAGCGCGGAGCCCAGGGTTTCTATCTAGTGGCCGGCGACGTCACTGCGCACAAGCGGCGCGAGATTGCCTTACAGGCGAGCCAGCGCAGCAGCATGAGCCTGCTCGACAGCATGCCGGGGCTGATCTATCGCGGTCGCAACAACCGCGACTGGACCATGGAGTTCGTCAGTGCTGGTTGCCTGCAACTGACCGGGTATCCGCCGGAGCGGCTGGTGGACAACCATGAATTCACCTACAACAGCCTGATCCTGGCGCAGGATGCCGATTACGTCTGGCGCGAGGTGCAATATGCCTTGTCGCGGCAGGAACCGTTCGAACTCAATTACCGGATTCGCTGTGCCGATCAGTCGATCAAGCATGTCTGGGAAAAGGGCGTCGGGATCTATGCCGACACGCGTGAAGTGCTGGGTATCGAGGGGGCGATTTTCGAGCGTAGGGCGGGTCAGCCCCGAACCGATGGGTGACGGCAGATACGGTTTGCTTTTTGAATTCCGGAGCCCTTTGTAGCGAGGGGATTTATCCCCTCGCTACAAAGAAGCGCCTCGGTGCTACGGGTAGGCCTGGCTCAGACCTTGACGATCCAACCCGCTGGCGCTTCCACGTCGCCGGTCTGCACGCCGGTCAGCTCTTTGTAGAGCTTCTGGGTGATCGGGCCGACTTCGGTTTCGCTGTGGAACACGTGCAGCTTGTCTTTGTAGCTGATGCCGCCAATCGGGGTGATGACCGCTGCGGTACCGCAGGCGCCGGCTTCCTTGAAGTCCGAGAGCTTGTCGATGAACACGTCGCCTTCGATCACTTCCAGGCCCAGGCGCGATTTGGCCAGTTCGATCAGCGACAGGCGGGTGATGCCCGGCAGGACCGAAGGGGAGTTGGGTGTGACGAATTTGTTGTCGTGGGTGATGCCGAAGAAGTTGGCCGAACCGACTTCCTCGATTTTCGAATGGGTCATCGGGTCCAGGTAGATGCAGTCGGCGAAGCTCGCTTTCTTGGCCAGGGAACCGGGCATCAGGCTGGCGGCGTAGTTGCCACCGACCTTGGCCGCGCCGGTGCCTTGTGGTGCGGCGCGATCGTAGCTGGAGATCAGGAAGTTGTGCGGGGTCAGGCCGCCCTTGAAGTAGGCGCCAACCGGGATGCAGAAGATCGAGAAGATGAACTCGGGTGCGGTGCGCACGCCGATGTTGTCACCCACGCCGATCACGAACGGGCGCAGGTACAGCGCGCCGCCGGTGCCATAAGGCGGGATGAAGCGCTCGTTGGCGCGGACCACTTGCTTGCAGGCTTCGATGAACTGCTCGGTCTCGACATGCGGCATCAGCAGACGTGCGCAGCTACGTTGCATGCGGGCGGCGTTCTGGTCCGGGCGGAACAGGTTGATCGAACCGTCCTTGCAGCGATAGGCCTTCAGGCCTTCGAAGCACTGCTGACCGTAGTGCAGGGCGGTGGAGCCCTCGCTGATGTGCAGCACGTTGTCGTCGGTCAGGGTGCCGGCGTCCCAGGCGCCATCGCGCCAGTGCGACAGGTAGCGCTTGTCGGTCTTGATGTAGTCAAAGCCCAGTTTGTCCCAATTGATGCTCTCGTTACCCATGACACCCTCTATTTCTTAACAACCGTCGAAACGGTTCAAGGCTTCTGACGTTTTTTGGATGGGGACAACAATACTTCATTCCGGGGGTGTTTCGCAGCCCGCACGATAAGGGGCAGGCAGATAAATGATGGTGTTCTTGAAAATCGCGAGCAAGCTCGCTCCCACAGGTGATCCCGGTCGTTCATGCGAACGCAATTCCCTGTGGGAGCGAGCTTGCTCGCGAAGGGGCCCTCACTCACACCACCAACGCCCCTGAATCACAGATGCAACGCATGCCCCAACGCCCGCAACGCCGCTTCCTGCACCGCCTCACCCAGCGTCGGGTGGGCGTGGATGGTGCCGGCGATGTCTTCCAGGCGTGCGCCCATTTCCAGGGACTGGCCGAACGCGGTGGACAGCTCCGAGACGCCCACGCCGACGGCTTGCCAACCGACGATCAAGTGATTGTCCCGGCGCGCCACGACCCGTACGAAACCGCTTTTCGATTCCAGGGTCATGGCCCGGCCATTGGCGGCGAACGGGAAGCTCGACACGATGCAATCCAGTCCGGCGGCCTTGGCGTCGTCCGGTGTCTTGCCGACCACCACCAGTTCCGGGTCGGTGAAGCACACCGCAGCGATGGCGGTCGGGTTGAACTCGCGATGCTGGCCCGCGATCAGCTCGGCGACCATTTCGCCCTGGGCCATGGCCCGGTGGGCGAGCATCGGTTCGCCGCTCAGGTCGCCGATGGCCCAGACGTTGCGCATGCTGGTCTGGCACCGGTTATCGATTTTCACCGCCGAACCGTTCATCGCCAAGTCCAGGGCTTCGAGGTTCCAGCCCTGGGTGTTGGGTTTGCGACCAACGGCCACCAGTACCCGGTCGGTGTCCAGGTTCAGCGTCTCGCCATTGGGATCACGCACTTGCAGAGTGCTGGCCTGGGCATCGAAACCTTCGACGCTGTGTTTGAGGTATAGCTTCACGCCCAACTGCTTGAGCGCCTCGTGCACCGGCTGGGTCAGTTCGCCGTCGTAGGCTGGCAGGATCCGTTCCTGGGCCTCGACCACGCTGACCTCGGCGCCGAGCTTGCGGTAGGCGATGCCCAGTTCCAGGCCGATGTAGCCACCGCCGACCACCACCAGGTGCTTGGGCACCGAGGTGGGCGCGAGGGCTTCGGTGGAGGAAATGATCGGCCCGCCAATCGGCAACATCGGCAGGTCGACGCTTTTCGAGCCGGTGGCCAGCAGCAGGTGTTCGCATTGAATGCGGGTGTCGTCGACCTCGACGGTCTTGCCGTCGATCACCTTGGCCCAGCCGTGCATGACCTGGACCTTGTGCTTTTTCAACAGCGCCGCGACGCCGGTGGTCAGGCGATCGACGATGCCGTCCTTCCATTCCACGCTCTTGCCGATGTCCAGGCTCGGCGCCGACACGGTGATGCCCAAGGCCGAGCCCTGGCTGTGGTGCCGGGTCTGGTGGAACTGCTCGGCCACATGAATCAGCGCCTTGGATGGAATGCAGCCGATGTTCAGGCAGGTCCCGCCCAGCGCCTGGCCTTCCACCAGGATGGTCGGGATGCCCAACTGGCCGGCGCGGATCGCTGCCACATAACCGCCAGGACCGCCGCCGATGATCAGCAGCGTGGTGTTCAAAGTCTGTTGCATGCCTTACTCCACAAACAGCGTTGCGGGTTGTTCGAGCAGGCCGCGCAGGGCCTGGATGAATTGCGCCGCGTCCATGCCGTCGACCACCCGATGATCGAAGGAGCTGGAGAGGTTCATCATCTTGCGAATCACGATCTGGCCTTTGATCACCACGGGCCGTTCGACGATTTTGTTCACGCCGACGATCGCCACTTCCGGCAGGTTCAGCACCGGCGTGCTGACGATGCCGCCCAACGCACCGAGGCTGGTCAGGGTGATGGTCGAGCCGGACAGCTCATCACGACTGGCCTTGCCATTACGCGCCGCTGTGGCCAGGCGCGAGATTTCCGCCGCGCTGTCCCACAGGCTGCGGGCTTCGGCGTGACGCACCACCGGCACCATCAGGCCCACATCGCTTTGGGTGGCAACGCCGACATGCACGGCGCCCGAACGGTGGATGACCTGGGCTTCGTCGTCGTAGCGGGCGTTCATTTGCGGGAAGTCCCGCAGGGCCACGACCAACGCGCGGACCAGGAACGGCAGTAAGGTCAGCTTGCCGCGACCGGCGCCGTGTTTTTCATTCAGGTGCACCCGCAGCTCTTCCAGGGCAGTGACGTCGATTTCCTCGACGTAGCTGAAGTGGGCGGCGCGCTGGGTCGCTTCCTGCATGCGCTGGGCGATCTTGCGGCGCATGCCGATCACCGGGATCTGCTGCTCGTCGTGGCGTTCGGCGTAGCCCGAACCGCCCTTGGCCTGGGCCGATGGACCCTGGGCCAGATAAGCCTCGAGGTCTTCATGCAGGATACGCCCGGCGGGACCGCTGCCCTGGACCAGGCGCAATTGAATGCCCAGGTCCAACGCATGCTTGCGCACGGCCGGCGAGGCCAGTGGTCGTTCTTCCGGATCGCGGGCCACTGGTGCTTGCGGGGCGCAGCGAGGCGCGGTGGTCTTTTCCACCACGGGTTCAGGTGTTGCCACTGGCGTCGGCTTTGGCGCCTGTGTAGCCGCCTGCGGAGCCGCAGCTGGAGCCGGTTGTGCCGATTCCTTCAAGTTACCCGCACCTTCGACTTCAATGCGGATCAGTTCGCTGCCCACCGCCATGACTTCACCGGGCTCGCCACCCAAGGCGATGACCCGGCCATGCACTGGCGAAGGAATGTCGACCATGGCTTTGTCGGTCATGACATCGGCCAGTACCTGGTCCTCGACCACCATGTCGCCGACCTTGACGTGCCACACCGACAGCTCAACTTCGGCGATGCCTTCGCCAATGTCCGGCATCTTGATAACGTGCGTGCCCATTCAGACCTCCATGACCCGTTTCAACGCCGCGCCCACACGGGACGGCCCTGGGAAATACGCCCACTCCTGCGCATGCGGGTAGGGCGTGTCCCACCCGGTGACACGCTCGATGGGCGCTTCCAGGTGGTGGAAGCAATGTTCCTGCACCAGCGAAACCAGCTCGGCGCCAAAGCCGCAGGTACGGGTGGCTTCGTGGACGATCACGCAACGACCGGTTTTCTTCACCGACTTGACGATGGTCTCCAGGTCCAGCGGCCACAGGCTGCGCAGGTCGATGACTTCGGCGTCGATGCCGGTTTCCTCGGCGGCGGCCAGGGACACATACACGGTGGTGCCGTAAGTGAGAATGGTCACGTCTTTACCGGGGCGGGTGATGGCGGCCACGTCCAGCGGTACCGTGTAGTAGCCGTCCGGCACCTGCGCCGAGGGGTGTTTCGACCACGGCGTTACCGGACGGTCGTGGTGGCCGTCGAACGGGCCGTTATACAGGCGCTTGGGCTCGAGGAAGATCACCGGATCATCGTTTTCGATGGAGGCGATCAGCAGGCCCTTGGCGTCGTAAGGGTTCGAAGGCATCACAGTGCGCAAGCCGCAGACCTGGGTGAACATTGCCTCGATGCTCTGGCTGTGGGTCTGGCCGCCATAGATGCCGCCGCCGCAAGGCATGCGCAGGGTCATCGGCGCGGTGAACTCGCCGGCCGAGCGATAGCGCAAGCGCGCCGCTTCGGAAATGATCTGGTCCGAGGCCGGGTAGACGTAGTCGGCGAATTGGATTTCTGCCACTGGGCGCAATCCGTAGGCGCCCATGCCCACGGCCACGCCGACGATGCCGCTTTCGGAGATCGGCGCGTCGAATACCCGCGAGGTGCCGTATTTGTTCTGCAGGCCTTCGGTGCAGCGGAACACGCCGCCGAAGTAGCCCACGTCCTGGCCGAAGACCACGACGTTATCATCGCGTTCGAGCATCACGTCCATGGCCGAGCGCAGGGCCTGGATCATGGTCATGGTGGTAGTGGTCATGGCGGTGTCCAGCGCAATATTGTTGTTGTGATCGTTCATGTCAGATCCCCAACTCCTGACGCTGGCGCTTCAAGTGCTCCGGCATCTCTTTGTAGACGTCTTCGAACATGGTCGCGGCGCTCGGGATCTGCCCGCCAGCGAGGGTGCCGTACTGCTCGGCTTCCTTCTGCGCGGCGATCACCTCGGCTTCGAGTTCGGCGGTGACGGCGGCATGTTCCTCTTCGGACCAATGGCCGATTTTCACCAGGTGCTGCTTGAGGCGTGCAATCGGGTCGCCCAGCGGGAAGTGGCTCCAGTCGTCGGCGGGACGGTACTTCGAGGGATCGTCGGACGTGGAGTGCGGGCCAGCGCGATAAGTGACCCATTCGATCAGCGCCGGGCCGAGGTTGCGGCGGGCGCGTTCGGCGGCCCAGCGTGAAGCGGCGTAGACCGCCATGAAATCGTTGCCGTCGACACGCAGCGAGGCAATGCCGCAACCGACGCCGCGTCCGGCGAAGGTGGTGGCTTCACCGCCGGCGATGGCCTGGAAGGTGGAGATCGCCCACTGGTTGTTGACTACGTTGAGGATCACCGGCGCCCGGTAGACATGGGCGAAGGTGAGGGCGGTGTGGAAGTCCGATTCGGCGGTGGCGCCGTCACCGATCCAGGCCGAGGCGATCTTGGTGTCGCCCTTGATCGCCGAGGCCATGCCCCAGCCCACGCCCTGGATGAATTGGGTGGCGAGGTTGCCGGAGATGGTGAAGAAACCGGCGTCCTTGACCGAATACATGATCGGCAACTGCCGGCCTTTGAGCGGATCGCGCTCGTTGGACAGCAGTTGGCAGATCATGCCCACCAACGGCACCTCGCGGGCCATCAGGATGCTTTGCTGGCGATAGGTGGGGAAGCACATGTCATCGATGTTCAGCGCCAGGGCCTGGCCGCTGCCGATGGCTTCCTCGCCGAGGCTCTGCATGTAGAACGACATTTTTTTCTGACGCTGGGCGACCACCATGCGGTTGTCGTAGATGCGCGTCTTGAGCATGGCGCGCATGCCTTTGCGCAGGATCTCGAGCGGCACGTCTTCGGCCCATGGACCGTGGGCATTGCCCTGGTCATCGAGCACGCGGATCAGGCTTCGGGCCAGGTCGGCGGTGTCGGACGGTTCGACGTCGATGGAAGGTTTACGCACCGTGCCGGCATCGGACAGATGCAGGTAGGAGAAGTCGGTCTGGCAGCCGGGACGGCCCGAGGGTTCGGGTACGTGCAGGCGTAGCGGTTCGTACGCTGGGTTCATGGCTTTCTACGCTCGATCTTGTGAATTTCTTGTAGTGGGCGCGCTAGCTGACGAATTTCCCCGGGTACGGGAAATTGTCCTACAACAATCATAGGCTCGACGCAGAAGAATATTTTTCTCTGTTGGCTTGCTGTTCAGATCATTTGCAGATAAAAAATCTGCACAACGATAAAAAACAGGATTATTTGTCTCATGCGCAAATTGGATCGCACCGACATCGGGATTCTGAACAGCCTTCAGGAAAATGCCCGCATCACCAACGCCGAGCTGGCCCGTTCGGTCAACCTTTCGCCGACGCCGTGCTTCAACCGGGTTCGGGCCATGGAGGAGCTGGGGGTGATCCGCGAGCAGGTCACGCTGCTGGACGCCGACCTTCTGGGGCTACATGTCAACGTGTTCATCCATGTCAGCCTGGAGAAACAGGTGGAGGAGGCGCTGCAGCACTTCGAAGAGGCGATTTCCGACCGGCCGGAGGTGATGGAGTGCTACCTGATGGCTGGCGATCCGGATTACCTGATCCGCGTGCTGGTGCCGACCATCCAGTCGTTGGAGCGCTTCATGATGGATTTTCTGACCAAGGTCCCGGGCGTGGCGAATATCCGCTCCAGCTTTGCCCTCAAGCAGGTGCGCTACAAGACGGCGTTGCCGTTGCCGGCCAATGGGTTGACCTTGGGCACCTGAAGAATTTCTGTGGGAGCGAGCTTGCTCGCGATGAGGTCGTCACATTCACCATCAGCGCAAGCAGACCCACCGCTATCGCGAGCAAGCTCGCTCCCACATTGGATATGGGGGGGCTTTCGAGCTTTAGAGCTGATTGATCGGAATCTTCAGATAGGTCACGCCATTGCCGCAAGGTTACCAAGTTGGGCAGCCTGCATTGGCATTGGATTCCAATAACGACATCGTCGTAACCGGTCGATATTTCGACGACCGGAGCTCGATACCCTTCGCATTTCGGTTGAAGGGGTGAGTCGCTTTGGTTTTCGCAGGTGGCAGGGTGGCCGGGGCACCTTCCGAGCAGTCGGCGACGATTTTCATAGCGACCGACACTGCATCGAAAACCCCAGCGCCACCGACTGCCCTTGCTCCAGCAAGCGCAACCCCGGCCGCCCTGGCAGGTGGTGCGCATTGACCGGATGGCTGACCGGTTCGATGCAAAAGAAGTCCAGGTCCACGGGGCAGTACAGCAGGAAATAGTCGCTGCCACTGGCTCGGCATTCCAGTTCGTAGCCCAGGTCCGGTTGCTGGATCAGGCAGTGTCCGTCCCAACCGCCGAAGCCATTGTCCACGAGCGTATCCGGCAGCAATCGGGGCTGCTGGAAATCCCAACTTTCAGGAATCTCCCGAAGTTCTGTCGGCAGTTTCGAGGCATCACACATCCAGACCTCGTTGGCGCGGGTTTGCAGGCGAGTGCCGGCGGTGCGTGGAAAGTACGGATGCAAACCCAGCCCGTGCCACGCGGCCTGTTCGGCCATGTGGGTGACGTGCATTGCGATTTGCAACTGGCCGCCACTCAAGCCGATCCGCAGGCTGGCGCAGTAGGCGAATGGCTGCTGGCTGTCGAGTTGCAACAACACTTGCTGGGCACTCTGCTCGATCACCTGCCACGGCTGTTGCCAGGCGCTACCGTGGATCGGAAACAGATCGTTGGGGCTGTTGGCTTCCAAAGCGAGCCAGCCGCCGGGACAGTCGAAACCGCCGTGGGCGATCCGGTTCGACCAGGGAATCAGCGGGAAGCCGCCGAGTTTGCCTGGAAGGCGGTTTTCCAGCGCTTGCGGCGCGGGAGGGCGTAGCAGGGGAGCACCGGTGCTGAGCAAGGTCCATTCAACGAGACTGGCGCCCAGGTGAGGAGCGAGGGTGAGGCGGGTGAGTTCGTCTTCGAGGTAGAGAAGAGGCTGCGTCATGATGGTCGCGTCTTTTGGGAAGGGGGTGCTTTTGTGGCGAGGGAGCAAGCTCCCCCGCCACAAGGGGGCTTGCTCGATTACAGGATTTACAACACCAGGTGCGGCAACCACAGCGAAATGGCGGGGATGTAGGTCACGAGCATCAGCACCACGAACAACATGGCGTAGAACGGCAGCAGCGCCTTGACGGTGCTTTCGATGCTGACCTTGCCGATGGCGGAACCGACAAACAACACCGCGCCCACTGGTGGCGTGATCAACCCGATACCCAGGTTCACCAGCATGATCATGCCGAACTGCACCGGGTCCACGCCGATGCCCACGATCACCGGCATCAGGATCGGCGTCAGGATCAGGATCAATGGCGCCATGTCCATCACGGTGCCCAGCAGCAGCAACATCACGTTGATGCACATCAGGATCACGTAGCGGTTGTCCGACAGCGTCAGGAACGCAGTGGTGATCTTCGCTGGAATCTCCATCAGCGTCATGATGTAGCCGAAGCTGGCGGCGAAGCCGATCAGGATCATCACGATGGAGATGGTACGTACCGTACGGTGCATCAGTTTCGGCAGCTCGCTCCACTTGTAGTCGCGGTAGATGCACATGGTCACGAAGAACGCCCACACCACGGCAATGGCGGCCGATTCGGTGGCGGTGAAAACACCCGAGAGAATGCCGCCAAGGATGATGAACAGCGTCATCATGCCCCACATGGCTTCCCGGCAGATCTTCAACGCTTGCTTGAGGGGAATCACTTCGCCCTTGGGGTAATTGCGCTTTCTCGCGAAGACCAGGCACAGCGCCATCAGGCAGAGGTTCATCATGATGCCGGGGACGATGCCGGCCATGAACAGCGAACCGATGGAGACGGTGCCGCCAGCGGCGAGGGAGTACAGCACCGCGTTGTGGCTGGGCGGTGTCAGCAGCGCTTGTACCGAACCACTGACGGTGACGGCGGTGGCGAAATCACGCGGATAGCCCCGGCGTTCCATTTCGGGGATCAGTACCGAACCGACCGAGGCGGTATCGGCCACCGAGGAACCGGAGATCGCGCCAAAAAAACTCGAGGCCACGAGGTTGACCAAGGAAAGGCCACCGCGCACGAAGCCTACCAACACACTGGCGAATGCCACCAATCGGCGGGACATGCCGCCTTCGGCCATGATCGCACCGGCCAGCACGAAGAACGGAATGGCCAGCAACGAGAATTTGTTCACCCCGCCCGTTACCTGGATCATCATGGCCTGGAACGGAATATCGATCCACCACGCCCCGATCAGGGCGGCAGCGCCCAGCGCATAGGCGACCGGCATGCCGATCAGGATCAACAACAAAAAACTGCCCAGCAGAATCAGCGCGTCCATTAAGCGGCACCTTCGTTTTCTTCGACCAGGTCGAACTGCACGACCCGACGCTGGCTTTGATCACCCAGCAAGAGTTTTTCCAGGACAAAAATCAGGGTCAGGAAACCACCGACCGGGATCGGCATGTAGGTGATGCCGACGCGCAGGGTGGGTATGGCACTCATGAATTGATTCCAGGTGGTCATGCACAGCTTGGTGCCCCAGATGGTCATGAAAATGCACACCGCCGCCATCAAGAGCTGGGTGAAAACCGAAGCCAAGGTTTGCCAGTGCGGTGGCAGGCGGCTGGTGACCATGTCCACGGCCATGTGCGAGCCGGAGCGGTAGCTGGCAGCGGCGCCGATGAAGGTAAATACGATCATCAGCAAGATGGCGGTGGGCTCCGGCCAGCTTGAGCCAGTACCCAGTACGTAGCGGGCGAACACCCCCCACGGAATCATCAGCGCAACGGCGAGGACAGAAAGGCCGGCCACCCAGATGCAAGTCATGTAAATCGTGTCGTTGATACGCAGCAGCAAATTCTTCATCGGGTTCCACCGTAACCGGGCGCGCCTTTTAACTGCAGGCGCGCCCAGCCTTTTCATGAGTACAGTTTGAGAGACCTTACTTAACGGCTTCGATACGCTTGATCAGGTCGGCATACGGTGCGCCGTATTTGGCCCGGACCGGGGCGGTAGCGTCATAAAAAGGTTTCTTGTCGACGGTGATGAACTCGACGCCGGCGGCCTTGAGTTTTTCTTCACTGGCGGTGGATTTCTTGTCCCACAGATCGCGTTCTTCAGCCTGGGCAGCCTTGGCGGCTTTTTTCACCATGTCCTGCTGTTCCGGCGTGAGCTTGTTCCAGGTGATTTTTGACATCACGATCGGCTCAGGCAGGATCAGATGACCGGTGAGGCTGTAGTACTTGGCGTTTTGGTAGTGGTTGTGTTCGAGCAGGGTCGGCGGGTTGTTTTCGGCGCCGTCGATCACGCCGGTCTGCAAGGCGCTGAAGATTTCGCCGGTGTCCATCGCGATGCCGTTGGCGCCCATGGCGTTCATCATCTCGATGAACATCGGGTTGCCTTGCACGCGGATTTTCATACCCTTGAGGTCTTCGAGCTTGCGCACCGGTTTCTTGGTGTAGATGTTGCGCGTGCCGCCGTCCATCCAGGCCAGGGCCACCAGGCCGAATTCGGAGTTGGTGATTCGGTCGAGGATCGCATCGCCGACTTCACCATCGATGACCGCGCGCATGTGGGCCTGGTCGCGGAAGATGAACGGCATGTTGAAGACGTTCACATCCGGCACCACAGGGCCAACGATCCCCAGGCTGACGCGAGACATCTGGATTGCGCCGGCTTGCATCTGCTCGATGACTTCTTTTTCAGAACCCAATACGCCACCCGGGAAGTACTTGAACTTCAGTTCACCCTTACTTTCCGCTTCCAGGGTTTTACCCATGGATTCCTCGGCGACCACGGTCGGGTAGCCCTTGGGGTGGATGTCGGCGATCTTGATATCGAGGGCATGGGCCGCCTGGGCCAGGAAGGCCAGGGGTAGGGCTGCGATCAAAAGCGTGCGTTTGAAATTCATGGTCAATCTCCAGTTTGTTGTTTTTTTTATGTGCTCATCCAGTGAAGCGGCAGTGCAGATCAGTTCGCGGAGTGTTTCAGTCCTCCAAACGCAGGTTCAGCCAGGCCCTTGACGCCGGGGTTGAGGGCGAACACGCCACCGGCCAAAGACTGCGGGTCGGTGTCGTCACCGGGGCGGATCGAGGTCACGAAGAGGGTGTCCAGGCGACTGCCGCCAAAGGCGCACATGGTCGGCTTCTTCACCGGCACCGCCAGCGAACGATCCAGTCGGCCATCCGGGGTAAAACGATGGATGAGGCCGGCGTCGTTGGCGCAGATCCAATAGCAACCTTCGGCGTCCACTGCCGCACCGTCCGGGCGCCCGGCCAAGGGCAGCATGTCGACGAACAGCCGCCGGTTGGATGGCGTGCCGCTGTCGATGTCGTAGTCGAAGGCCCAGATCTGTTGCACCAGCGGGTGTGAATCGGAGAGGTACATCGTCCGTCCGTCCGGGCTGAAGCCCAGGCCATTGGGCACGATGAAACCGCTCAGTTGTGCCTCGACCGGGCTGCGTTGCCCGGCCTCATAACGGTACATCCGGCCTTCGTCGATGTTGGCGCCCATGTTCAACACCATGCTGCCGGCCCAGAAACGGCCCTGGCGGTCGCAACGGCCATCGTTGAGGCGCATGTCGGTGCGGCTGTGCTCGACGCTCGCGCACAGTTCGCTGTCCAGGCTGCCGTCTTCATTGGGGTGCAAACGGAAGAAGCCGCTTTCCATGCCGGCGACCCAGCCACCGTCCTGATGACGGGCCAGGCAGGCGAGCATTTCCGGCGCTTCCCAGCCCTGGATTTTTCCGCTGCTGGCGTTCCAGCGTTGCAGGCCACCGCTGGGAATGTCCACCCAGTACAGGGCGTTTTCCTCGGGAACCCACACCGGGCTTTCCCCGACGGCGTTGCGTGCATCGACAATCAATTCGGCTTGCATGGTGATTCCTTTGTGCGTGCGCATCCCATGAAAAACAGGCAAGTCAGTCGTCGAACGGGCCGGCCGCTACAAAGGCGCCACCCTGATAGATCCTGGCCGGGTCATCGGCGGCCGGCATCGGCTGCGCTTCGACCTTGGCGCGGAAAATTTCCGAGCTGTCCTTGGGCTGGTAGCCCAGGTGCGCGGCGTGGCTGTTGTCCCACCAGACGTCGCGGTTGGCGGACACACCGTAGACCACGGTATGACCAACGTTCGGGGTGTAGAGCGAGCATTCGATCAACTGGGTGAGGTCGTCGAAGCTCAGCCAGGTGCTCATCATCCGGCGGTTCTGCGGTTCGGCGAAGGACGAGCCGATGCGGATGCTCACGGTCTCGATGCCATAGCGATCGAAGTAGAAACTGGCCACATCTTCGCCGTAGGACTTGGACAGGCCGTAGTAGCCGTCCGGGCGGCGGGGGAGAGGGCGTCCAGGCCCTGGTCCTGCTTGTAGAAACCGATGACATGGTTGGAGCTGGCGAAGATGACGCGTTTGACGCCGTGCTTGCGGGCGGCTTCATAAATGTGGAACACGCCGCTGATGTTGGCGCCGAGGATTTCTTCGAACGGGCGTTCAACCGAGACACCGCCGAAATGCAGGATGGCATCGACGCCTTCTACCAGTTGATGCACGGCCTGCTTGTCCGACAGATCGCACGGCACCACTTCTTCGCTTTCATCGATGGCCGGGGCCATGTTGGCGATGTCCGACAGGCGAATGTGGCGGGCGAAAGGCTTGAGACGCTCGCGCAAGACTTTGCCCAGGCCACCGGCGGCACCGGTGAGCAGCAGGCGATTGAGGGGGTGGCGAATATGTGTCGTGGTCATGAAATTACCTGAGCAAACAGTGAGAGGTATCAGTTGTTATAAGTTGTCGTACGACCTAGGGAAATATCCTTATCCTTCCGCTACCTTGTCAACGTTTGATCGACGAACCGCTCTGGATCGGCGTCCCTGCCGCAGGTGCCATGGGATGCGCTCATGGCAATGGATCCTGGTATTACAGAAGCGAAATCGGGTAGCTGATGAAAATGCGGTTCTCGTCGAATTCGTTGGTGCTGTAGTCGCGACGAATCGATGCGTTACGCCATTTCACGTTAAGGCTTTTCAGTGCGCCGCTTTGCACGGTGTAGGCCAGTTCGGTTTCACGGCCCCATTCCTTGCCGTCATCGACAGTGGCGGTGTGCACATTGTCGCCGCTGATATAGCGGTTCATCAGGGTCAAGCCCGGCACGCCGACGGCGGCGAAGTTGAAGTCATGGCGCACTTGCCAGGATTTTTCCTTCGCGTTGTCGTAGCTGGAGTTGTAGCTGTCGTTGGCCAGGGTGCCGCCGCTGGTGCCGTTGACGCGCATCCAGGCATCATCGCCGCTGACTTTCTGCAGGCCGACGTAGAAGGTGTTGCCACCGTATTTGGCCGAGAGCAGGGCGAACGCGGTTTTGTTGTCCAGGTCGCCGGCCAGGGCGCTGCCGTCTTCCTTGCCGATGAAGTAGCCAAGGTTGGCGCCCAGGGTCCAGTCGCCGATGGGCTGGCTGTGGGTCAGGTTGAAGTATTGTTGCTGGTAGATGTCGGACAGTTCCGAATACCAGACGCCGACCTGGGTGCGCTTTTCGTTGAAGGCGTATTCGCCGCCGCCGAAGTTGAAACGGTCGGAGGTGAACGCGCCGCGGCCGTTCATCGACATGTCTTCCATGCTCGCGTCGTTGCGCGGGCTGTTGGCGCGGAACTGACCACCGTACAGGGTCAGGCCGCTGATCTCGGTGGAGGTGACCTGGCCGCCACGGAAGGTTTGTGGCAGGGAACGACCGTCGTCGGAGCGCAGGATCGGTAGCACCGGCATCCACTCACCGACCTTCAGCTCGGTTTTCGACACCTTGGCCTTGAGGGCCACGCCCAGGCGACCGAAATCGTCGGCCGGGCGACCGTCGTCGTGCACCGGCAGCAGTTGCGTACCGGTGGTACCACGACCGCCGTCGAGCTTGAGCGAGTACGTGCCCAGCACGTCCACGCCGAAACCGACCACGCCTTGGGTGAAACCGGACTTGGCATCGAGGATGAAGTTCTGGGTCCACTCCTCGGCTTTGCCCTGGGCATTGTTCGAGTTGGTGAAGTTACGGTTGAAATAGGCGTTGCGCAGGGTCAGCGTGGCCTTGGCGTCATCGACGAAGCCTTCGGCGCTGGCGGTCATTGGCAGAAACAGCGCCAGGCTGCTGCAACCCAGTAGGGCCAGTGCAGGGCTGGAATTGAGGAGGGTACGGCGGTTTGGACGGTTTTCGGGCGAAAAACGGACACGTGTGCTCACTATGACGCTCCCTTACTTTTTTGTTGTTTTTATTTGTTATACGTCGTCGTACAACATGATGGGGATTATTTGGAAGCATCTGCTCGTTGTCAACTGGCCATTATCGGAATTATCCAACTCGTGGGTGCTTCAAAATGAGGCATACCGATGGTTGTCACTCACCGAAGTCAAGAACGAAGGTAGTGGCGCCGGGCGAACCTGTGGCCTGAGAATAGCGATGAGTGCGCCGGGTTGTGCGATGACTGGTCTAAGACATTAGTCGCATGCACACGATCTGACGGATGATGAAGCCCCTTGTGGCGAGGGTGCGCCTATGTAGATCGTTCCCACGCTCTGCGTGGGGATGCATCCCGTGACGCTCTGCGTCACCTTCCAGAAGCGGAACGCGGAGCGTCCCTGGCGGCATTCCCACGCAGGAGCGTGGGAACGATCGGTAGGTGTTTGTTAACCCGTGTTGCCAGTCCAAACAGGGTGGTGTTTATCCAGACGTAGGATCGTTCTGGATCAGGCTACGTTGTCTTGCGCCGTTGCCTACAACTGCGCCAGAATCCGCCGGCTTGTGCGCCTGGGGGCCGGGTTCTATCGTTTCCGGGTCGCTGAGGAATCAGCGATCGGGTTTGGTAGCCCGGCTCTTCCATATGACGCACAGCTTCATCTTCTTCAGGTGCTTTCTTCAACATTTGTATTTGATGGTGGCCATGCGTAGGGCGTCTTCGGGCGCGCCGGTGTTCATGTGGACCGGTCTACCAACCTTCGTATGGCCACCGCCCTTCGTTTGGTAGCGGGGGTGATGGCTCCTCCAATTCCACATGAGGTTCCATCTATGTTCAAAGTAACCCCCAACCCACCAGACACAGATCCGACTCCACCGCGCAAAAAAACCAAGACCCAAAAACTCGACGAAGCCGCCGAACGTGCCCTCGACTATTACCTGAACCCCAAACCGGACAAACCCGAAGCCGATGCGGTGGCTGGCCAACTCTTCACCGTGATCAAGGACATCGACACCGAAACCCTGCTCGCCAACCTCAGCGAAAACCTGGCCTCGGCCAATGCCATGGTCAGCGACCTGGCCTTCGACCTGGAAGGCCCCAGGCGCCACATTGCCCTAGGCATCCAGCAACTGATCGAACTGAGCGGATTGCTGGCAAACCGCGCGCTGGACAACGTCGAACCACGCCAGTCGACATAGCGCATCCCCCCTGTGGCGAGGGAGCAAGCTCTCTCACCACAAGAGCACCTGCGTACGCTGGCCTAACAAATGAGGAGCGAGCTTGCTCGGGATGATGGTGGGCAGCCAACGTCGCAGGATGCTCGGCGGTGCCAGCTCGAGTTGCGCATATTATGTGTTGACCGAAGCTATAGCATGCGTACCGGGCCGCTCGTCAGTTACTGATCGGTGCGAATTGCCTGGGCTGCTTTCATTGCTTTGAGAAGCCTCCATTTGAGTTCATGGCGAGTCTCTTGTACTCGTGCGCGTGCATTTCTCTTCACCGCCGTCGATGTTTTATTTTTCAGCAGCTCGGTTAAATCGGCTTCAGCTTGCAGGTATTTTTTCGGCCATTGGGGATCTCCCGAGATCGGAACCCATCCGTTCTTTTTCACGAACTTGTCGAATTCCCGTGCAGATTCAGCACGGGCTCTCTTCCAACGGCCTTGTCTTGTCAAGCTACTACCTGGCCTCTTGAGGCCATAGGCTGATTGCTCCCAAGGTAATATAAATGTCTTGTCACTTTGTTCAGGAACAGCTGCTGCTGGAGTGGCAAGGGCTGAGCTGACCTCGGCCTTGGTGATCTGGGAAGCAGGAGGAGATACACGAGGAGAAGTAGTTTTGGAGGAAGAACTCAACGTGCCTGATGCGTTTGGTTTGGTCTCCCATGGCCGGAAGTAGCGAACCCACGGCCGGAAAAATGGAGCATTCCCACTCGGATCATACCGATTAACCGGGTCCCCTCCGCAATACGCATACGCATTAATCCCCCCATCCCCAAAAGGACTCAGCTCATCCGGGCTGTTGAAACGCATCAACGCCGGGTTAAAAGCCCGGTTGCCCTGTCCCAGTAAATAGTGCCCGGTTATCGAGTCGGGGGGCGCGCCGTGGAAACCGAGCAAACAACTCAAGCCGCTTTCGCCTGAGCGATAGCCATAGGCGGTATAGGCCATTTGCTGCAGGTTAGTGTCCGTCACTGTTTTCAGCAGCGAATGTTGTTGATCCGTTGCCAACAGTGTCGTCTCGGTAACGTCGGCGGTGCCTGATCGTTGCGCCAGCGGCTGGGGCCCATGACGCATAATCGTCAGTTGCGACTGGCCCTCTATCTCATTAACCAATTCGTCTTCTTGATAGAAACGTTGTGTGCCTGGGCTCTCCAAAGGCTTCAAACCTACGAGGCGATCCAGTGGGTCATATTGATAGAGGCACAGTATTTTCATCTGCGACATGATTTGACTCTTCCCAGAGAACTCACCATGTCAGGCTCGGATGTTTTTCGAGGGATGTCTACTAGTAGAACTGCTAGTTTGAGAACTGTGCGCAATGCAGACAAACCGCGCGCTGGATAACGTCGTCCCATTAACACCGTAGCGAGGGAGCTTGCCCCCGCTGAGCTCTGTAGGAGCTGTCGAGCGCAACGAGGCTGCCATCTTCCCACTGCCAATTGAGTCGGAAGTGAAAGATCAAGATCAAAAGATCGCAGGCTTCGCCAGCTCCTACAGGGACCACCAGTGTTTTCAAGCGTGGGCGGATGCTAGTCTTGACCAACGCTGTTGCCAGGGAGCCCTCATGGGCAATCACAAGATCGAGATTCGTCGCAGTAACGTCGAGAAAATCCTGTTGGCCGCCGAGAAGGTCTTCGCCGAGAAAGGCTTCGGCAGCACCGCCATGGCCGACATCGCCGCCGAAGTGCAATTGCCGCGCTCCAACCTGCATTACTACTTCAGCACCAAGAGCGAACTGTACAGCGCGGTGCTGTTCGATCTGCTGGAGGTCTGGAAGCAGGACGCCTTGTGCTTCGAGATGTTCGACGACCCACGGGTGGTGCTCAGCAGCTACATCCGCGCCAAGATGAACCGCTCCCGCAGCCGCCCCTATGGCTCGAAAGTCTGGGCCAACGAAATCATCCACGGCGCCCCGACGCTAGGCCAGGCCCTGGACGCCAGCCTTTACGACTGGGCCAAGATGAAGGAAGCAAAAATCCGCCAGTGGGTGGAGGACAAACGCATCCTGCCGGTGGAGCCTTCAAGCCTGCTCTACATGATCTGGGCCTCGACCCAGCACTACGCCGACTTCGACCATCAGATCAACATCCTCAACGACCATCAGCCGCTTTCGGACATGCAATTCGAAAAGGCTGTGCAGACCGTGACCAGTGTGATTTTGCGAGGGATTGGGTTGGAGCCTTGAGGTTTTGTGGTGAAGCTGATGGCCTCATCGCGAGCAAGCTCGCTCCCACACTGGATCCCTGGTGTACACAACCTCTGTGAACGACACGATCCACTGTGGGAGCGAGCTTGCTCGCGATGGCGCCCGGCCAGACACCGCAAATTTCAGACCGTTACATGGTAGGGATTACGCGGATCATGGTTCCAATCCAGGAACGGCTTGCCCGTGTCCACCGTCACCATCTCGATGCAGTCCTGCACCGGGCAGGTGATTTGACAGAGGTTGCAGCCCACGCACTCTTCATCGATCACTTCATACTTGCGCGTGCCGTCCGCCTGCTTGAGGCTGGCGATGGCCTGGTGTGAGGTGTCCTCGCAGGCGATGTGGCAGCGACCGCAACCGATGCAGGCCTCTTGGTCGATCTTGGCGATGACCTGGTAGTTGATGTCCAGGTACTTCCAGTCGGTGGTGTTGCCCACCGCGCGCCCGGAGAAGGCCTGGAGGTTGGCGTGGCCGTGATCGTCCATCCAGCGTGACAGGCCGTCCTTCATTTCTTCGACGATGCGAAAACCATGCAGCATCGCCGCCGTGCACACCTGCACCGCGCCGCTGCCCAGGGCGATGAATTCGGCGGCGTCGCGCCAGCTGCCGATGCCGCCAATGCCACAGATCGGCAAGCCTTGGGTCTGCGGGTCGCGGGCGATTTCGGCGACCATGTTCAGCGCGATAGGCTTGACCGCCGAGCCGCAATACCCGCCATGGGTGCTCTGGCTGCCGACGGTGGGCAGGGCGACCATGCGGTCCAGGTCGACGCTGGTGATGGAGTTGATGGTGTTGATCAACGACACCGCGTCCGCGCCGCCGCGATGGGCTGCGCGGGCAGCGACGCGGATGTCGGTGATGTTCGGTGTGAGCTTGACGATCACCGGCAGTGAGCAATAGGTCTTGCACCAGCGAGTCACTTGCTCGACGTATTCCGGCACCTGGCCGACCGCCGCGCCCATGCCCCGTTCCGGCATGCCGTGGGGGCAACCGAAGTTCAGCTCGATACCGTCGGCGCCAGTGGCTTCCACCAGGGGCAGGATGCGTTTCCACGATTCTTCGACGCAGGGCACCATCAGCGACACGATCAAGGCCCGGTCCGGCCAGTCCTTTTTCACCTGGGTGATTTCCCGCAGGTTGATCTCCAGCGAACGGTCGGTGATCAGCTCGATGTTATTGATGCCCAGCACCTCGCGATTGGCGCCGTAGTGGGCCGAGTAGCGCGACGACACGTTCACCGCCGCCGGGTCTTCCCCGAGGGTTTTCCAGACCACGCCACCCCAGCCGGCCTCGAAGGCACGAACCACGTTGTAGGCCTTGTCGGTGGGCGGCGCGGAGGCCAGCCAGAACGGATTGGGGGCTTTGATGCCAGCGAAGACAATCGACAGATCGGCCATTTACGCAGCCTCCACGTTAAGCATCAGTTGAGCGTTGATCGCCTCGGCGGCGAGCTTGCCATGTTGCACGGCCTGTACGGTGAGGTCCTGGTCCAGGCTGGTGCAATCGCCACCGGCATACACCCCGGCAATGCTGGTGCGCAGTTGTTCGTCCACCAGGATCCGCCCGTCCTGGCGCTTGAGTTCCCGGGTCAGCGGATCCACCAGCGCGTTGTCGTCGAGGGCCTGGCCGATGGCTTTGAAAATGGCGTCGGCGGGCAGGTCGAAGGTTTCGGCGCTGGTGACTAGCCGACCGTTTTCCAGATGCGTGCGGGAGAAGCGCATGCCGCGCACCTGCCCGGCGTCATCGAGCAGGACCTGTTGCGGTTGAGCCCAGGTCAACAGGCGCACCTGATTGGCCTTGGCGATGTCTTGCTCATGCCCGGTGGCACCCATGTCTTCAAGGCCGCGCCGGTACACCAGGCTGACGTCCCGGGCGCCAAGACGGGCCATTTGCACGGCCATGTCGATGGCGGTGTTGCCGGCGCCGAGGACGATGCAACGGTCGGCCAGGGGCAACTGGCTGAGGTCGTCGGCCTGGCGCAGTTCGCGGATGTATTCGGTGGCGGCCAGCAGCCCCGGCGCTTGTTCGTCACTCAGGCCCAGTTGTTTGCTGGCGGCCAGGCCGAGGCCGAGGAACACCGCGTCGAACTGCTGGTGCAAATCGCTCAGGCTCAGGTTCTCGCCGAGTTTCTGGCCATGGCGGATTTCGATGCCGCCGATGTCCAGCAGGAAAGCCAGTTCGCGCTGGGCGTAATCGTCTACCAGCTTGTATTTGGCGATGCCGTATTCGTTGAGGCCACCGGCTTTTTCCCGGGCTTCGAAGATCACCACGTCATGCCCGTGCATCGCGCTGCGGTGGGCGCAGGACAAGCCCGCAGGGCCCGCACCGACCACGGCGATGCGCTTGCCGGTGGCGGCGCCGCGTTTGAATGGGTGCTCGCGGAAATGGGCGTTGTCCACGGCATAGCGCTGCAACAGGCCGATCAGCACGGGCGCGCATTCCTGGGCGTTGTTGCGCACGCAGGCTTGCTGGCAAAGGATCTCGGTGGGGCAGACCCGGGCGCAACTGCCGCCAAGGATGTTGGCCGAGAGGATTTTCTGCGCCGCGCCTTGGACGTTGTCCTGGTGGATGTTGCGAATGAACGAAGGGATATCGATCTCGCTTGGACAGGCGTTCACGCACGGCGCGTCGTAGCAGTACAGACAACGAGAGGCTTCCAGGTGGGCCTGGCGTGCGTTGAGCGGCGGCGCCAGGTCGCTGAAGCGGGCGGCGAGGGTGGTCGGGTCTTCCTGGGAATGGGGGAGGTGACTCAAGGGCTGGATCATGGAATGGGCCTCACGGTGTTTGAGGTGCTGCCTCTGGTGGGCAGTGTTCTTTTCGGTGTCTGGACTGGCCTCATCGCGAGCAAGCTCGCTCCCACAGGGATCTGCTGTGCACATGGATTTTGCATACACCCAAAATCCAGTGTGGGAGCGAGCTTGCTCGCGATAGGCCGAAGGCCTGGATTTCAGCGTTTAACCGCAGTTGGTTTGTTCAGCTCCGCCCGTTTACTCAGCAAGTCAAACACCGCCGGATACGCCGGCCGTTCGATGTAGCGCCCGGCGCCGCGTTCGACCCGCAGGTCGCCATCGGCCCAGACCAGCCGGCCCTGGCTGATGGTGTGGCTGGGCACGCCGCGCACGGTCTTGCCTTCGAAGATGTTGAAGTCCACTTGCTGATGGTGGGTCTTGGCTGAGATCGTGCGACTGCCTTGCGGGTCCCAGAGCACCAGGTCGGCATCGGCTCCGACGCGGATCGCCCCTTTGCGCGGGTAGAGGTTGAAGATCTTCGCGGTGTTGGTGGAGGTGAGGGCGACGAAGTCGTGCATCGACAATTTGCCGCTGTTGACCCCCTCGTCCCAGAGCACGGCCATGCGATCTTCGATACCGGCGGTGCCGTTGGGGATTTTGCTGAAGTCGTCGCGGCCAGCGGCTTTCTGTTCGGCACAGAAGCAGCAGTGGTCGGTGGCGGTGGTGTGCAGGTTGCCTGACTGCAAACCGTGCCAGAGC
Source organism: Pseudomonas sp. Tri1 (assembly GCF_017968885.1). Taxonomy (NCBI): domain Bacteria; kingdom Pseudomonadati; phylum Pseudomonadota; class Gammaproteobacteria; order Pseudomonadales; family Pseudomonadaceae; genus Pseudomonas; species Pseudomonas sp. Tri1. The sequence continues at coordinate 4,086,351 of NZ_CP072913.1, read as the reverse complement.
GCTTCCTGATGCCCGCGAGGTCGGAAGGGCGGGCTCATCACGTAGCCGGCGGCGGTCTGCCAGTCCGGGTGGCGATAGACGCTGTCGTCCAGCAGCAGATGCCCGGCCAGCACTTCACCGTAGACCGGCTGGCCCTTGCTGCGGGCATAGGTGATTTCGTCCAGCGCCTCTTTGGTCGACACGTGCACCAGGTACAGCGGCGTGCCCAGGGTCTCGGCAATGCGGATGGCCCGGCTCGCCGCTTCGCCTTCCACTTGCGATGGCCGCGACAGTGGATGGGCTTCGGGCCCGGTGATGCCTTGGGCCAGCAGCTTGCGTTGCAGGTGATAGACCAGCTCGCCGTTCTCTGCGTGCACGGTTGGCACCGCGCCTAGCTCCAGGCAGCGTTCGAAGCTCGCCACCAAGGTGTCATCGGCGGCCATGATCGCGTTCTTGTAGGCCATGAAATGCTTGAAGCTGTTCACGCCGTGCTGGCTGACCAACTCGGCCATTTCTTCGCGAACCTGCTCGCTCCACCAAGTGATCGCAACGTGAAAACCGTAGTCGCTGGCGCTCTTCTCGGCCCAGCCACGCCATTGGTGAAAGGCTTCCATCAGCGACTGCTGCGGGTTGGGAATGACGAAGTCGATGATCGAGGTGGTGCCCCCGGCCAGGCCCGCCGCCGTACCGCTGAAGAAATCCTCACTGGCGACCGTGCCCATGAACGGCAACTGCATGTGCGTATGGGGATCGATGCCGCCTGGCATCAGGTATTGGCCGCTGCCATCAAGCACTTCGACCTCGGCGGGAACATCCAGGTTTTCACCAATGGCCTTGATCACGCCGTCGGCACACAGCACGTCGGCGCGATAACTTTCATCATGGGTAATTACGGTGGCACCACGGATCAACAGAGACATTCCGAGCTCCTCGCAGGCATGACCGACTGATGCCGGTTCTTTATGTTTTATAGACCACGATTAATAAGTGACGAAAAGAGGCAGGTTGCATTCCTGTCACGTCTGTCAGGATTAGACGCTAGCTGCAGTTTTAAAAATGAGCAAGATTATTTTTCATGAGCTTATTTATTTAGTAACTATTTGAAAAATAAGGAATAAATAAGTAAATCACCAAAATGGTGAGCCTGCTCACCATTTTGACGCACTTGACAGGATCATTATTTGAGCGAGATTTATCATGGTAAATCAGCGGCTTGAAAGCCGTGAAAGTGCGGTTTAGACCCGCCGCATAAAGTTGAGGTGCACCACTTTGAATCTTCAGCTCGACAGAACGCGCAGGTCATCTAGCCTCAAGGGCGATGTTCAGCAACGCGGCAGGCTCGTGGTTTTAAATTAAAACCTTAATGATCAGGTAGTTATAGAGCTTATATCGATCATTCGGTCAACTCGACGCAACAATCGGCACGGATATTGAGTGTTGTCGCTGTCGGGTAGGGCCGTCGGTAGCACGCGTGCTTACATGCAAGTACTCCGGCCATCGCCAGTCGATGAGCAAAAATAATGAAAACAGTGGAGCGGACATGACCAGATCAACAGTGACTGAGCGCGACGGGTTGTTCGAGCTTGAAGCCGGCAGCGACGTCCTCGACAGCCCCCGTTACAACCACGACATCGCGCCGACCAAGGTGCACGAGCGAACCTGGAACAAGTGGCACATCACCGCGCTGTGGGTCGGCATGGCGATCTGCGTACCGACCTACACCCTCGGTGGCGTGCTGACCGCCTACTTTGGCCTGACGGTGGGTGAGGCGCTGCTGGCGATTCTGTTCGCCAACATCATTGTATTGATTCCCCTCACCTTGAACGCCTTCGCCGGGACCAAGTACGGCATTCCGTTTCCGGTGCTGTTGCGCTCGTCCTTCGGTGTCATCGGCTCCAACGTCCCTTGCCTGATTCGTGCTTTGGTGGCGTGTGGCTGGTTCGGCATCCAGACGATGTTCGGCGGGCTGGCGATCCACCTGTTTCTCGGTTCGGTGTTCGAAGGCTGGAAGAGCCTGGGCGGCACCGGCGAAGTGATCGGCTTCATGCTGTTCTGGGTCATGAACCTGTGGGTGGTGTTGCGCGGCGCCGAGTCGATCAAATGGCTGGAAACCCTGTCCGCGCCGCTGCTGGTACTGGTGGGGGCTGGCCTGTTGGTGTGGGCCCTGCCCAACGTCTCGTTGACTGAATTGATGGCGGCCCCGGCCAAACGCCCCGAGGGCGCCAGCGTGACTGGTTACTTCCTTGCCGGGCTGACGGCCATGGTCGGTTTCTGGGCCACGCTTTCGTTGAACATTCCGGACTTCAGCCGTTATGCCAAGAGCCAGAAAGACCAGATCGTGGGGCAGATCATCGGCCTGCCATTGACCATGTTCCTGTTCGCCTCCCTCGGCGTAGTCATGACCGCCGCCTCGCAGAAACTGGTGGGGGTGACCGTCTCCGATCCGGTGAGCTTGATCGGGCACATCCAGAGCCCGGTGTGGGTGGCCCTGGCCATGGTGCTGATCATCGTCGCCACGCTGTCGACCAACACCGCCGCCAACATCGTCTCGCCCACCAACGACTTCCAGAACCTGGCGCCGAAACTGATCGGCCGTACCAAGGCGGTGATGCTCACCGGGCTGGTGGGGCTGGCGCTGATGGCCCATGAACTGCTGAAAAAACTGGGCCTGATCGTTTCCGAGGTCAGCCTTGAGTCGGTCTACTCCAACTGGCTGCTGGGCTATTCGAGTTTGCTGGGGCCGATTGCCGGGATCATGGTGGTGGATTATTTCCTGATCAAGAAACAGCAACTGGACTTGGCCGGGCTATACCGCGACGACGTTTACCCAGCGTGGAACTGGAACGGTTTCATCGCCTTTGGCGTGCCGGTGCTGCTGACCTTGTTGTCCCTGGGCAGCGACGCATTCAGCTGGTTCTACAGCTACGGCTGGTTCACCGGTTCGGCGCTGGGTGGAGTGATTTATTACGGGTTGTGCGGTATGCGTGCGAGCCCGTCCGTCGCTAAGTCTGTGGTGTGAAGGAGGGGCCCATCGCGAGCAAGCTCGCTCCTACACTGGATTCGGTGGCTGCGAAATCCATGCGTACAGCAGAACCCTTGTGGGAGCGAGATTGCTCGCGATAGCGGCCTCAAACACAGCAAAAAAATGCCAGAAAAATGGAGATCCCCCATGAACGCAGCCGTCGACGTCCTACAGTCCACCCACCTGCACATCAACCGCGACCGCCTGTGGCAGTCGCTCATGGACCTGGCCCGGCTCGGTGCCACGGTCAAGGGCGGGGTGTGTCGCCTGGCCCTGACCGATCTCGATCGCCAGGCCCGCGACCTGTTCGTGCAATGGAGCGAAGCGGCCGGCTGCACCGTCAGCATCGATGCGGTGGGCAATATCTTCGCCCGGCGCCCGGGGCGCAATCCGAACCTGCCGCCGGTGATGACCGGTAGCCACATCGACACGCAACCCACCGGCGGCAAATTCGACGGCTGCTTTGGCGTGCTGTCCGGGTTGGAAGTGCTGCGTACCCTCAATGACCTGAACATCCAGACCGAGGCACCGCTGGAAGTGGTGGTATGGACCAACGAAGAGGGTTCGCGCTTCGCCCCGTGCATGATGGGCTCTGGCGTGTTCGCGGAAAAATTCACCCTTGAAGAAACCCTGGCCAAGGTCGACGCCGAAGGCATCACCGTCGGCCAGGCGCTCAACGCCATCGGTTACGCTGGCCCGCGCCAGGTCAGTGGGCATCCGGTCGGGGCGTATTTCGAGGCGCACATCGAACAGGGGCCGATCCTGGAGGATGAACACAAGACCATCGGCATCGTCATGGGCGCACTGGGGCAGAAGTGGTTCGACCTGACGTTGCGGGGTGTCGAAGCCCACGCCGGTCCGACCCCGATGCACTTGCGCAAGGACGCCCTGGTCGGCGCCTCGATCATCGTCGGCGCTGTCAACCGTGCTGCCCTGGGTCATCAACCCCATGCCTGCGGCACGGTGGGTTGCCTGCAAGCCTATCCCGGTTCGCGCAATGTCATCCCCGGCGAAGTGCGCATGACCCTGGATTTCCGTCATCTGGAACCGGCGCGGCTGGACTCGATGATCGCCGAGGTCAAACAGGTGATCGAAGACACCTGCCGGCAACACGGCCTGACCTATGAATTGAAACCCACGGCCGACTTCTTGCCGCTGTACTTCAACCCAGGCTGCGTCGAAGCCGTACGTGGCGCGGCCCTAGGCCTCGGCCTGTCGCATATGGAGATCGTCAGCGGCGCTGGCCATGACGCGATTTTCCTCGCCGAACTGGGCCCGGCCGGGATGATCTTCGTGCCGTGCGAAGGCGGCATCAGCCACAACGAAATCGAAAATGCCGCCCCGGATGACCTCGCCGCCGGTTGCGCAGTGCTGTTGCGAGCGATGCTGGCCGCCTCACAGGCCATCGCCGAGGGGCGCATGGCGGCGTGAACGGCGCGGTGCACTATCGCAATCCCATGTGGTCGTAACCTTCAACGCATCCATGCATTGAAAATGCACTGACCACATGGAGACCCGATGAGCCAGGACGTCCCGACTACCGATACCAATCGTCGTCAACTGCTGCAAATCATCGCCGGGCTGTCCGACGGGGTGATGTTGATCGAGGTCGATCAGACCATCGCCTGGGCCAACGAAGCGGCGTTGACCATGCACGGGGTCACTGACCTCAAAGCGCTGGGTGCCAACGCCAGGGAATACGCCCAGCGGTTCAATTTGCGTTATCGCAACAACCACCCGCTGACTGCGGACAACTACCCCATTGCCCGGGTCGCCCGAGGGGATGAGTTCAGCGATGTGTTGGTAGAAGTCACGCCCGAGGCCGAGCCGGACCGTACTTGGGTCCATCGGATCCGCAGCATGGTGTTGACCGACCGCAGCGGCGAGGCGGAATTGCTGGTACTGATTCTCAGCGACGCCACCGAATGGGCCAGCGCCGAACAGCGTTTTGAAAAAACCTTCGGGGCCAACCCGGCGCCGGCGGTGATCTGCCGCCTCAGCGACTTGCGCTACATCAAGGTCAACCAGGGCTTTCTGGAGATGACTGGCTACAGCCGCGAGCAGGTGATCGGGCGTTCGGTGTATGAGTTGGATGTGCTCGAGGCCGCCGAGAAACGTGACCTGGCGATCGAGCGCCTGGGGCAGGGCGCGACCATTCCGCAGATGCAGGCCGAGCTGAAATTGCCGGGAGGTGGCAGCAAGCAAGTGATTGTCGCGGGCCAGCCCCTGGATGACCTGCACGACGAAGACTGCATGCTGTTTTCCTTCATGGACATGGAGCCACGTCGCAAAGCCGAAACGGCACTGCGCCAGAGCGAGGAGCGCTTTGCCAAGTCGTTTCGTCTCACGCCAGTACCGACCCTGGTGTGCAGCGCCGAACAGCAATTGCTGGAAGTCAACGAAGCGTTTCTCCAGACCACCGGTTACGCCAGTGAGGAACTGCTGGGTAAAACCGTGGAAGAAATCGCTTTCCTCGACAAGGACGCCAGCGCGGCACTGTTTGCTACCCTGGAAAAGACCGCGACGGTGTCCAGTGTCGACGTCAAGGTCCACAAGAAAGGCGGCGAACAGATCGACTGCGAGGTGGCGGCCGACACCGTGGTCATTCAGGACAAGCCCTGCTACCTGCTGGTCTTGATGAACATCACTGAACGCAAGCGCTCGGAGCTGGAACTGGTGGCGGCGATCGAAGAAGTGATGAAGGACGCTTCCTGGTTCAGTCGGACCCTGATCGAAAAACTGGCCAATGTGAAAAGTATCAATACTCAGGTGCCCAGCGTGTCATTCACCGAGCTGACTGCCCGGGAACGTGACGTGCTGGGGTTGATCTGCGAGGGCCTGGCGGACAAGGAAATCGCCGCGCGCTTGAAACTGGCCCCCAACACGGTGCGCAATCACGTGGCGACGTTGTACTCCAAGCTGGACGTGCACAGTCGCAGCGAGGCCATCGTCTGGGCTCGAGAGCGCGGCTTGTTCGCCAGCGAATGGCGAAAGAAGGCACTATGATGGCCAGTGCAAATGCACCGGGCGTGCTGGTGCAAATTCGGGTTTTGCACGGGCCTCTGGCTCCTTAGGCTGTGAGGGTGCGGCATTGTTGGTGATGTCGCGTCCCTCACGAAGCAGTCAAGGAACAGGCCACAATGTGCAGTGAACCCATCGAGTGTATAAACAGGAAGTCTGTTGAGGCCGGGAACCCGGCGTTGTCCATTAGTCGTTTGCGATCTCGGCGCTGAGGTACAACGCATGACCCAACTGGCCCCAGTGCGTGCGCGCCTGGAAGAAAGCTTCAAGCCGCTGGCTTGCGAATGCAGCCTCAATGGCGACGGCACCCTTACGGTGCGCCTCTACCATCGCGAAAGCGGCGAGGTGGACCTGGTAGTGAGTGGTATGAGCCTGGACAGCGTTCGCTCGGAAGAAAGCCTGGCGAAGCTGATCGACGAGCTGCGCTATGAGCTTGAAAACACCCCGCTGTATCGCAGTGACCCGGCATAGAGGGTCGGCTGAACGCGGTCCATGGCTAAAGCAACGTCGCCCGGCAATCGAGCACCAGCCGTGCGCCACCGCATTCGCTGCTGCCTACCTCCAGCGTGAACCCGTGTAAATTGACAATCGCCGCGACGATCGACAGGCCCAGGCCGAAGCCGCCGTGCTGGCTGCTGCCTTCGGCGCGATAGAAGCGGCGGAACACGGCTTTGCGCTCCGCTTCGGGGATGCCGGGGCCGGAGTCGAGCACTTCGATGCGGGTGCTGTCGCCCTGATCGACCCCGCGCAGGATCACTTCGCCTCCCGGCGGGGTGAACTTGATGGAATTGCTCAGCAGGTTCGACACCGCCTCGAACAGCAACGCCCGATCGCCGTTGAGCAAGGGCAGGGCGTCGGGGACTTCCAGGGTGAAGGTCAGCTCGCCTTCCTCGGCCAGCGGCAGGTAAAAGTCGTGCAGTTCCTGCAGCAATTGCAGCGGATCCAGGCGCACGAACCCCGAGCGCCGCTGCTGGTCTTCCAGTTCGGAAATCCGCAACAAGCCGCGAAACCTGGCCATCAGCGTATCGGTTTCGGCAATCACCTGGTCCATCTGCAAGGCCTCGGGCGAGCCGTCCGGGGCTTCCTGCTGGATGCGATAAAGCTGGGCGCGCAGGCGGGTCAGCGGCGTGCGCAGGTCATGGGCGATGTTGTCGCACACGCCCTTGACCTCGTTCATCAAGCGTTCGATGCGGTCGAGCATGGCATTGACGATCGCCGCCAGCATGTCCAGTTCATCGCGTCGGCTCGACAGGGGCAGGCGATGGGTCAGGTCGCCGGCGACGATGGCCTCGGCACTGGCCTGCAGTTTGCGAATACGCTGCAGCGGTCGGCGACGCAGCAGATGCCAACCGGCGATACCCGGCAGGATGGTCAGCGATACACCCCAGAACAGCGCGTGCAAGATGATCCGTGTCACGGCGAACAGCGAGCCATTATCCCGCGCCAGCACCAGCCAGCGCCCGTCCTGGGTCCGGCTCGCTACCGCGTCGCAACTGTCGGAGGGCACGCTGGGGTCGTCGGAGTCGACACAGCCGCCGAGCATGTGGATCTTGCCATCCAGCGGCAGGTCCGGCGGGATCCGCTGGATCGGCCCGCTCAAGTGACGCAGTTGCGGATCGAACAGGCCGTAGGCGTCGACGCCACGTTCGTCCAGCGTCAGGCTGGCCATGAGGGCGTCTTCCAATTGATCGCCGTGGATCCGGGCAAACAGATGCTGGCGCTGCATCAGCGAGTGCTTGGCCAGGCTGTCCAGGTAGCCGAACACTTCGTAATACATCACCCCCATCAGGATCGCGCTCCAGATCACGAACAGCGAACTGTACAGCGCCAGCAGGCGGCTGCTGGAGGAGCGCCAGCCCTTAGCAGGGTTCAGCAATGACATAGCCGGAACCTCGCACCGTGCGAATCAGCGGTTCGAGGCCCGGCGGGTCGATTTTCTTGCGCAGGCGGCCGATGTGGACGTCGATCAGGTTGGTGCCGGGGTCGAAGTGATAGCCCCAGACTTCCTCGAAAATCATCATGCGCGAGAGGATCTGCCCGCTGTTGCGCATCAGGAACTCCAGCAACTTGTATTCGGTGGGCAGCAGGCTGAGCAGTTGCCCATTGCGGCTGGCTTCGCGGCTGATCAGGTTCAGTTCCAGGTCCGCCACCCGCAGCACGGTTTCTGGCTCGCGGGTGCCATTGTTGCGGCGCAACAGGACTTCGACGCGGGCGGCCATCTCATCGGTGGCGAACGGCTTGGTCAGGTAATCGTCGCCGCCGGCGCGCAGGCCACGCACTCGTTCATCCACATCGGAGAGGGCGCTGATCATCAAGATTGGCGTAGCCACGCCCATGGTCCGCAGTGTGGTGACGATCACCAGGCCGTCTAGCTCGGGCAGCATGCGGTCGAGGGTGATCAGGTCGTAGTCGCCGCTCACCGCTCGTTCCAGGCCTTCGCGGCCGTTGTCGACCCAGTCCACGTTCAGGCCGTTGCGGGTCAGCTCGGCGACGATTTCACGGGCGGTCACGGCGTCGTCTTCGATGGTCAGGATGCGGTTCATGGGCGGTACCGTGTTGGGAAGTTGGTGCTATTGCGCAGCATTCTGCCAAAGAATACCTGTCGGCTTTCTGAAAAAAAGTTCATCAGCCGCAAGCGAATTCGCTGGCCTGGATCAACACTTGGTCACAAATAATCCCTAACATAAATTTCGTGCGCACTATCATGTTGCGTCTGTTGCCCCGCTTTGGCGCACTGCCGCTGCCGGGTACCGATGCGAACCGGTGATGGTGTGCCGCAAGGAGCCGAGCCCCCACAGAATCTTCAAGGAAGAGCATTATGATGCAACCTTCAGACCTTCTACGCCGAAAATTCGATATCCAGCCGCTGGCACAGCCCGACATGACGGTGCGTCTGGACGGGCAGGCTGTCAGCGCGGCCCAGGGTGAAACCGTCCTCACCGTCATCCAGTCCCTGGGCCAACGTCAGGTGGCCCGCAACGATCACGATCAGATCAGCGGCGCGTACTGCGGCATGGGCGTGTGCCAGTGCTGCCTGGTCAGGATCGACGGGCGCCACAAGCGCCGTGCCTGCCAGACCCTGGTGCGCCCCGGCATGCAGATCGAAACCCGGGTCAACCGCATCACCGAGACGGAGGCGCCATGAACCTCGAACCGGTGATTGTCGGCGGTGGACCGGCGGGCATGGCCGCGGCCATTGAACTGGCCTCCCACGGGGTGCGCTGCACCTTGCTCGAAGAAGCGCCGCGCCTGGGTGGCGTGGTGTATCGCGGGCCATTGCGCGATGGCGTGCGCCTGGACTACCTGGGCCCGCGCTACAGCCAAGCCCTGGAGAAAATCCATGGTGAATTCCAGCGATACGCCGGCCTGATCGACGTGCGCTTGAGCAGCCGGGTCATTGGCGCCGAAGGCTTCCGGGCGCTGATGTTGCTGGACGCTGACGAACGCTTGCGTGAGGTGGCCTATTCGCACCTGGTACTGGCGGCCGGCTGTCACGAGCGCAGCGTGCCGTTTCCTGGGTGGACCTTGCCGGGCGTGATGATGCTCGGTGGCCTGCAATTGCAGATCAAGAGCGGGGTGGTCAAGCCGCCGAGCCCGGTGGTGATCGCCGGCACCGGTCCGTTGTTGCCACTGGTGGCTTGCCAGCTGCACGCGTCGGGCGTGGCGGTGGCGGGTGTGTATGAGGCCTGCGCGTTCGGCCGGATCGCCAAGGAAAGCCTGGCTCTGCTGAACAAGCCGCAACTGTTTCTCGATGGCCTGAGCATGCTGGCCTATCTCAAGCTCAATCGCATCCCGGTGCGCTATGGCTGGGGCGTGGTGCAGGCTGACGGCGAAGGTGAGTTGAGCCACGTCACCGTCGCGCCGTATTCCAGTACCTGGGAGCCCGACCTGAAACGCGCCGAACAGGTGCCGGCCCAAACGCTGGCGGTCGGCTATGGGTTTATCCCGCGGACCCAATTGAGCCAGCAGATGGGCCTGGAGCACGGCTTCAGCGATGACGGCTACTTGCGGGCGGTGTCCGATGCCTGGCAACAGAGTAGCGAAGCGCACATTCACTTGGCCGGCGACATGGGCGGGATCCGCGGCGGTGAAGCCGCCATGCTGAGCGGGCGCATTGCCGCGTTGTCGATCCTGCTGCAACGCAACGTGCTGGATTCGTCCGCCGCCCTGGCGCAGCGCGAGCGCTACCAGGCGCAATTGGAACGCATCATTCGCTTTCGCGCCGCAGTGGACCGCTACACCCAGCGCGGTGCCGGGCAAACCGCATTGCCGGCCGCCGACACGGTGATTTGCCGTTGCGAGCATGCCACCCGCGCCGACATCGACCGAGCCCTGGAACAGGGCGTACAAGATATGGCCAGCTTGAAAATGCGTACCCGCGTGAGCATGGGCGACTGCCAGGGGCGGATGTGCGTCGGCTATTGCAGCGATCGTTTGCGCGAAGCCACCGGGCGTGCCGACGTGGGCTGGCTGCGGCCACGTTTCCCTATCGATCCGATTCCCTTTTCAGCGTTCCAGAATGTCGGCATGGAGGCCGTTTCCCATGATTAAACACTATGACGTGGTCATCGCCGGTGGCGGTGTGATCGGGGCCTCATGTGCCTACCAGTTGTCCAAGCGTAATCACCTTAAAATCGCCCTGATCGACGCCAAGCGCCCTGGCAACGCCACCCGCGCTTCGGCCGGCGGCTTGTGGGCCATCGGCGAATCGGTGGGCCTGGGCTGCGGGGTGATCTTCTTTCGCATGATGTCGGCCAACCGCAAGCGCCAGACCCAGGGTGCCGCCGTGGCGGTGGACGCCAGCACGCCGCATATCCTGCCCCAGTCGTTCTTCGATTTCGCCTTGCAGTCCAACGCGATGTACCCCCAGTTGCACCGCGAGCTGATCGACAACCACGGCATGGATTTCAAGTTCGAGCAGACCGGGCTCAAGTTCGTGATCTACGACGACGAAGACCGTCTGTATGCCGAGCACATTGTTGCCTGCATTCCGCATCTGGCCGATCAGGTGCGCTGGCTCGACCAGGCTGCCCTGCGCGAGGCCGAGCCGAATGTCAGCCATGAGGCCCGGGGGGCGCTGGAGTTCCTGTGCGATCACCAGGTCAGCCCGTTCCGCCTGGCTGACGCCTACACCGAAGGTGCCCGGCAGAATGGCGTCGATATGTTCTTCAACACCAACGTGACGGAAGTCCTGCGCAGTGGTTCGCGGGTCACCGGGGTGAAAACCAGCGAGGCCGGAACCTTCACTTGCCGGACCTTGATCAACGCGACCGGGGCCTGGGCGGCGGACCTGAGCGAACAAGCCACCGGCGTGCGAATTCCAGTCAAGCCGGTCAAGGGGCAGATCCTGTTGACCGAACGCATGCCGAAAATCCTCAACGGGTGCCTGACCACCAGCGATTGCTACGTGGCGCAGAAAGACAACGGCGAAATCCTGATTGGCAGCACCACCGAAGACAAGGGCTTCGACGTGACCACCACCTACCCTGAGATCGAGGGGTTGGTGCAGGGCGCAGTGCGGTGTATCCCGCAACTGGCCGACATCAACCTCAAGCGGACCTGGGCCGGCCTGCGCCCGGGCTCCCCGGATGAATTGCCGATCCTGGGGCCGATGCGCGGCGTGGAGGGCTATCTCAACGCCTGCGGGCACTTCCGCACCGGCATCCTGACCTCGGCCATCACCGGGGTGCTGCTGGACAAACTGGTGAACAACGAACCGTTGCCGCTGGACATCACGCCGTTTCTGGAAGATCGCTTCGAGGTGGCGCCGAAGGCCGTTGAAGCAAAGGAAGTGGAACTGGCCTGAAGAAATCCTGTGTGGCAGCTCACAGATTGCATCCACCACAAAGCCCTTGTGGTGAACACATATCTGGCAGCCACCCGGGGACAAGCGGTGGGAGCGAGCTTGCTCGCGATAGCGTCGGATCAGCCAGCGTCAATGTTGACTGAACTACCGCTATCGCGAGCAAGCTCGCTCCCACAGAACCGTACCCGTCGGTTACTCCATCGGCGTGCTGACAAACGCCTCCAGCCCTTCGGCATAGGCCGTAAACGCGCTGATCAGCGGGAAAGCCTTGCCCTGCACCTGGTCGGGCACCACAAGGTTGGTGAAACTCCATGCCACCGCCACAGTGATGCCGGCCTGATCAATCGAACCATCGGTGCTCAACGGCTGTTTCTCCAGTTCCTGCTCCAGCATTCCATAAGCCGCAGCGAGCTGGCCTTCCACCCGTTCAACCCACGGCGCATGCTGAATTTCCGCCGGTCGCAGGTTGCGCTCATAGTAAATCTGCACCGATTTCTCGCACGCCGCCAAAGCCAGCCCGAGCAGGCGCAGTGAGCGTGCCCGTTGGGCAAGATCATCCGGCATCAGGCTTTTGCCCGGTGCGGCCAAGGCCTCGAGGTAATCAATGATCAAGGTGGAATCCATCAGTACGATGCCATCGTCCAGCACCAGGGAAGGGGCCTTGACCACCGGGTTGATGCGCTGGAATTGCTCGAAATGCCTGAACACCGAAACCGATTCGTGCTCCAGGGCAATGCCCAGGCATTTGGCGGAAATGGCGACGCGTCGTACGTAGGGTGAGTCCAGCATGCCGATCAGTTTCATGGCTTCTCCTTCAGCGATTCATGGGGCCGGGGCGTTAATCCTCGAACCCGACCTGTTCATGGATTTCATCGACCTTGAGCTCCAGCCGGTAGGCCACGGCAATGAACAATGCCTGGCACAGGCACAACGTGGCACTCAACGAGCGGAAGGCGAACGAGCTGCCTTCGTTCACCAGCAGCACTGCATTGGCGCGCTTGGCCAGGGGCGACAGGTTACTGTCGGTGATGATCAGCGTCTTGGCCTGATGGTGCTGGGCGATGCGCAGGCAGTGTTGGGTTTCCTTGCCATACGGCGTGAAGCTGATGGCGATCACCAGGTCATTGGCTCGCACACTGCGCATCTGCTCGCGATAACTGCCGCCCAGGCCGGACACCAGGTGAATGCGTTTATTGGTGTGTTGCAGGTTGTAGACCAGGTAATCGGCCACCGCGAACGAACGGCGCACGCCCACCACATAAATGTTGTCGGCGTTGACCACCAGGTCCACGGCTTTTTCGAACGCCTGGTCATCCAGCTCCAACCCCAAGCGCTCGATGCCCGACAGCGTGGCGTTGACGCACTCGCGGGCCAGGTCGCCGCCGCTGGCTTTCTGCGACTTGTTGGCGATCATGCTGCGGATACGCTGCTGGTAGTTCTGCACCGGCGTGGTCTTGTGGGTGTAGGCCTCGCGGAACAACGCCTGCATTTCGCTGAACCCGCTGAAGCCGAAGCGCTGGGAAAACCTGACGATGGCCGACGGGTGCACCTCACATTCGCGGGCGATGTCGCTGATGCGATCGACCATGATCCGATCGCTCTGCTGGCTCATGTAGCTGGCGATGCGTTTGAGCTGGCGCGGCAGGCTTTCATATTCGTCGGTAATCAATTGCAGCAGGCGCTCGGCATTGATCGGAGGGCTGGAGAGGGCGGGTTCGGACGCGCTCTCGGACGGCGCCGGCAGATCATCGGGGCGGGTCATAGAAAATCCTTCTGGCTTGTTCTTTTAGGGCGGCCCGAAAAAGGGCCGGCCCTCGACAATAGGTTGGCTGATCGCAGTCTACAGCGTAGGCGCAGGGAAAATCATGGGCAGACAAAGTTACAACGGGTGCTGAAACGATGTACTGCGTCTGGTCCGGCTCGGCTATAGCGTATTGGAAAAAATATTCCACGTAAAAAATTTATAGAATAATTATTGATTATTGCCCGTCGCTCGTTTTAGTCTGCATCCACCAAGAGCGTTGACGTCGGTTCCGGCGACAAGCGCAGGCTGATAAAAATAACAGGAGCCAGCATGGGCCAGACTCGTTTTGCCAGTGGGCGTCAATTGGATGTGATCTGCCTGGGACGCCTGGGCGTCGACCTTTACGCGCAGCAAGTCGGCGCGCGCCTGGAAGATGTCTCAAGCTTTGCCAAGTACCTGGGCGGTTCGTCGGCCAACATCGCCTTCGGCACGGCGCGATTGGGGCTCAGGTCGGCGATGTTGAGCCGGGTAGGCGACGACCACATGGGCCGTTTCCTGGTGGAGTCTCTGGCACGTGAAGGCTGCGATGTCAGCGGCATCAAGGTCGACCCTGAGCGTCTGACGGCCATGGTCTTGCTGGGTATCAAGGACCGGGAAACCTTCCCCCTGGTGTTCTACCGGGAAAATTGCGCCGACATGGCGCTGCGCGCCGAAGACATCAATGAACCCTTCATTGCCTCCAGCAAGGCGCTACTGATCACCGGCACTCATTTCTCCACAGAAAGCGTCTACAAGGCCAGCACCCAGGCGTTGGATCATGCCGAGAAACACAACGTCAAGCGCGTATTGGACATTGACTATCGCCCGGTACTCTGGGGCCTGGCGGGCAAGGCCGATGGGGAAACCCGTTTCGTCGCCGACCAGAAAGTCAGCCAGCACGTGCAAAGCATCCTGCCGCGTTTCGACCTGATCGTCGGCACCGAAGAAGAATTCCTGATCGCCGGCGGCAGCGAAGACCTGCTGAGCGCGCTGCGTACCGTACGCTCGCTGACGGCGGCGACCTTGGTGGTCAAGCTCGGCCCGCAGGGTTGCACGGTGATCCACGGTGCCATCCCGACCCGACTTGAAGACGGTGCGATTTATCCGGGTGTGCGGGTCGAAGTCCTGAATGTATTGGGTGCCGGCGATGCGTTCATGTCGGGCTTTCTCGCCGGTTGGCTGGAAGACGCCAGTGACGAGCGCTGCTGCCAGTTGGCCAATGCCTGCGGTGGCCTGGTGGTGTCGCGCCATGCCTGCGCGCCGGCTATGCCGACTCGGGCCGAGCTCGACTATTTATTCAAGAGCCCGGTGCCGATCACCCGGCCGGACCAGGACGCCGTGTTGCAGCGGCTGCATCAGGTCAGCGTGCCCCGCAAGGTCTGGAAACAGTTGTTCATCTTCGCTTTCGACCATCGCTGGCAACTGGTGGAACTGGCCCAGAAGGGCGGTCGTGACCTGAGTTGCATTGGCGAACTCAAGCAACTGTTCATCCAGGCGGTGGAGCGGGTCGAAGCCGACCTGCAACGGCAGGGCGTGGAGGCTGACGTCGGCCTGCTTGCCGATCAACGTTTCGGCCAGGATTCGCTGAACGCTGCGACCGGGCGCGGTTGGTGGGTGGCGCGCCCGGTGGAAGTGCAGAACTCGCGGCCGCTGGCGTTTGAACATGGGCGCTCGATTGGCAGCAACCTGATCGCCTGGCCCCAGGAACAGATCATCAAATGCCTGGTGCAATTTCACCCCGATGACGAACCGCTGTTGCGTCTTGAACAAGAGGCGCAATTGATGGGGCTGTACAAGGCGTCCCAGGTCAGTGGCCATGAATTGCTGCTGGAAGTCATTCCGCCCAAGGATCATCCATCGCCGCACCCGGACGTGCTGTATCGCGCCCTCAAGCGCCTCTACAACCTGGGTATTTTCCCGGCGTGGTGGAAGATCGAAGCCCAGAGTGCGGCTCAGTGGAAACAACTCGATGAACTGATCCAACAGCGCGATCCGTACTGCCGGGGGGTGGTGCTGCTGGGCCTCAACGCTCCGGCTGCCGCCCTGGCCGAAGGTTTCCGCCAGGCCAGCCAGAGCGCCACCTGCCGTGGGTTTGCCGTCGGCCGCACGATCTTCCAGGAACCGAGCCGGGCGTGGCTGGCCGGTGAAATCGATGATGAAACGTTGATCCGGCAAGTGCAGGGCAGGTTTGTGGAGTTGATCGAGGCGTGGCGTGCTGCGCGGGCATAACAGACCACCGCAGTCTCTATTTGAAATGCAGTTCAATGTGGGAGCGAGCTTGCTCGCGATGACGGTGAAACATGCAACATTGATGCGACTGTCAAACCGCTATCGCGAGCAAGCTCGCTCCCACAAGGTTCCGTGTCGCCTTCAATGGCAATGTAAAAACAATAAAAGGTGCAGCCATGCCCGCTATTCGAATTGGCATCAACCCGATTTCCTGGAGCAACGACGACTTGCCATCGTTGGGCGGCGAGACGCCGTTGAGCACGGCGCTGAGCGAAGGCAAGGCCATCGGTTACGAAGGTTTTGAGCTCAACGGCAAGTTCCCCAAGGACGCCAAGGGCGTCGGCGATGTGCTGCGCCCTTATGACCTGGCATTGGTTTCCGGCTGGTATTCCAGTCGCCTGGCCCGGCGTTCGGCGGCCGAGGAAATCGACGCCATCGCCAGCCACGTCGAGCTGTTGGCGCAGAACGGGGCAACGGTGCTGGTGTATGGCGAAGTCGCTGACTCCATTCAAGGCCAGCGTATTCCTCTGATCGAACGGCCGCGCTTTCACACCGATGAAGCCTGGCAAGCCTACGCTGACAAACTTACCGAGTTGGCGCGTTTCACCTTGTCCCGGGGCGTACGCCTGGCCTATCACCACCACATGGGCGCCTACGTCGAATCGCCCGCGGACATCGACACGCTGATGGCCCTGACCGGCAGTGAAGTGGGCTTGTTGTTCGACTCGGGCCACTGCTACATGGGCGGTGGCGAACCGTTGCAAGTACTGCGCAAACACATCGAGCGGGTTTGCCATGTGCACTTCAAGGACGTACGCAAACCGGTGGTGCAACTGGCGCGCAACAACCTCTGGAGTTTCCCCGACTGCATCATCAACGGCACCTTCACCGTGCCGGGGGACGGCGACATCGATTTCGCCGCGTTGCTCGACGTGCTGCTGGGCGCCGATTACCAAGGCTGGCTGGTGGTGGAAGCCGAGCAGGACCCGGCCGTGGCGCCGAGTTATGCCTACGCCAAGAAAGGCTACGACACCCTGCGTGCCTTGCTGCAAGAGAGGACTGCGTCATGAGCCTGTTGATCAAAAGCCATTCCAGTGGCCGGACCATGGTTCAGTTGCCAGCGGGCGAACTGGAATATGTCGGATTCGCCGCCTACCGCTTGAGCCTCGGTGAAACCCTGCCGGTGGCCGCCGCTGACAAGGAGTTGTGCCTGGTGCTGCTCAGCGGGCGCATCAGCCTCAAGGGCGAAGCACCGGGGCAGGGCGCCTTCGATTGGGACAACCTCGGTGATCGCCAGTCGGTGTTCGAGGACAAATCGCCCTATGCCGCTTATCTGCCTCCCGGCAGCCAGGCCCAGGTTACCGCGCTGAGCGATGTACAGATTGCCGTGTGTGCCGCGCCGGGTTCTGCGCAAAACGGTTACGGCCCACGGCTGATCCGTCCGGACAGCATGAAGCGCAGCGTACGCGGCAAGGGCGCCAATACCCGGTATGTCTGCGACATCCTGCCGGACAGCGAGCCCGCCCATTCACTGCTGGTGGTGGAAGTGCGCACGCCGTCGGGGCATTCGTCGAGCTACCCGCCCCACAAGCACGACACCGACGACTTGCCGCACCAGAGCTTTCTGGAAGAAACCTATTACCACCAGGTCAACCCGTCCCAGGGCTTCGTGTTCCAGCGGGTCTACACCGACGACCGCAGCATCGACCAGGCCATGGCCGTGGAGAACAGCGACCTGGTAGTGGTCCCCAAGGGCTACCACCCGGTCAGCGTGCCCTACGGGTACGAGTCGTACTACCTGAACGTCATGGCCGGCCCGAAGCGGGTCTGGCAGTTCCATAACGACCCGCAGCACAGTTGGCTGCTCGACCTCTGAATTCCACCCTTTGCACGGAGAACAAGAACAATGAATGACGCCCCGGTAGTCGGCCACTACATCAACGGCCAGCTGCAGAACCGCGACAGCGCGCGATTCAGCAAGGTCTTCAACCCGGCCACTGGCGCGGTGCAGGCCCAGGTCGCCCTGGCCGAGCCGGGCACCGTCGACGCAGCGGTGGCCTCGGCACTGGCGGCGTTCCCGGGCTGGTCCGAGCAATCGTCCCTGCGCCGTTCGCGGGTGATGTTCAAGTTCAAGGAGTTGCTCGACCGTCATCACGATGAGCTGGCGCAAATCATCAGCCGCGAGCACGGCAAGGTATTGTCCGATGCCCACGGCGAAGTCACCCGGGGCATCGAGATCGTCGAATACGCCTGTGGCGCGCCGAACCTGCTCAAGACCGATTTCAGCGACAACATCGGCGGCGGCATCGACAACTGGAACCTGCGTCAGCCCCTGGGCGTGTGCGCCGGTATCACGCCGTTCAATTTCCCGGTGATGGTGCCGCTGTGGATGATTCCCCTGGCGCTGGTCGCTGGCAACTGCTTCATCCTCAAGCCTTCGGAGCGCGATCCATCCGCCAGTTTGCTGATGGCTCGGCTGCTGACGGAAGCCGGCTTGCCCGACGGTGTGTTCAATGTGGTCCAGGGCGACAAAGTGGCGGTGGATGCGCTGTTGCAGCACCCGGACATCGAAGCGATTTCCTTTGTCGGCTCCACTCCCATCGCCGAATACATCCATCAGCAGGGTACTGCGAACGGCAAGCGTGTGCAGGCCCTGGGCGGGGCCAAGAATCACATGATCGTCATGCCCGACGCCGACCTCGACCAGGCAGCGGATGCATTGATTGGTGCGGCCTACGGTTCGGCTGGCGAGCGCTGCATGGCGATTTCCATCGCCGTGGCGGTGGGGGATGTGGGCGATGAATTGATTGCCAAGCTGCTGCCGCGCATCGATCAGTTGAAAATCGGCAACGGCCAGCAGCCCGGCACCGACATGGGGCCGCTGGTGACTGCCGAGCACAAGGCCAAGGTCGAGGGTTTCATCGACACTGGCGTCGCTGAAGGCGCTCGCCTGATCGTCGACGGCCGTGGTTTCAAGGTGCCCGGGGCCGAGCAGGGGTTCTTTGTCGGGGCGACGCTGTTCGACCAGGTCACCACCCAGATGAGCATCTACCAGCAAGAGATCTTCGGCCCGGTGCTGGGGATCGTTCGCGTGCCGGATTTCGCTACGGCGGTGGCGCTGATCAACGCCCATGAATTCGGCAACGGCGTGTCCTGCTTCACCCGTGACGGCGGCATCGCCCGGGCGTTCGCCCGCAGCATCAAGGTCGGCATGGTCGGCATCAACGTACCGATTCCGGTGCCCATGGCCTGGCATTCCTTTGGCGGCTGGAAGCGTTCGCTGTTCGGCGATCACCATGCCTACGGCGAGGAAGGCCTGCGCTTCTACAGCCGCTACAAAAGCGTGATGCAACGCTGGCCCGACAGCATCGCCAAGGGGCCTGAATTCAGCATGCCGACTGCCCAATAACTCATTTTTGAATGACTGCCGGAGGGAGAACAACAATGAACAAGCCCCTGCGTTTTGCCCTGAATCGAATGGTTGCCCCGCGCCTGTCACTGCCCGCTTTCATCGACCTGGCCCTGGCGTTGAAAACCGATGCCATCGAGATCCGCAACGATCTGAAGGGCGTCGAGATCGAAGACGGCATGCCGCCGGCCCGCGTGCGTGAATTGTGCGAGGCGCGGGGCATCAAAGTGCTGTCGATCAACGCCCTGTACCCCTTCGACGTGTGGAATGAAGAACGCCGCGCCCAAGCCGTGCGCCTGGCCGACTACGCCCGTGAATGCGGTGCCGAGGGGCTGGTGATGTGCCCCCTCAACGACCGCGCCGACCCACGCAGCGAAGCTGAACGCGCGGCGGGGTTGCGCACGGCCCTCAGTGAACTGGCGCCGATCCTGCGCGCCTTCGGCATCTACGGTTTCATCGAACCGCTGGGTTTCGAGGAGTGCTCGCTGCGCCGCAAGCGCACGGCGGTGGAAGCGATCAAGAGCATTGGCGGGCTTGATGTGTTTCGCCTGGTGCATGACACCTTCCACCATCATCTGGCGGGCGAGCGGGAATTCTTCCCCGAACTGACCGGGCTGGTGCACATCTCCGGTGTCGAGGATGCCCAGGCGCCGTTGGCAACGATCCGGGATGGTCATCGGGTGCTGGTGGGCGAGGCCGACATCCTCGGCAATGCCGCACAGATCGAGGCGTTGCGGGTCGGAGGCTATGAGGGCTACCTGTCCTTTGAGCCGTTCGCCGAGAGCGTCCATGAGCTGGCCGACATTCGCCAGGCGTTGGGGGCAAGCATGAATCACCTGCAGAGCTCCCAGGCCTGACCTGATTTCCTGAACGATGGAGAACCCCCTGTGGGAGCGAGCTTGCTCGCGATGGCGGCAGCACATCCAACATCAAAGCCGCCTGACCCACCGCTATCGCGAGCAAGCTCGCTCCCACAGGGGACTGAGCCAGCCGCTGAATTTGCATTCCAGACAAGGTGCAAGCATGACCACAACACGACTGACCATGGCCCAGGCCCTGGTGAAATTCCTCGATAACCAGTACATCGAGGTCGATGGCGTCCAGAGCAAGTTCGTCGCCGGGGTCTTTACCATCTTCGGCCACGGCAATGTATTGGGCCTGGGCCAGGCGCTGGAGCAGGACAGCGGCGACCTGGTGGTCCATCAGGGCCGCAACGAGCAGGGCATGGCCCACGCCGCCATCGGCTTCGCCAAGCAGCACCTGCGTCGCAAGATCTACGCCTGCAGCTCGTCGGTCGGCCCCGGCGCGGCGAACATGCTGACCGCCGCCGCCACGGCGACGGCCAACCGTATTCCGTTGCTGCTGTTGCCCGGCGACGTCTACGCCAGTCGCCAGCCGGACCCGGTGCTGCAACAGATCGAGCAGTTCCACGACCTGAGCATCAGCACCAACGATGCCTTCAAGGCCGTGAGCAAATACTGGGACCGCATCAACCGCCCCGAGCAATTGATGACCGCCGCGATCCATGCGATGCGCGTGCTGACCGACCCGGCCGAAACCGGCGCGGTGACCCTGGCGTTGCCCCAGGACGTACAGGCCGAAGCCTACGATTACCCGGATTACTTCCTGCAAAAACGTGTTCATCGCATCGACCGTCGCCCGGCCACCGAGGCGATGCTCGGCGATGCCCTGGCGTTGCTCAAGGGCAAGCGCCAGCCGTTGATCATCTGCGGTGGCGGCGTGCGGTATTCCGGAGCGAATGCCGCGTTGCAGGCCTTTGCCGAGCGCTTCGACATTCCCTTCGCCGAGACCCAGGCCGGCAAGAGCGCCGTGGTTTCCAGCCACCCGCTGAACGTTGGTGGCGTCGGCGAAACCGGTTGCCTGGCGGCGAACCTGTTGGCCAAGAAGGCCGACCTGATCATCGGTATCGGCACTCGCTACAGCGATTTCACCACAGCATCGAAATGGTTGTTCCAGCACCCTGATGTGCAATTCCTCAATTTGAACATCAGTCCGTGCGATGCCCTGAAACTCGACGGCGTGCAACTGCTGGCCGACGCGCGTTCGGGCCTGGAGGCTCTCTCGGCCGCGATGGGCGACTATCGCGCCGAATGGGGCGGGCAGGTCGCCGATGCCAAGGTCCAGTTGGACGCCGAAGTGGACCGCGTCTATCAAGCCGACTTCCAGACCGAGGATTTCGTCCCGGAAATCAACGATCACATGGACCCGGCGGTGTTTCGTGAATTCATCGAGCTCACCGGTTCCTGCCTGACCCAGAGCCGCGTGTTGGGCACGCTCAATGAAACCCTGGAGGATGACGCCATCATCGTCGCCGCCGCTGGTAGCTTGCCCGGCGACTTGCAACGCAGTTGGCGCAGCAAGGGCGTGAACACCTATCACCTCGAGTACGGATATTCATGCATGGGTTACGAGGTGAATGCGGCACTGGGGGTCAAACTCGCCGAGCCCGACAAAGAGGTGTACGCCTTGGTGGGCGATGGCTCCTACATGATGCTGCACTCGGAATTGGCGACCTCGATCCAGGAGCGCCGCAAGATCAATGTGGTGCTGCTGGACAACATGACGTTCGGTTGCATCAACAACCTGCAAATGGAACACGGCATGGACAGCTTCGGCACCGAGTTCCGCTTCCGCAACCCTGACACCGGCAAGCTCGACGGCGGTTTCGTGCCGGTGGACTTTGCCATGAGTGCCGCGGCCTACGGTTGCAAGACCTACAAGGTGAAGACCCTCGACGAGCTACACGCGGCCCTGGCCGATGCGCGGTTGCAGACGGTTTCCACGCTGATCGACATCAAGGTCCTGCCCAAGACCATGATCCACAAATACCTGTCGTGGTGGCGGGTCGGCGTGGCGCAAGTCTCTACCAGTGCCCGCACCGATGCGGTCGCCAAGACCCTTAACGAACGACTGGCCAAGGCCCGTCAATATTGATTGCCCCACCAATACGAAAGGAGTTTTCCATGTCTTTGAAGCTGGGCGTCATCGGCACCGGGGCCATCGGCCAGGACCACATCCGTCGTTGCAGCCAGACCTTGCTCAACAGCCAGGTGGTGGCGGTGACCGACATCAACCTGCAACAAGCGGCCAAGGTCGTTGCCGATCTCAAACTGACCGCCGAGGTCTACCCCGACGGTCATGCGCTGATCAAGGCGCCGGACGTGGAGGCGATCCTCGTCACCTCCTGGGGCCCGAGCCACGAAGAGTTCGTGCTGGCGGCGATTGCGGCCGGCAAACCAGTGTTCTGTGAAAAGCCCCTGGCCGTCACGGCCGAAGGCTGCCGCAAGATCGTCGAGGCCGAAATCGCCCACGGCAAGCGCCTGGTGCAGGTCGGTTTCATGCGCCCATACGATGAAGGTTATCGGGCACTCAAGGCGGTGATCGACAGCGGGCAGATCGGTGAACCGCTGATGCTGCACTGCGCCCACCGCAACCCGAGCGTGGGGGAAAACTACAAGACCGACATGGCCATTACCGACACTTTGATCCATGAACTGGATGTGCTGCGTTGGCTGCTGGCCGATGACTATGTTTCGGTGCAGGTGGTGTTCCCGCGCAAGACCAGCAAGGCCCACGCCCATTTGAGAGACCCGCAGATCGTCCTGCTGGAAACCGCCCGGGGCACGCGCATCGACGTGGAAGTGTTCGTCAACTGCCAGTACGGCTACGACATCCAGTGCGAAGTGGTGGGGGAGACCGGCATCGCCAAACTCCCGGAACCGTCCC
The DNA here is from genome assembly GCF_017968885.1 of Pseudomonas sp. Tri1. Lineage (NCBI taxonomy): Bacteria > Pseudomonadati > Pseudomonadota > Gammaproteobacteria > Pseudomonadales > Pseudomonadaceae > Pseudomonas > Pseudomonas sp. Tri1. The sequence goes on along the minus strand of NZ_CP072913.1, from coordinate 4,063,355 downwards.
AGGTGCAACTGCGCAGCGGCGCCAAGCTGTCCAATGCGATCCTGATGGATTGGAAGGACCGCTTCATCGCGGCCTACGACGTCGAATTGCAGGCCTTCATCGACGGCGTGCGCGCCGGGCAGGTGGGCGGGCCGTCGGCCTGGGATGGTTTTGCCGCGGCGGTGGCGGCGGATGCCTGTGTTGAAGCGCAGCAGAGCGGGCAGATCGTCAAGGTCGAACTGCCTGAGCGGCCGCGTTTCTACGGCTAACCACAATCCCCCTGTGGGAGCGGGCTTGCTCGCGAAAGCGTAGTGTCAGTCGACCTCAAGGTTGAATCTACCGCCATCTTCGCGAGCAAGCCCGCTCCCACAGTCGACCGTGTTGCCTCGAAGGTACTCGGTCAATTGTGGGAGCGAGCTTGCTCGCGATAGCGGTGGGGCAGGCGACATTGATGCTGGCAGGCCTGACGCCATCGCGAGCAAGCTCGCTCCCACAGGGGCTGTATTCCAACCGTGATCTAAGGAGCTTTCATGCGAATCGGACTAGTGGGCTACGGCAAGGGCGGGCGGTTTTTTCATGCTCCGCTGATCAGCAGCCTGCCGGGGGCTACGTTCGTCGGTGTGGTGACCCGGTCCGCTGAGCGGCGCCAGCAACTGGCGAGTGATTACTCGCACGTCCAGGCCTTTGACTCCCTCGAACAACTGGTCAAAGCGGGCGTCGATGCGGTGGTGGTGTCCACGCCGCTGGACGCGCGCCCGGCCGTGGTGATGCAAGCCATCGAACTCGGCGTCGCCGTGGTCAGCGACAAGCCGTTTGCCCCTGATGCCGCCCAGGCCGAGGCGATGGTGCTGGCGGCCGAACAACGCAACGTGCCCTTGAGCGTGTACCAGAACCGTCGCTGGGATTCGGACTTCCTCACCCTGCGCAAACTGCTGGCGTCCGGTGCCCTGGGGCAGGTCGTTCGTTTTGAATCCAGCGTCGAGCGCTATTCGCCAGCCTCGGTGGGCAAGGGCAGCGGGGGGGGATTCCTGCGCGACCTCGGCAGCCACTTGGTGGACCAGGCGCTGCAACTGTTCGGGCCGGTGACGCGGGTTTATGCCGAGCTGGACTACCGGCAGCCAGGCCAGGTGTTCGACAACGGCTTCTTTATGTCCTTGACCCATGCCAACGGTGTGATTTCCCACCTGAGTGGCAATTGCGTGCAAAACGCCCCGCGTCCGCGTTTTCGGGTCAGTGGCACCCAGGGCTGCTATACCGTCGAAGGCCTGGACGGCCAGGAGGCCCAGGCGCTGGCGGGATTGAGCCCGGCGACCGAGGGCGAACGCTGGGGCGCTGAAGAGCATCGGCGTTGGGGCTGGTTCGAACACGGCACCGAGCGCGAGCGGGTGACCTCGGAGCGCGGCTGTTGGCTGGCGTTCTATCAGCGTCTGCAAATTGCGTTACAGGGCTCTGGTCCACTGCCGGTGGAGGCCCGTGATGCCTTGGCGACCACGCGCATCCTGGACGCTGCAAGGCACAGCGCCGAGCAGGGCGAAGTGGTGATTCTGGCCACGCCAATCGGCCATGGAACAAAAAACGAATAAAATTCTAAAATGAGTTGATATGGAAAATATTTTCCAATAAAGTCGATTCCAGGTTACCGACAATCCTGTCCGCCTCCTGCCAGGCTCAGCCTTGAATGGATGAAGGACGAAACAAAAACAAGAAACACAGCTAGGTACCGTCGATGAAAACCTTCAGCCGCTCTGCGTTTCACCTGCCACATCTGCTACGCCTGTCCGCAGTCCTTCCCCTGTTCGAATCCCTGTGTATCCAGCGCAAGGGCGCCATGGTGTGTTGCATGCCCGGCGCGCCCATCGTGCGCTTGCCCCGTTCCTGATCCGCTACGCCTTATCCATAAGACCAACAAAAAAGTGGAGAAAGACCGTTCATGAAGACCAAGACCCGTATCGCCTCGTTGGCCCTGTCGTTGATGCTCACCAGCGGCGCTGCCCTGGCGGACCTGAAGATCGGCGTCAGCATGTCCCAGTTCGATGACACCTGGTTGACCTACCTGCGCGAATCCATGGACAAGAAAGCCAAGTCCCTGCCGGACGGCGTCACCCTGCAGTTCGAAGACGCCCGCAGCGATGTGGTCAAGCAATTGAGCCAGGTGGAAAGCTTTATCAGCCAGAAGGTCGACGCGCTCATCGTCAATCCGGTGGACACCGCCGCGACTCAGCGCATCACCAAGGCCGCCGTGGCCGCCGGTATCCCCCTGGTCTACGTCAACCGCCGCCCGGATGATCCGAAGTTGCCGGAAGGGGTGGTCACCGTGGCCTCCGATGACCTGGAAGCCGGTCGCATGCAGATGCAATACCTGGCCGACAAGATGGGTGGCAAGGGCGACATCGTGATCCTGCTGGGTGACCTGGCCAATAACTCCACCACCAACCGTACCAAGGGGGTCAAGGAAGTACTGGCCAAGTACCCGGGCATCAAGATCGAACAGGAACAGACCGGCACCTGGTCCCGCGACAAGGGCATGACCCTGGTCAACGACTGGCTGACCCAGGGGCGCGACTTCCAGGCCGTGGTGTCCAACAACGACGAGATGGCCATCGGCGCCGCCATGGCCCTCAAGCAAGCGGGTACCAAGAAAGGCAGCGTATTGATTGCCGGGGTCGATGGCACGCCGGACGGCTTGAACGCCATCAAGAAAGGCGACATGGCGGTCTCGGTGTTCCAGGACGCCAAGGGCCAGGCCGATGGCTCGATCGACACGGCGGTGAAAATGGTCAAGAAACAGCCGGTCGAGCAGGCCGTCTGGGTGCCGTATCGCCTGATCACGCCGGAAAACGTCAATCAGTTCAAGTGACGTTTAACGTACTGCTACCACAACAATAAACAGGCAAGGTCGCCCGCTGACCTTGCCGAGGGAGTACCTGATCATGTTCGCTTCAGCGACTGCTTCGAGCGCCCCGGCGATGACCTTCCGGCCGGACGTAATACCTGATGAACCGTATCTGCTGGAAGTCGTCAATGTCAGCAAAGGCTTTCCCGGCGTGGTGGCCCTGTCCGATGTACAGCTGCGAGTACGCCCCGGTTCCGTGCTGGCCCTGATGGGCGAGAATGGCGCGGGCAAATCCACCTTGATGAAAATCATCGCCGGCATCTACCAGCCGGACGCCGGTGAACTGCGCCTGCGTGGCAAGCCGGTGACGTTTGACACGCCCCTGGCGGCCTTGCAGGCCGGCATCGCGATGATCCATCAGGAACTGAACCTGATGCCGCACATGAGCATCGCCGAAAACATCTGGATCGGCCGCGAGCAGCTCAACGGCCTGCACATGGTTGATCATGGTGAAATGCATCGCTGCACCGCCAGGCTGCTGGAACGCCTGCGGATCAACCTCGATCCTGAAGAGCAAGTGGGCAACTTGAGCATTGCCGAGCGGCAAATGGTCGAGATCGCCAAGGCCGTCTCGTACGATTCCGACATCCTGATCATGGACGAGCCGACCTCGGCCATCACCGAGACGGAGGTCGCCCACCTGTTCTCGATCATCGGCGACCTCAAGGCCCAGGGTAAGGGCATCATTTACATCACCCACAAAATGAACGAAGTGTTCACCATCGCCGATGAAGTGGCGGTGTTTCGCGACGGTGCCTACATCGGCCTGCAACGGGCCGACAGCATGGACGGTGACAGCCTGATTTCGATGATGGTCGGGCGCGAATTGAGCCAGTTGTTCCCGGTTCGGGAAAAACCCATCGGCGAGTTGGTGCTGTCGGTGCGCGACCTGAGCCTGGACGGCATCTTCAAAGGCGTGTCCTTCGACCTGCATGCCGGGGAGATCCTCGGTATCGCCGGGTTGATGGGCTCTGGCCGGACCAATGTGGCCGAGGCGATTTTCGGCGTGACCCCGAGTACCGGCGGTGAAATCCTGCTGGACGGCCAACCGGTACGCATCAGCGACCCGCACATGGCCATCGAGAAGGGCTTCGCGCTATTGACCGAGGATCGCAAGCTCAGTGGCCTGTTTCCGTGCCTGTCGGTGCTGGAGAACATGGAAATGGCCGTGCTGCCCCATTACGTCGGCAACGGCTTCATCCAGCAGAAAGCCTTGCGCGCCTTGTGTGAGGACATGTGCAAGAAACTACGGGTCAAGACCCCGTCCCTTGAGCAGTGCATCGACACCTTGTCCGGCGGCAACCAACAGAAAGCGCTGCTGGCCCGTTGGCTGATGACCAACCCGCGCATCCTGATCCTCGACGAGCCGACCCGCGGCATCGATGTCGGTGCCAAGGCCGAGATCTACCGGCTGATTTCCTACCTCGCCAGCGAAGGCATGGCGGTGATCATGATTTCCTCGGAACTGCCGGAGGTGCTGGGCATGAGCGACCGGGTCATGGTGATGCACGAAGGCGACCTGATGGGCACCCTCGACCGCAGCGAAGCGACCCAGGAACGAGTCATGCAATTGGCTTCAGGCCTGTCCTGATGCCCGTCAGTCCAGATAAAAAAGGTGAATGGCTATGAACGCGATACTGGAAAACAAACCTGCGGCCGCACCGGCCAGGGCGCGTCGGCGATTGCCGACGGAACTGAGTATCTTCCTGGTGCTGATCGGTATCGGCCTGGTCTTCGAGATGTTCGGCTGGATCATGCGCGACCAGAGCTTCCTGATGAACTCCCAGCGCCTGGTGCTGATGATCCTGCAAGTGTCGATCATCGGCCTGTTGGCCATCGGCGTGACCCAGGTGATCATCACTACCGGTATTGACCTATCGTCCGGCTCGGTGCTGGCGCTGTCGGCCATGATCGCCGCCAGCCTGGCCCAGACCTCGGACTTCGCCCGCGCGGTATTTCCTTCCCTGACGGATTTGCCGGTGTGGATCCCGGTGGCGGCCGGGCTTGGCGTTGGCCTGCTGGCCGGGGCGATCAACGGCAGCATCATCGCCGTGACCGGCATCCCGCCGTTCATTGCCACCCTTGGCATGATGGTCTCGGCCCGGGGCCTGGCGCGTTATTACACCGAAGGCCAGCCGGTGAGCATGTTGTCCGATTCCTACACCGCCATCGGCCATGGCGCGATGCCGGTGATCATCTTCCTGGTGGTGGCGGTGATCTTCCACATTGCCCTGCGCTACACCAAATATGGCAAATACACCTACGCCATTGGCGGCAACATGCAGGCGGCACGTACGTCGGGCATCAACGTCAAGCGCCATCTGGTGATCGTCTACAGCATCGCCGGGTTGCTGGCGGGGCTCGCCGGGGTGGTGGCCTCGGCGCGGGCGGCGACCGGCCAGGCCGGCATGGGCATGTCCTATGAGCTGGACGCGATTGCAGCAGCGGTGATTGGTGGCACCAGCCTGGCCGGTGGAGTGGGGCGCATCACCGGGACGGTGATCGGTGCACTGATTCTCGGGGTGATGGCCAGCGGTTTCACCTTCGTCGGGGTCGATGCCTATATTCAGGACATCATCAAGGGGCTGATCATTGTGGTGGCCGTGGTCATCGACCAGTACCGCAACAAGCGTAAACTCAAGCGCTGAACGTGCCCGTCCTGCGACAAAGCGCCACGCCTGACCCGCGTGGCGTTGCCATTTGTCTTCTTAATACAGCTATTGCACCGAATTTCTTGTTATAAACGCACTCCGATGACCGCCGAAAGCCTGTCAGAGAACATTTGAAGGGGGTGTCGGACATTTTCCCTATGTTTTCAGTTGCTGAGGCCTCGACTCGGCCTTAGACTGCCGCCCCTCGTAAATTGAGTGCCGGGTGGCGCTTGGAAGAGACGGCGCCTTCTCGATGAGCGTGGCAGCTGCGCTGCGAGACGCTCCATAATTCGCCTTAATGCACGTTTTTTTATAGAGATATCAATGACAAAGGAAAAGTTGCTGGCCATGCCGGCGGATGACTACATGAATGCCGAGCAGCTGGCTTTCTTCACCAAGCTGTTGCAGAACATGAAAGTCGAAACCCACGAGCGCATCGAACAGAACCGAATCGCCATTGAGAGCCTGGACACCCCGGCTGACCCTGCAGACGCTGCTTCCGTAGAAGAAGAGCGGACCTGGCTGGTCAACGCCATCGATCGCGACCAGCGCATGCTGCCTCAACTGGAGCAGGCCCTGGACCGCATCAACGACGACAGCTTTGGCTGGTGCGACGACAGCGGCGAGCCAATCGGCCTCAAGCGCCTGCTGATCAGCCCGACCACCAAGTACTGCATCGAAGCTCAAGAACGTCACGAGCAGATCGACAAGCACCAGCGTCAGGCCTGACCCAGCGGTTCAAACAAGGATCGCAGCCTTCTTACCAAAGGCTGCGATCTTTTGTTTTCGTCTATCGGCTGTTTGTCGACTACCGTTGATTTGCTGCAAGAACACGACTAATGGACCATGGATAATGGCTAGGTAGTGGCGTTTAATGCAGTCATAACAACGAGAAGTGTGGGTGACGAACATGGCGACAGACGGATCTCTGGCGGGTGCGGTGCCTGCCTCGGTGCCTGGGACAAAAAACGCAGCACGCTGGCTGACACCGACCCTGCAAAGTCTCGCCTTGACCTTGCTGCTGTGCGGCATGGCCCTGGGCGGCTGGTCGTTGTACCTGGTCCTGCCCCTGGTGATGTTGATCGTCTGGTTGCCGCGCTTGCGCTCGCGCATGAGTACGACGGCGGAACCGGCGGCGGTCGACAAACTGGCTGAATTGACCCGCGATTTGTCCTACACCACCAGCCATAACGCATTGTCGGCGGCCGGTGTTGCCTATTCGGTCAAGCAACTGGCCGGCAAGGTCCAGTCGCAACTCGACGCCGCCGCGCAAATCGTCAGCAACGCCGAATCGATGATCGCCACCGAGCAAGCCACCTCGCAGCTCAGCCAGCAGGCCCTGGGCGCCGCCAGTGAGGCTCATCGCAGCAGCGTGGCCGGGCGCAGCGAACTGGTGGAGTCCATCAGCCGCATGCACCAGCTCAGCCAGCGCGCAAACGACAGCCGCGAGTTGATCGAGGCCTTGAGCGTGCGCAGCGATGAAATCCAGCGGGTCAGCCTGGTGATCCAGTCCATTGCCAGCCAGACCAACCTGCTGGCACTGAACGCGGCCATCGAAGCGGCACGCGCCGGTGAGCATGGCCGTGGATTTGCGGTAGTGGCCGATGAGGTGCGCGGCCTGGCCGGGCGCACGGCGGCAGCGACCGGTGAGGTCGGGGTGATGGTGGCGGACATCCAGCAGCGCACCGCGCAGGTGGTGGAGCAGATCCGGCAATTGGCCACCGACCTGGACAGCGGTGTGCAACAGGTCGAGCACACCGGCCAGCATCTGGAAAACATTGCCCGGCTCGCAGAGGGGGTGGAGACTCAGGTCAGCGCCATCGCCCAGGGCACCGATACCAACCGCGAACAACTCGACAGCCTGTTCCATGCCATCGAGCAGATGCGCGGTGACCTGTCCATCAGCGATCAGCAGACCCAGCGCCTCGCCGAGGCGGCGGTACAGATGGAAGGCCAGGCCGAAACCATCAGCGAACGCCTGGCCGAGGTTGGCCTCGACGATTATCACCAGCGGGTCTATGACCTGGCACGGGAAGGGGCGAGCCAGATCGCCGCGCAGTTCGAGGCCGACATCGACCAGGGCCGTGTCAGCCTGGAGGATCTGTTCGACCGTAATTACCAGGCCATCCCCAATACTCAGCCAGCCAAATACCAGACTCGTTTCGACCGCTACACCGACCAGGTGCTGCCGGCAATCCAGGAGCCATTGCTCGCCCGCCATGAGGGCCTGGTGTTTGCAATTGCCTGCACCCAGCAGGGTTACGTACCGACTCACAACAAGGTCTTCAGCCAGCCGCTGACCGGCGATCCCCAGGTGGACACGCTGAATAATCGGACCAAGCGCAAATTCTCCGATCGCACCGGGATTCGCTGCGGCAGCCACCAACAGCCGGTGCTGTTGCAGACCTACACTCGGGACACGGGGGAATTGATGCACGATCTTTCCGTACCGATCATGCTCAAGGGGCGTCACTGGGGTGGTTTGCGGTTGGGTTATAAACCGGAGAAGCCGCGGTAGCTCAACTCGAACAAACCTGCAGGTGTGCAGGCTATCGATCGTTCCCACGCTCCTGCGTGGGAATGTCGCCAGGGACGCTCCGCGTTCCGCTTCTGGAAGGTGACGCAGAGCGTCACGGGATGCATTCCCACGCAGAGCGTGGGAACGATCAACCCATAAATCCCCTTGCCATCGGGGACTCATGGGGTTTGGATGCTATTTCCCGTCGTGCAGGCGCACGTTCAGTTGATCCACCAGTACCGCTTCTTCGCCGTCGGCGAGGAGCCATTCCTGAAGCAGGTCTTTCTGCTGGTCCGACCAGAAATCGGCTTCCACCAGTTTGATCTCCGGCGCCAGCGGGTGCGCCATGATGAAATCGTCGATGGCTTTGCCTTCCGAGGGCAGGCCTAGTTGGTCGAACAGGGTATTGAGTGCGTAGGATGGCTGTTCCATGGGGGACTCCTTTGGGCGGGCGCCGTCATGGCGCCTCGGTTGCTTCCCTCTATCTGAGGCACGCGCCCGTCAGGAGTTCGATCGGACTCAGGCTTTCAAGGCCCCTTCATCCACCGCAGTCTTCAGCGCCTTGGCCGCTTCCCTGGCGGCCTCGGCGGCGATGTCCGCGGTCTTGAACCAGCGATCCTTTTCCACCTGGTGACAAGTGACGGTGGTCAACGGTGGTTTGGCGCGCATCACAATGACGGCCTGGAACTCGCCTTCGACCTCTCTGGCTTCGCCCCGGATAAAAAATTCGCCAATATCAAATTCCGTCACGTCGCGCCTTCTCTTCAAAAGTCATGGTGTTGGTGCGCGATCCGCCGATAGGAGACGGTCTTCGCGGGCGGGCAGTATGGCAGCAGTTGCCTGTCGGCGGCTGAGTTAAGTCATGGACGGGCGTATATGAACTCAGGCGCTGCGTTCCAGACGCCTGGCCAGGAAACAAGCTTCGTTATGATCGGTGCGGAATCCTCTTACGCGTCCAGTCGACGTTTCCTCAATATGAAAGAAGCACTTGCCGGCCAGAACGACCCGATAGCGCGGTTGAATCAACGAGACTGGAAGGCAATCGACCCTGTCGGACGTGTCGTGGGGGGGCACGATGCAAGGGGCTACGGGTTGGTCCAGGGGGGTGAAAGTGGCCATGTGAATTCCTTTTCTATGGTTTACCGACGAATTGTCGAGTACTTCGGGTAGTCTCCACGCCTGCGGCTGCTCTAGAATCGGCAGCACCGTGTAGACGGTTGTGCCTATCTAAAGCAATTTTTTTTGGGCTCGATGTCAGAAAAATGCTTTTTTAAGTGGGAAATTTCCCTAAAGTTAGTAGTCCCATCTTTTCCGATGCTCAGAGTGGCGTTTTCCTTCAGCCTCTGACGACCCCTCGGGAAAGACGGCGAGAGCGGCAATCCTTTAGTCTCTTCTCGCCTGGGGCAGGGCGCGCCGTTTACCTCGAATTTCAGTTACAGGTCCATTGCGACAATACAGTCGGCACGGGTTCTCGTGGTCCGTCCTTTTCCGAGGGCGGGCCGTTTTCAAAGATGGGGATGTTTCCTTGGCAGTAAGTAATCTCGACATGCATGCGTTATTTGTACTTGGTGACCTGCGGGCAAAACTGGTCAAACAATTCCAGTCACGTTTCGTCTACATCACCGAGCAGACCGCCGAAGGTATCTATGTTGCCGAAATCGACACCGAGTCGGCCCTGGTGGTCGATGACAAGCCCAGGCTTGAACTCAAGGTAGGTGATCACTTTCGCGCAGCGGTATTGCCCAGTCGCGAGGGCGGCAAGTTTGAAATCAGGTTTCGTGAAATCAAACTGACGGTCTACGGTCTTGGGGACTACGCCTTCGTCACCACCCCCGCAGGCCATGCGATCCTGTTCAAGGAAGGCCATAGCGTGGTGACCGTGTTCGCGGCCAATGAACAGCTGCAAGAAGGCTTGACCAAGACCTTGAAGGCGGTCACCGCCAAAGCCGCCAAGTGGCGCAAGGGCGAACTGGTGACGTTCAAGGCCAGCGAGTGATGTCTGCTGTGTACCGGTGAGTGTCGGGTTTGCAGGGGCTTCGGGCGCTCAGGACTGGTAACAGTTTTAACAAGATATCGCTGGAACCTCGGCTACAGTCAGTTGACTGAACTATTCAGAGGCTTGCGTTCGCTGACGCAGGGCCGTTCAGCTATTGCTGTGTCTGGTACGAGGTACAAAGCATGAAACGAGTTCGACAATGGCTGGCTGCCTGGGCCACCCTCGCTGCGTTGGTTTCGCCACTTCCGGCGTCGGCCGCTTCAGCGCCGATCCACTTTGCCGACTTGAACTGGGAAAGTGGCAGCCTGATCACCGATATCCTGCGGATCATCGTTGAAAAGGGCTATGGGCTTGCGACCGACACATTGCCGGGTACCACCATTACCCTGGAAACCGCCCTGGCCAATAACGACATACAAGTGATCGGTGAAGAGTGGGCCGGGCGCAGCCCGGTGTGGGTCAAGGCCGAGGCCGAAGGCAAGGTGATTGCCCTGGGCGATACGGTCAAGGGGGCGACCGAAGGCTGGTGGGTGCCGGAATACGTGATCAAGGGCGACCCGGCCAAGGGCATCAAGCCCCTGGCACCGGACCTGCGCAGCGTTGAAGACCTGGCGCGCTACAAGCACGTGTTCAAGGACCCGGAAAGCCCCGACAAGGGCCGCTTCCTCAACAGCCCCATCGGCTGGACGTCCGAAGTGGTCAACAAACAGAAACTCAAGGCCTATGGCCTGTCCGACAGCTATGTGAATTTCCGCAGCGGCTCGGGGGCGGCGCTGGATGCGGAAATCAGCTCGTCGATCCGCCGGGGCAAGCCGATCCTGTTTTATTACTGGTCGCCCACGCCGTTGCTCGGACGTTTCAAGCTGGTGCAACTGCAGGAGCCACCGTTCGATGCCGAGGCCTGGAAAACCCTGACCGACGCCGACAATCCCAATCCGCGGCCGACCCGTTCATTGGCCTCGAAGTTGTCTATTGGCGTCTCCGCGCCGTTCCAGAAGCAACACCCGGACATTGCCGAATTCTTCAGCAAGGTTGACCTGCCCATCGAACCGCTGAACAAAGCCTTGGCCGAGATGAGCGAGAAGCACACGCCTCCCCGTGAAGCTGCCGAGGCGTTTCTCAAGGCTCACCCGCAGGTCTGGCAGGCCTGGCTGCCCAAGGATGTGGCCGACAAGGTGTCTGCCAGTCTCTAGCGTTGAGGAGAACTCTTGATCCTGGGCAATGAGTCAGTGGCTGGGATCTGGCAATCTGCGCCGGTCCCAGCGAAATGCCAAATTCCAGCTAGGATGATTGTTCTACCTTTCTCAGGAGGCTGGCGAATGACGCTTTTATTGGCTCGGTCGCTGGTTGCAGTGTTTGCAACCATCAGCTTGATTCATTTGTATTGGGCCCTCGGCGGGCGATGGGCAGCCAAGGCAGTGGTGCCTCAGGTGCCGGTGAAGCAGGGGGAAGCGCTGCGACCGGCGTTCGACCCCTCCGGCTGGCTGACCCTGCTGGTGGCGCTTGCGCTGCTGATGATTGCAGTGTTGGTGAGCCTGCGGGTTGGCCTGCTGGCGCCGCCGGTCACTCATCGGGCATTGCAGTGGCTGATCAGCGCGATTGCCTTGCTGATGTTCGCCCGGGCCATTGGCGAGTCGGAGCTGGTGGGTTTTTTCAAGGAAGTCAAAGGCTCGACCTTCGCCAGGCTTGATACCTGGGTCTACTCGCCGTTGTGCGTCGTACTCGGGGCTGGGTTGCTGGCGGTGGCCTGGGCCTGAGCCACTCAATCATCAGCCGATCACAATTGTGGCGAGGGAGCTTGCTCCCGCTGGAGGGCGCAGCCCTCGCCACAAAAGCTGTACCGGTTCGAAGTATCTGTCAGTCGGTTCTGCGGCTACTCACCTCCGCAGGCACATCATCCCCCGCCATGCGCTTGCGAAACAACGCCGCCCGGGCCAGCAGCAGGGTGGTCACCGGTACGGTGATTGCCAGCAGGATCGGGATCAACCAGGCGTGCAGCACCGGCCCGGACTTGAGCGCCGAGAAGTAAATGATCGAGGCCAGCGCTACGCACCAGGCGCCCAGCGTGGAAGCCAGGGCCGGTGGGTGCATGCGTTGGAAATAATCCTTCAAGCGCACCAGGCCGATCGCCCCGATCAAGGCGAACAGGCTGCTGAGCACCAACAGGATCGCCACTGGGATTTCGACCCACAACGACAATTCACCGATCATTCGATCACCTCGCCACGCAGCAGGAACTTGGCCAGGGCAAACGAGCCGACAAAGCCGAACAAGGCAATCAGCAACGCTGCCTCGAAATAGGTGTCACTGGCATAACGAATGCCCAGCACCAGCATCATCAGCATCGCCACGATGTACAGGTAGTCCAGGGCCAGTACCCGATCCTGCGCCGAAGGCCCCTTGAACAGCCGCCACAGGGTCAACACCATTGCCAGGGAGAACAGGAACAGGCTCAACAGGATCGCATTGGACAACAGCGGGCTCATTCGAAAATCTCCGTCAACGGGCGCTCGTAGGTGGCTTTGAAATGCGCGATGAATGACGCCTCGTCTTGCAGGTCGAACACATGCATCAGCAGGATGCTGCGATCCAGCGCCAGTTCCGACCAGACCGTCCCGGGCACCACCGTGGTGATCATCGACAACGCCGCCAGGCCGTTGGCATCGCGCAGGTCCAGCGGCACCTTGATGAACCGCGAGCGAGGTGGGCGGCGCCCGGCGTTCAGCACGCCCCAGGCCACTGTCAGGTTCGAGGCCAGCACGTCGCGGCCTACCAGCAAGAACAAGCGCAACACCACCCATGGCCGCCGGATGCGGATGGGCCGCGGGCGCAGCGGGCGCATCATCAAAGGTGCCAGCAAGCCCAGCGCGGCACCGAGCAGCAAGTGTCCGGCGCTGAGGGACAGGTTCAATACCAGCCACAGCAACCAGAGCGCCAGGGACAGCCACGGCGCGGGAAACAGGCGCTTCATGGTTGCACCTGCGGCAATGCGGTGCTGGCCTGGGGATTGGGCACGGCGCGGGTGGCCAGAACCGCCATCACATAGTGTTCAGGGTTGTTCAGCGCATCGGCGGCGGACTGGGTATAGCGCAGCAACGGCTCGGCCTTGAAGGTCAAGGCGATGCCCAGGCCCAGCAGGACGATGATCGGCAGGCATTCGAACGGCCGCAGCAACGGCGACGGACGCTCCTGTGGCGTCCAGAAGCGCTGGATGCCCAGGCGCGAAAATGCGATCAACGAGGCCAGCCCCGACAGGATCAACAGCGCCAGCAGGCCCCACGCCTGGTTCGACACCGGCGCCCCGGCGCTGGCCCCCAACCCCTGGGGATTGAGCAACGCGCTCAGCAGCCCCAGCTTGCCGATGAACCCCGAGAGCGGCGGCATGCCGATAATCAACAGTGCGCAGAAGATGAAACTCAAGCCGAGAAAGGCCATGGTCCAGGGAATCACTTGGCCGACCACGGCTTTCTGCTCGTCGTCGAGGTTGATGCCCTTGGGCGGTTGCAAGGACTCCAGCGGTCGCGGCAGCGTGTCGAAGTCGTCGTCCAGGCCCGCTTCATTGGCCGAGCGCGAGCGTTCGACCAACTCGGCCAGCAGGAACAGTGCGCAAAGCGCCAGGGTCGAGCTCACCAGATAAAACAGCGCCGCGCCCACCAGGTTCGGCTGGGCAAAACCAATGGCCGACAGCAAGATTCCGGCCGAGACCAGGATACTCAGACTGGCCATGCGCTCCAGGCGTTGCGCCGCGAGAATGGCGATGGCCGCGCAGACGATCGTCGCCATGCCGCCGTAGACCAGCCAGTCGGCGCCAAAAAACGCCGAGGCACCGGCCTGGCTGGAGAACAGCAACGTCCACAGGCGCAGGATCGTGTAGACGCCGACCTTGGTCATGATCGCGAACAGCGCCGCCACCGGCGCACTGGCGGCACTGTAGGCCGGCACCAGCCAGAAGTTCAGCGGCCACATGCCGGCCTTGGCCAGAAATGCCACCGCGAGGATGCCTGCCCCGGCGTGCAGCAGGCCGCGGTCGGCTTCCGGCACCAGCGGCACCTTCAAGGCCAGGTCGGCCATGTTCAAGGTGCCGGTGACGCCATAGATCAGCGCCGCGCCGATCAGAAACAGCGACGAGGCGAGCAGGTTGATGGAAATGTAATGCAAGCCCGACGACACCCGCGCCCGGCCCGAGCCGTGCAGCATCAAACCGTAGGAGGCCGCCAGCAGCACCTCGAAGAACACGAACAGGTTGAACAGGTCCGCCGTCAGGAAGGCCCCGTAGAGGCCCATCAGCTGGATCTGGAACAGGGCATGGAAACTCGCCCCGGCGCGGTCCCAACGGGCGGTGGCGAACAGCAGGGCGCTGACGCCGATGATGCCGGTCAGCACCAGCATCAGCGCTGACAGACGATCGACCACCAGGACGATGCCGAACGGCGCTTGCCAGTTGCCAGGCAGGTACACGCCGATGGAGGCGGGCAGGGCCTGGTCCTGGGTCCAACGCAGCAACAACACGGCGATGCCCAGGCCCAGCAGGCTGGAGAACAGGTTGATCCGCGCTTTGAGTGGGCGGTGCTTTTCACCGAGCATCAGCATCAGCGCGGCGGTCAGCAGCGGCAACAGGATGGGCGCGGCGATCAGATGGGGCGTCAACATCATTCCTTGGGCTCCCGGCCGTCCACGTGGTCGGTACCGGTCAGGCCCCGGGACGCCAGCAGCACCACCAGGAACAGCGCGGTCATGGCGAAGCTGATGACGATAGCGGTCAGCACCAGGGCCTGGGGCAGCGGGTCGGTGTAGTGCAGCAGGTCCTGGGGCACGCCGTCCTTGATGATCGGCTCCTTGCCGATGAACAGGCTGCCCATGCTGAAGATAAACAGGTTGACGCCGTAGGACAGCAGGCACAGGCCCATGACCACCTGGAAGGTCCGAGGCCGCAACACCAGCCAGACACCGGAGGCGGCCAGTACGCCGATAGCGATTGCGATGACTTCTTCCATCAGGCGGTGGCTCCTTTGACGGGGGCGACGGGTTTGGCTTGCAGGCCCGGCTTATGGGCTCGTACCGACTGGTGAGCCAGGGCGGTAAGGATCAACAGTGTCGAGCCGACCACCACGGCGTACACGCCGATGTCGAAGAACAGTGCGCTGGCCAGGTGAATGTCGCCCAGCAGCGGCAAGTGGAAATGCCAGGTGTGGGTGGTCAGGAACGGATAACCCACCACCATCGCCCCAAGCCCCGTGGCCGTGGCGAACAACAGCCCAGTGCCCATCCAACGCAGTGGTCGCAGGCTCATTTGCGCCTCGACCCACTGGGTGCCGGCGACCATGTACTGAAGGATGAACGCCACCGACATCACCAGCCCGGCCACGAAGCCGCCGCCGGGTTGGTTGTGTCCGCGCATGAACAGGTAGAACGACACCACCAGGGCAATCGGCAGCAGCAGGCGTACCAGCACCGACGGCACCATCATGAAGCCCAACGCGGTGTCGCTGGCATGGCGTGGGTTGACCAGGTCGGTGACCACGTCCGGCGCCAGCAGGCGCTGTTGCGCCGGCAGTTGCATGCTTTCCTTCGGTGGACGAAACCGTCGTAGCAGGGCGAACACCGCCAGGGCCACCGCCACCAGCACGGTGATTTCTCCCAGGGTGTCGAAGCCACGGAAGTCCACCAGCATCACGTTCACCACATTGCTGCCGCCACCTTCGGGCAGGGCACGGCTGAGGTAGAACGAAGAAATGTCGTTGGGCGTCTGCCGGGTCAGCATCGCGTAGGCCAGCAGCGCCATGCCACCCCCCACCGCGACGGATAACAGCAAGTCTCGCAAGCGCCGGATGCGTGCGCGCCGTTCGCTATTGGGCCGGGGCGAGGCATCCTCGATCCGCCGTGGCAGCCAGCGCAAGCCGAGCAGAATCAGCACCGTGGTCACCACTTCCACCACCAGTTGCGTCAAGGCCAGGTCGGGCGCGGAGAACCAGACGAAGGTCACGCAGGTCATCAGGCCGCAGACGCTGACCATGGTCAGGGCCGCGAGCCGGTGATACTTGGCCTGCCAGGCCGCGCCCAGGGCACAGGCGATCGCCAGCAGCCAGAGGCAGACGAAGACGATGGAGCCGGGGATTTTCGGCCGGTCACCCCAGACCAGCGTGCTGTGCAGCATCGGGATCAACCCGGCGAGCACCGCAGCCAGCACCAGCCAGAACAACTGGGCCTGCAGGCGACGGGTGCTGATCAGCCGTTCCAGCCGCCGGCTCTGGCGCATCATCAGCACCAGGCAGCGTTCGAACAACCGCTTGCCGCTGAGCCGGCCAATGAACGGAGGGTGCTTGATGTGCCCTTGCCTGAACTGGTTACGCAACAGCAGGTACAGCACGATGCCGCCGGACATCGCCACCAGGCTCATGATCATCGGCGCGTTGAGGCCATGCCAGATCGCCAGGCTGTACTCGGGCAAGGTGCCGCCCACCACCGGCAACGCCGCAGCGGCGAGCAACGAGCCGACCACCTGGGCCGGGAAAATCCCCACCACCAGGCAGGTGAACACCAGCAACTCCACCGGCGCGCGCATCCAGCGCGGCGGCTCGTGGGGGGTATGGGGCAGGTCGGTGGCGGTGGGGCCGAAGAACACGTCCACGGTGAAGCGCAGGGAGTAGGCGACGCTGAAGGTCCCGGCGATGGTGGCGATGATCGGTAGCGTCAACTCGACCCAGGCCGTGGCGGAAATGAACACGGTCTCGGCGAAAAACATTTCCTTGGACAGGAAACCATTGAGCAGCGGCACCCCGGCCATTGCCGCGCTGGCCACCATCGCCAGGGTCGCGGTGAACGGAATCAGCCGCACCAGGCCGCTGAGCTTGCGAATGTCGCGGGTACCGCTTTCGTGGTCGATGATCCCGGCGGCCATGAACAGCGAGGCCTTGAAGGTGGCGTGGTTGAGGATATGAAACACCGCCGCCACCGCCGCCAGTGGACTGTTCAGGCCCAGCAGCAGGGTGATCAACCCGAGGTGGCTGATGGTGGAGTAGGCCAGCAGCCCTTTGAGATCGTTCTGGAACATTGCGCAGTAGGCGCCCAGCAGCAAAGTACAGGCCCCCGCGCCGCCGACGATATAGAACCATTGTTCACTGCCCGACAGCGCTGGCCACAACCGCGCCAACAGGAACACCCCGGCCTTGACCATGGTCGCCGAGTGCAGATAGGCCGACACCGGCGTCGGCGCGGCCATGGCGTGGGGCAGCCAGAAATGGAAAGGGAACTGGGCGCTTTTGCTCAGGGCGCCGATCAGGATCAGCGAGAGCAGGGTGGGGTAGAGGGCATGGGCGCGGATCAGATCGCCAGCGGCGAGGACCTTGTCCAGGTCATAGCTGCCCACCACATGGCCGAGCAGCATCACTCCGGCCAACAGGCACAGCCCGCCGGCCCCGGTCACCATCAAGGCCATGTAGGCACCGCGCCGGGCGTCAGCGCGGTGGTGCCAGTAGCCGATCAGCAGGAACGAGAACAGGCTGGTCAGCTCCCAGAAGAACACCATCTGGATCAGGTTGCCGGAGATCACCAGCCCGAGCATGGCGCCCATGAACGCCAGGAAAAAGGCAAAGAAGCGCGGCACCGGATCGTCCGGCGACATGTAGTAGCGGGCGTACAGCGACACCAGTGTGCCGATGCCCAGCACCAGCAAGGAAAACAGCCAGGCAAAACCATCCAGGCGCAGCACGAAATCCAGGCCGAGGCTGGGCAACCAGGAATATTGCTCACGGATCACGCCGCCGTCGGCGATCTGCGGGTACAACAAGGCCACCTGAACGGTGCCGACCAGGGCCACGAGGCCCGCCAGCAATGATTCGGCGTTACGGGCGTTATGCGGCAGCAGCGCCGCGACACAGCTGCCGATGAAGGGCAAAAGCAATAGAACTATCAGTGACATAGGCTTCTATTCGGCGGGTGAGTAGCAGGGATCATACGTGGCGTATCCCCGATCACCAACCGCGAGGGTGTCGCAGAATCCTACAAAGTGGACGGAGTTTTCTGACTTTGCGTTATTTTGGCGAGGAGACGCGGAGTCAGAGCTAGCCACAAATACCGCGTGATACACATCACCTGTGGCGAGGGGATTTTGCTCGCCGCTATTGCGCTGGTCCACCGGCCTCACTGCTCGCGCTCTAGCACCTCATCCACTTCGACAGCACCTTTGCTGCGGGTCTTCAGTTCACTGACAATCACCGCCGCGACGATCAGCGCTGCGCCGAACAAGGCAATCGCTGGCAGGCGCTCGCCCGCCAGGCGCCCGGCGATGCCGGCCCACACTGGCTCGCCGGCATAGATCAGCGTGGCGCGGGTCGGCGAGACGCTTTTCTGCGCCCAGTTCATCGCTACCTGGATCGCTGCGCTGGCGGCCCCCAGGCCGACGGCGCTGACCAGCAGCAACCAGGAAAAATCCGGAATGGTTTCCTGGGTCGGTACTACCATCAAGAATGCCAGCACCGCCGTGCTTGCCAGTTGCACCACGGTCACCCGGCGCACATCGACCTGGCCGGCATAGGCGCTGATCAGGATGATCTCGGCGGCAATCGCGATGGCGCTGATCAGCGTGGCAATTTCGCCGGCACTGAAATTCAGCGAAGCACCCGCAGGACCTGACACCAGCATCAGCCCGGTGAACGCCAGCATGATGCCGATGCTCGGCATCAGGCCAGGCCGGCGGCCCAGCACCAGCCACTGCAACAGCGGCACGAAGGGTACGTACAGCGCGGTGATGAACGCCGACTGGCTGCTGGGAATGGTTTGCAGGCCGACCGTTTGCAAGCCATAGCCGAGCATGATCGCCACGCCGATGAAGCTCCCGGCCTTGAGCTCGAACAGGGTCAGGTCCCGCAGATGCCGCCAGGAGAACAGTGCGACAAACCCCGCCGCGGCGGCGAAGCGCAGACCAACGAAAAACATCGGCCCGCTGACGGTCATGGCGTGCTGCACCAACAAGAAGGTTCCGCCCCAGATCATGGTGATCAACACCAGCACGCATTCAGCTTTGCTGAACCTTGAGAAGCGGGAGGAAGCTTGAGGGGAGTTCACCGGTGTCATGACCTTGCGCGCCACTTGAGGCGGACGCACAATGCGCCCGAAGTTGGGCAGTATAATGCGCAGCCCTAGCATGTGAGCAATATAGTGCACAAAGAAAACGGCCAGCGGGCGTCCGTCCTGCAACACGTCAGCCAGAACGTCCGCCGCCTGCGGCATGCCGCGCAGCTCAGCCAGACCGCGCTGGCGGAACTGTCCGGGGTCAGCCGGCGCATGCTGGTGGCTATAGAAGCCGGGGAAAAAAATGTCAGCCTGACCACCCTGGACCGTGTCGCCGAGGCCCTAAACGTGGCCTTCAGCGACTTGATCCAGGCCCCCGACGCCCGCGATCCGAGCCGCATCAACGAGTTGGCCTGGGCCGGCACCATTCCCGGCAGCAAAGCCGTGCTGCTGGCAAAAGCCACTGCCAGTCGCGAAGTCGAACTTTGGGAATGGCGCCTGGAGCCCGGCGAGCATTACCATTCCGAACCCGACGCCGACGGCTGGAGCGAGCAGCTCTATGTGTTCGAGGGCTGCCTGACCCTGTTGTTGGGCGACGAAGAGCGCCGCATCAGTGCTGGTGAGTTTTTCATGTTCGCCAGCAACCAGCCCCATGCTTATCGCAACGATGGCCCGGTGGCGGCGAGATTCGTACGCAATGTGGTGATTTGATTCCTGGAGAGCGGTATGGACACAGCGCTGGATCGACATGAGCGTGACATCACCCGCGAGGCGGACATCCTGATCATCGGCGGCGGCCTGAGCGGCGCCATGCTGGCGGCGCAGTTGCTGCGCCTGCCGGGCCGACGCGAGGTGTTGATTGTCGAGCCTCGCAGCGAATTGGGTCGGGGCGAGGCCTACAGCGCTGTGGAGTTGGGCCATACCTTGAACGGCAACGCGGCGCGCATGAGTGTCGATCCGGACAACGCCGATGACCTGACCCAATGGCTCACCGCGTTCGTCGAAGCCGGCGGCTGGCCCGAATCGGATCAGCAGCACGTGCCGATCAGCGAGTTGTTCCCACCCCGGGGGATGTTCGGCCTCTATGTGCAGCAACGCCTGGCCGAGGCTCGCGAGTTGGGTGCACAAAACGGTTCGACCGCCGAGCATGTGCGCGGGGAGGCCGTGGACCTGCGGCTTGCCGACGATGCCGTGATGGTGACACTGGACGATGGCCAAATCTTGCGTGGCCGTTTCGCGGTGCTGGCCACCGGCATGTTCCCGGCGGCGCGCACCCCGCAGACCGAATCCAGCGGCTTGAATGCCGCGGCCCTGGATCCTTGGGATGTGGCTGCGATGCGCCAGCTCGACCCGCAGTCCACGGTGTTGATCATCGGCTCGGGACTGACCATGGTCGACGCCGTGGTGTCGCTGGAACAGGCCGGGCATCGCGGGCCTATCGAAGTATTTTCCCGTCATGGACTGCTGCCCCACGTGCGTCGCCAGCCGCCGGCCTGGGTGGATTTCCTCGCCGAAGATCACAGCCTGCGTTCGCCGCGCCAGTTGATGCGGGCCCTGCGTGAGCAATGCCGCCAGGCCCAGACCCAAGGCATCGATTGGCAGGCACCGCTGGACACCGTGCGCGCACACATCGGGCGTTTGTGGAACCAGGCCAGCGATGTGCAACGTCGGCAGTTCGTCCGGCATGTACGGCCGTGGTGGGAGAGCCATCATCATCGCTCGCCACCGTTGAGCGCGGAACTGGTGACGCGTTTGCATGGGGAAGGGCGGTTGCGGATCCAGGCGGCGTCGTTCAAGGGCCTGGCGTCATCCGCCGAAGGGGCGCTGGCGATTCACATCCGCCGACGAGGCGAGGCTGGCCTGACCGTGGTGCAGGGCGCGGCATTGATCAACTCCAGCGGCATCGAATATGACTGGCGCCGGGTGGCGCGACCGTTGCCGCAGCAGTTGCTGGCCCGTGGTCTGATCCAGCCCGGCCCATTGGCCCTGGGCATCGCCGCGCGGCGTGATGGGGCGGTGCTGGACGCCCAAGGCGAGCCTGCCGAGCGGCTGTTCGCCATGGGCCCGCCACTGCGCGGAATGTGGTGGGAAAGCACCGCCGTGACCGACGTTGCGAGCCAGGCCAAGGCGTTGGCGGGGCGGTTGGTTGAGTTGCAAACCCTAAATCGAAACTGAACACCTCGCCACAGAGGGCTTACAAGGTGCAGCGAACGAGCGGTTACAGCTCGCTGATTTTCACCCACCGCTGCTCCCGCGCCGCCAACCGAATCGCCGTCGCCAGCCGCTCCACTTCCCAGGCTTCGGCAAAATCGGTGCCGTTGCCACCTTTGCCTGCGAGGGCCATGACCAGTTCCTGCACCTCCAGCGTCTTCAATTCGTTGTACCCCAACTGATGCCCGGCCGCCGGACTGAACGCGGCATACCCCGGTAAATCCGGACCGGCCAGCAGCCGCTGGAAACCTGCCTGACCGACGCGGCACAGGCGCAGTTCGTTGAGCCGTTCCTGATCGAACGCCAGCGTGCCGAGGGTGCCGCTGATCTCGAAGCTCAGGTGGTTCTTGTAGCCGTGCTTGAGCCAACTGCTGCTCACCGTACCTCGGGCGCCATTGGCGAAACGCAGCAGGGCGTGGACCTGGTCGTCTACCGCGATGGCGCGTTGTTCGGCGTTGCCGGCGCTGGCGGGGCGTTGGTGGTGCACGGTCTGGCTGTCGGCGCATACCGCTTGGACATCGCCCAACAGGTGACGAGCCATGGCCAGCAAGTGACTGCCCAGGTCGGCCAGTGCGCCACCGGCGTGGGCGGCTTCGCAGCGCCATGACCACGGCGAGCTCGGGTCGGCCATGAAGTCTTCGCTGAATTCGCCCTGGAAACTGATGATCTGCCCCAGTTCGCCGCGTTGGATCATGTCCCGCGCCAGTTGGATGATCGGGTTGTGCTGATAGTTGTAGCCGACCCGTGTTACCACGCCGGCGGTCTTGGCCGCCTGCTGCATCTGCTCGGCTTGCTCCAGGGATACCGCCAGGGGTTTTTCGCAATAGACCGGCTTGCCCGCCGCCAGGGCAGCCATGGCCATGGGGAAGTGCAAATGGTTGGGGGTGGTGATGGCGATCAGATGGACCTTCGGGTCGTCGATCAGTTGTTGCCAGTCACTGTGGGCCGTCGCGAACCCCCAGCTCTGGGCGCATTGCCGGGCACGCTGGGGATCGGCGTCGGCCAGGGCCGCCAGTGTCAGGTTCAGGGGGAGGTCGAAGACCGCCTTGGCGTTGTGGAACGCCAGCGCATGGGCACGGCCCATGAAGCCGGTGCCAATCAGACCGATACCGAGTTCACGCATGAGAAAGAGCCCTTTGAATTGTTATTTTCAGGAGGGCTATTTATGGAATAAATATTCCTAAATTGCAAATATTGGAATAAATATTCATTTTTGCAGTCGCTGCTATTCCCTGTGGGAGCGAGCCTGCTCGCGATAGCGGTGGGTCAGCAGTACTTGTGTCACTGATGCAATGCTATCGCGAGCAAGCTCGCTCCCACAGGGGCTTTCACAGAATTCGCTATCAGGACAGGAACCCGCCATCCACATTCAGCGCCACACCCGTGGTGTAGCTCGATGCATCACTGGCCAGGTACAACACCGCGCCGGCCATTTCGCTCGGGTCGGCCACGCGCTTGAGGGGGATCTGCGCCAGGGCGGTTTTCAGGATCGCGTCGTTCTTGACCAGGGCCGAGGCGAACTTGGTGTCGGTCAGGCCCGGCAACAGGGCGTTGCAGCGGATACCGAACTGCGCGCATTCCTTGGCGAACACCTTGGTCATGTTGATCACGGCGGCCTTGGTCACCGAATAGATGCCTTGGAAGATTCCCGGCGAGATGCCGTTGATCGACGCCACGTTGATGATGCTGCCGCCGCCGTTTTCGCGCATCAGCTTGCCGGCTTCCACCGACATGAAGAAGTAGCCGCGAATGTTCACGTCGACGGTTTTCTGGAATGCCCCCAGGTCGGTGTCCAGTACGTTGCAGAATTGCGGGTTGGTGGCGGCGTTGTTCACCAGGATGTCCAGGCGCCCGAACTGCTCGCGGATGCCAGCGAACACTTGGCTGATCTGCTCCATTTCACCGATGTGGCAGGCAATGGCGGTGGCCTTGCCGCCAGCGGCGATGATCGCGTCGGCCACGTGCTGGCAACCGTCGAGTTTACGACTGGACACGATCACATGGGCGCCTTGCTGGGCCAGCAGTTTGGCGATGGCCTCGCCGATGCCACGGCTGGCGCCGGAAACGAAAGCGATTTTACCGTCGAGGTCGAACAACTGAGTCTTGGACATGCTGTTTCCTTGTTATAGGTGTGCTCAGAGCGTGGATTTGCCGATGACCTGCAGGCTCATCTGCTCCAGCAGCTTGTTCATCTGAACGAACTGCGCGAAGCGTTTGTCCTGGGTCTGGCCGTGGAAAAAACGGTAGTAGATCTGCTGGACAATCCCGGCCAGGCGGAACAGGCCGTAGGTGTAATAGAAATCGAAGTTGTCGATGCGGATCCCGGCGCGCTCGGCGTAGTAATCGACGAACTCGCGGCGGGTCAGCATGCCGGGCGCGTGGCTTGGCTGGCGGCGCATCAACTGTACCGGCGCCGGGTCGTCGGCCTCGATCCAGTAGGCGAGGCTGTTGCCCAAATCCATCAACGGATCGCCGATGGTGGTCAGTTCCCAGTCCAGCACGCCGATGATCTGCATCGGGTTGTCCGGGTCGAGAATGACGTTATCGAAGCGGTAGTCGTTGTGCACGATGCTCGAAGTCGGGTGGTCGGCGGGCATCTTGTCGTTGAGCCAGGCCTTGACCGCTTCCCACTTCGGCGCGTCGGGGGTCAGGGCTTTTTCGTAGCGATCGCTCCAGCCGCGGATCTGCCGGGCCACGTAGCCTTCGGGCTTGCCCAGGTCGGCCAGGCCGCAAGCCTTATAGTCGACCTGATGCAGTTCGACGAGTCGGTCGATGAAGCTCTTGCACAGTGCTTCGGTGCGGGCGGCGTCGAAACCCAGTTCCGGCGGCAGATCGGAGCGCAGGATGATGCCCTTGACCCGTTCCATCACGTAGAACTCGGCGCCCATCACTGACTCATCGGTGCAGTGCAGGTAGGCTTTTGGGCAGTAGGGGAAACCTTCGCGCAATTGATTGAGGATGCGGAACTCACGGCCCATGTCGTGGGCCGATTTGGCCTTGTGGCCGAATGGCGGACGGCGCAGGACGAATTCCTGCTCTGGGTATTCCAGCAAGTAGGTCAGGTTCGACGCACCACCGGGAAACTGGCTGATCCGCGGCACGCCGGTGAGGCCTGGAATGTGGGCCTTGAGGTATGGGTCGATCAGGTTGGCATCGAGTTCTTCACCGTCGCGCACGCGGGTGGACTGATCAGTAAACGCCATGCTTATCCCTTCTGCTTATTTTGGAGGCCATCGATCATTGGCTAATCTAATGGCGCGAGGGAGGCGTCACAAGCACGCCAGGGTCTTATAGGTTAGCGTGTTGCAGGATAATCAGCGGGCCTGATGCACGACGGCCATGGGCGAGCTATGGTTGTGAAGCCTGCAGCTTTCAAAGGAGCAATCGCGATGGGATGCCCGCAAGTGTGTGGCACCGCAACCTTGCAATGCAGCTTCGGCGTCGCCCCGGCGGTGCTCAATGTACTGCCGGTCAATCGCCTGCTGACCGGCGGCATGCCAGCGGCGAACATCATGGATCACATCCCGCTGGTGAACATCACCACGTTCGGCATGTGCCAGAGCCTGGCCAACCCGACCGTGGCCGCCGCGACTGCGGCGGCATTGGGTGTGCTGACCCCCATGCCGTGCATTCCCGCCACCGCGACCCCCTGGATCCCTGGCGGCGCGCCCACACTGTTGCTCGGTAACATGCCGGCCATCGACGCCAACAGTACCCTGATGTGCACCTGGGCCGGGGTGATCAAGATCGTCGTGCCGGGGCAGGTGCAGATGCTTATCCCTTGATGGTTGCGTGGTGGACGCAGGCTAGCTGCCCACCTCCAATCCCTGTGGGAGCGAGCTTGCTCGCGATAGCGGAGGGTCAGTTGATGGTGATGTTGACTGTGAGGCCGTCATCGCGAGCAAGCTCGCTCCCACAGAGGACTTACTAGTGGCCATAAAATCTGCGACCACCTCGAAAACACTGTGGGAGCGAGCTTGCTCGCGATAGCGGTGGGTCAGTTGGTGGTGATGTTGGTTGTGCTGCCGTCATCGCGAGCAGGCTCGCTCCCACAGGATGGACGGGGTAGTCAGGCCTGCGCTGGATCATTCCAACGCCTGAACCACCAGCGCACCCGGGAGATCGGTTTGCCCTCGGCATCCAGCGGCCGGCCGTCTTCAGCGTAGGCATGGGCCGGTTCCAGCAGTTGGCCATTGAGGTAGCGGGCTTCGACCGCCGGGTTGCCGTTAGGGTGCAGGCGGCGATAGCGGCCGTCGCGCACACCGTCGCGATAGAACTCGGCCTCGGCCAGTTGCCCGTCGGGGAAGTAGTTGCTGGCCTCACCGTGCAGTAACCCATTGCGATACGTGGCCTGGCGCTGCAAGCCACCCTCTGCGGCATAAAAACTCGCCACCCCCTGCAATTTACCTTTCACGAACGGCATCACTGCCGAGACCCTTCCATTGGGGTGATACAGGGTGCTGGTGCCTTGCAGTTCACCCTGGCTGTAGTTGAGTTTTGCTTGCGGGCGCTGGGCCTCTTCAATTTGCAGCGGGCCGTCGAGCCGACCATCGACCAGTTGACCGCTCAGCTGGCTGTCGCCACGCTCCACGTCGAGTTTTTTCGAGGCCATCGGGGCGCTCCTGTCAGTTGACCTTCACCAAACCGCCCTTGATCGTCAGCATGCCGCCGCCGTCCACGGTCTGTTCGGCGGCGGCCTTGTTCACCAGGCTGATGCCGGCGTCGTTGGTCAGCGTGGTGCCGGCCTTGTTTTCCAACGACGTACCGGCCTGGTTGCTCAGGGCCGTGCCGGCCTTCTGGCTGATGGAGGTGCTGGCCTGGGCCGCCAGGTCCGCGCCGCTCTTGATCGCGAAACTGCCGCCGCTTTGCAGGGTCAGGGTGCCGCTGACCTTGATGGTCAGGTTGCCGTCCACCGTCAGGTCGTAGTTGCCGGTGACCTTGTGCGTGTAGTTGCCGCCGGTGCTGTGGTTCTGGTCCGAACCGACGGTGACGGTGCGGGTGTCTTTCACGTCGAGGCTGTCGCTGCCGGTCTGGATGGTCACGCTACGTTTGCCTTTTTCCAGGGTGATGGTTTCGTCGCCTTCCTTGACCGTGCGGGTGCGGGCGTTCTGCACCGTGAGGGTTTCATCGTGGCCGACGGTGGCGGTGGTGTCGTTGAGCACATTGATGTTGAAGTCTTTCTGGGCCTGGAGAAACACCTCCTCGGCGTCCTTCTTGTCTTCGAAACGCAACTCGTTGAAACCGCCGCCACCCTTGGACGAGTTGGTCTTGATCCCGGACTGGGTCTGGTTCGCCGGCAACGCGTAGGGCAGGGCGTTGTCGCCGTTGTAGACGCAACCGGTCACCAGCGGACGGTCGGGATCGCCGTCGATGAACGTGACGATGACTTCCTGGCCGATGCGCGGTACGAATTGCATGCCAAAACCCTTGCCGCTCCAGGGCAACACCACGCGTACCCAGCAGGACGAGGTTTCGTCGTTCTTGCCGGTGCGGTCCCAGGGGAACTGCAACTTGATCCGGCCGTATTCATCGGTCCAGATTTCTTCGCCGGCCTTGCCCACCACCAGCGCGGTCTGGGTGTGCATGCGCGGTTTGGGCGTGAGGCGGGCCGGTCGATAGGCCGTGGCCTTGGGGATCGCTTCGAAGCGATTGCGATAGCCGTCGTGGCTGGCTTCGTGGCGGACCGAGGTCACGACCCAATCGATATTCAGTGTCGTGTCTTCATGGCCGGCGAGGGTGAACCAATACCCCGGCACCAGCCAGCGGCAGTCGCTTTCGCCGACAAAACGTTTCTCCTGGCTGCGCAGGCCATCCACCCGCTGCGTGGTCAGGGCATCGCCTTGGGCCTTGACGGTATAGCCGCCCGGATGTTCGTACATCGAACTTGCTCCGGCCACGGCCTCGGCCTGGCTGAAGAGTGATGTCGTCGGCGTAGTGAATTCATAATCGATGGCCTGGTAAACCCCGCTCACCGCCTGCAGGCACACTTGCCCGCTGCGGATGCCGTGCAGTTCCCGCTCACCCAGTTTCTGCCCGAGATAATTCACCGTCGGCCCATTGGGAATGGGCGCAAAGGCGTCGTTGCTGTCGGCCAGTACCAGTGTGTGCTTGCCTGCTTCGTGGGTGAAGAACCAGAAGATCCCATCCTCTTCCATCAGGCGCGAGACGAAGGCCAGATCGGTTTCGCCATACTGCACGCAGTATTCGCGTGGCGTGTAGCTGCCGGTGAGTTTGAGCTGGAAATCGGTGAAACCATGGGCCTTGAAAATCGTCGTGACGATGTCCGACGTGGCGAGGTTCTGGAATACGCGGTTGTTGCTGGCAAGGCTCAGCCACCACAGCCAGGGACGCAGCAAGAGTTGATAACGCTCGGCGGTGGCATCGGCAGGGAGCTGGCGGATTTCGGCCACCAGAAAGTCCATGGGGCGCTGCAGCGCGTCCTTGTGCAGGGTGGTGGTGACGTGGCTGGCAACGGCAGTGGTGAGGGTTAATGAGGCGCCGTCGTTGATGCCGTTGAGGATGTGCGAGCCCAATGCGTTGAGGCTTTCTTCGCCCGACAGCGATTCAGGGTACAGCGCCGACAGCGTGGCGGCGGTGAGCGATAGCGTGGTGTTGCTGTCGGTGGAGCGGGGCATTGAAAGGCCTCACGACTTCAAGAAAAACGCAGGCGTCAGCTGTAATGAGTGGTGATGAAATTGTACGGCGCGCTTAATTCGTTCGATCGACTGATAGGAAGGCCATGGGGGTACGTGTCTATGTTGCACAGATAAGCGGTAAAGGACCCCTCGACGTCGAAGACCCATGAATCACCACGGTTCAATGTCTTGTCCAGCAACTCACGATTTTTCTGGCTTGTAGCGACGATAACGACCCAGCGATTATCAGCCTTGAACCCGTTGAGCTTGTTGACATCCCGGGTGATGGACTCCTGAAGGTTCGCACCGCCGAAATCTCCGTTTGTGCTCTCTACCTTGATTTCCACTGCATAACTCTTTCCCAGAAGAACGAAATAGAAATCCACCTTCTCTGCGCTGTAAGGCCAGGGGTAACTGATCTCCCTGACCTTGGCAGTGATCCCGTAGCCACGTTGGAGGTGGTAGGAAATCTCAACTTGGGCGGCGCTTTCCCACGGGCCGTTCGAAGCCCAGCTTTTATTGAACTGGCTGGGCGTGCCGGAGAAGTCTTGCGGATGGACGCCAGCCGCTTGCAAGACAACGTTTAAAAATTCTTCTTCCGTCATGATGCCTGTCTCCGCTGAGTAAGAAGCTGTTGTAAAAGTCGGCCGGTTTAGCAGTATTACTCCAACACCCACTCCGCCAACTTCCCGGTCACCTGCGTCATCAACACATTCTCGACATCCCGCGCACCCGCCGCGCTGCACTTGGCCAACACCGCCTTGACAATCCCCGCATCAAACTCGAATTGCTTACCGGTCGCGGCCTTGTAGCGCCCGCGCAATTTCTCCAGTTTCGCCAACACAATCCCCTCCAGCGTCGCCTCATCCAGTGGCCGATAGGCCACCACCGTCATGCGCGCCAAAAACGCCGGGCGAAACGCTTGTAGCAGCACTTTGTGCAAGGCTTCGTTGAAGGCGTCGCTGCCCAGTTGCGCGACGGGCGTATCCAGCAGCAGTTCGGCGCCGACGTTGCTGGTGGCGAGCATCACGGTGTTCTTGAAATCCACCACCAGGCCGGTGCCGTCCTCCATCAGGCCTTTGTCGAAGACGTTGTAGAACGCCTCGAGCACATCCGGGTGGGCCTTTTCGATTTCATCCAGCAGCACCACCGAATAGGGTTTGCGCCGCACCGCTTCGGTGAGCACGCCACCGCTGCCATAGCCGACGTAGCCGGGTGGGGCGCCTTTGAGTTGGCTGACGGTGTGGGCCTCCTGATATTCCGAGAGGTTGATGCTGATCAGGTTGCGCTCACCGCCGTACAGGGCATCGGCCAGGGCATAGGCGGTTTCGGTCTTGCCCACGCCAGTGGGGCCCACCAGCAGGAACACGCCGACCGGTTTCTGCGGATCGGTGAGGCCGGCGCGATAGGCTTGCAGGCGCTGGGCGATGGTGTTCAGTGCCGTGCTCTGGCCCATGACCCGCTGCCCCATGCGCTGGCCGAGGGTGCGCACGGCGTGGGCTTCGTCGGCGAGCATCTTGCCGACGGGAATGCCGGTCCAGCCGGCGATCACGGCGGCCACGGTCTTGCTGTCCACTTGTTCGGGGACCAACGGATCGTCCTGGCGAATGGCATCGAGGCCGGCTTCCAGGCGCAGCAGCTCGGCGGCCAGATGATCGATGCGGTTATCGATCTCGGTGTCGGGTTTTTCGCTGTCGGCGCGTTCGCTCAGGGCGAGCAGTTCGCGCCGAGTGTCGAGCAGTTCGCGTACCGCTTCGCGCTCTTCGCCCCAGCGGGTTTCCAGCTCGCGGATGGCCTGCACGTTACTGGTCGATTCGCCTTCGAGCAGGGTGATACGTTCGCGGTGATCCAGCCCGGTGGCCTGTTCCCGGCGCAGGCGTTCGACCTCGTCCTTGAGACTGTTTTGCCGGTGGCGCAGGCTTTCCAGGGGCGGCGGCACGTCGTGCTGGCCGAGGGCGACCCGGGCGCAGGCAGTATCGAGCACGCTGATGGCTTTGTCCGGTAACTGGCGTCCGGAGATGTAGCGGTGAGACAACTTCACGGCTTCGTGGATGGCTGCGTCCAACACCTGCACGCCGTGGTGTTGTTCCAGTTTGCTCGCCACGCCACGGAGCATTTCCACGGCGGTGAGTTCGTCCGGCTCCTCGACTTGCACCAGTTGGAAGCGGCGCGCGAGGGCCGGGTCTTTCTCGAAGTATTTTTTGTACTCCAGCCAAGTGGTGGCGGCCAGGGTGCGCAGCTCGCCCCGGGCCAGGGCCGGTTTGAGCAGGTTGGCCGCGTCGCTGCCGCCTTCTGCGCCACCGGCACCGATCAGGGTGTGGGCTTCGTCGATGAACAGGATGATCGGTTTTTCGGCGCTGCGGACCGCGTCG
Organism: Pseudomonas sp. Tri1; assembly: GCF_017968885.1. Classification (NCBI taxonomy): domain Bacteria; kingdom Pseudomonadati; phylum Pseudomonadota; class Gammaproteobacteria; order Pseudomonadales; family Pseudomonadaceae; genus Pseudomonas; species Pseudomonas sp. Tri1. Next base: position 4,033,091 of record NZ_CP072913.1, on the reverse strand, counting down.
ATCACGCCTTTGAGGCGCTGTTCGAACTCGCCTTTGACACCCGCGCCGGCCTGCAACAGACCCAGGTCCAGTACGCGCAGGGTGACTTCCTGCAACGACGGCGGCACATCCCCGGCGGCGATGCGCAGGGCCAGGCCTTCCACGACGGCGGTCTTGCCCACGCCGGGCGCGCCCACCAGGATCGGGTTGTTCTGCCGGCGGCGAAGCAGGATGTCGATGCACTGACGGATCTCGCCATCGCGGCCGACGATGGGGTCGATGCGTCCGGCCCGGGCGTCGGCGGTCAGGTCCTGGGTGTACTGGTCCAGCACCGGGGCCTGTTTCTGTGGTGCCTCGCCGGGCCTGGCCGGACGCATGCCACCGACATGTTCACGGGAGCTTTCGGTCCATTCCAACAGGTGCGCGCGCAAGGCGTCCCGGGGGATGCGCAGCAACGATGAGGCGCTGTTGAGCAGCAGGCTGCGGCGCTCATCGCGGTCCAGCAGCGCCAGCAACAACAACCCGGAGCGGATACTGTCCAGGCCCAGCACGCTGGCCTGCACCACGGCATCTTCCAACAGGCCGATGGTCTGTGCCGACAGGGCGGGCGTGCGGGTGCTACCGGATTTGAACAGGTCCAGGGCTTTGTTGGTTTCCGCTGCCACCGCATCACGCTCCAGGCCGAAGCGCGGCAGCAGACAGGCGAAATCGCCACCCTCGATGTCGAGCAATTCCAACAGCAGGTGTTCGATTTCCACGTAATGATGGCTGCGTTGCATGCAACGTTGTGCCGCCCTTTCCAGGGCGCGACGGTTGTCCGGGTTGAGGCGTCCGATCAGGCTGGCCAGTTCCATTTCAGGCGATCTCCGGCTGACGAAGGCGGGTTTCGATCCGTTGCACGGCCAGGCTCGGCTGGCGTTGCAGGCCGCCGTTCCAATTCAACCGTGGCGGTGCCTGGCGACCCAGTTGCAGTGGGCTGGCGCCACGGACCAGCAGCACCAGGGTGCAGTCCAGGTCGGGGCCGAAATACAAGGCATACAGGCTGGCGAGCAGCGGATGGGTTTCGCCATTGGGCAGCAGTCCAGCGGCCTGGGCGACAGTCAGCGGGCCGAGGGTCAGGCGCACCCCGGCGTGTTCGTCCCAGACCCGGGTACCGGCCACCGCGCTACGGCCCAGGCGCAGGTTGCGCCCGCCCAGTTGTAAGCGGCTGCGGCTGGTCGGTGGTATTTCCCGCCAGCCCCCTTCATAGGCGGTCAGCTCCACCGGCAGTGCGAACTGTTCACGGACAATCGCCGCGAACCCGGCCAGGGAGCGGCGGCCATCGGCATACAGCGCCGTGCAGGCCAGTACCGCTGAGTCAGGCGCGGCCTGGCGTTCTTGCAGGGCTTTGGGCAGCAGGCCGGTCAGCGCGCGCAATTGCGCCTGGACGGCGGATGCCGCCGGGGCAGTGAAACCCAGGGCGATGCGATGCTTGCGCATCACCTTATAGAGCAGGCTGAGCAGTCGATGCTGGAACAGGTCGAGAAATTCCGCCGGCGCATGATCCCGCGCACGCGCCCGTTGTTGCAGCCACTCCTGATAGGCGTAGGGCAGCGGACCGTCCGGGCCGCCGAGGCCAAAGATGGGCGTGGTCAGGGTTGGCGGCGAGCCAGGTTCCTGGCTCAGGCTCTCGACTTCACTGGCAGCGAACAGCGGCGTCAATGGCCCGCGCAAGCGTAAAGCCTCGGCGTGTGGCGCGGTACCGCTGCCCAAGGTTTCGGCCTGGGGGTGTTCGCGTTCCAGTAACAACAAGGCCTGGAGCCATTCGAAGCGCTGTGGATCGCGCCGCAGCCGTTGGCTCAGGTTCAGAGCGTCAGGGGCTTGCCGGCTTGGGGTTGCCATGTTTTCACCTCCTTGTCGGACTGAACCAGTACGGTGCGCACGAAACGATTGGCGGTGGCATACAGGGAAAAGAACTGCGCCAGTACCCCGGAGAACAGCACGGCGCTGCTGCCGACGAAGTGTTGTGGATCCAGCTGCAAGCGCACTTCCAAGCCGTTACGCCAACCGCGCCAGGCGTCTTCGCCGACGTGGGCGATGACCCGTTCGCAGCCCAGCCCCGAAACCCCTTCGATCTGGCGCCGGGCGCTGGCCTCGTCCCGCAGGTTGTGCAGTTCGAGAATCTCGCGCAACGCGTCCAGGGCCTGGGGGCCTTCGACCAGGGACAAATGGTTGAGGGTCAGTTGCGACACCAGTCGCCAGCGCGACTCACCGTCCAGGCGTGGCAGGCTCTGTGGGCTGGGCGGGTTGCGCAGGCGGGCCCAGGCCACCGGCCCCGGTCGCTCGAAACCCAGCGGAGTGCCGGCCGGCAGGCTTTGGGCCAGGTGACGGTTGGTGCACAGCAGTTCAGCGGTGAGGCTGTAGCCATGGGTCTCGGCCAAGGGGTCGAGTTGGGTGTCCACCAGGCTGATCATCAAATCGGTGCCCAGTCGGTTCGGGCTCATGCCGCTGACCCGCCGTGCATGCCAATAGCATGGCTGGTCGCTGCCGTGCTGGCTGCCGTAATAGGCCGGCACCTTGCGTACGCCTTGGCTGGAGGTGGTGCGCATGCCGCGGATGCTGTGGATTTCGACGCTGTTTTCCCGATGACTGTCGGCCACCAGTCGGTATTCGCTGCGAGTGCCGTCCGGGCGCAGTGGCTCGGAGGTCCTGGGAAACAGATTGATCACCGGCGCGCAGCCCAAGGCGATGTCGCTGGCCTGGAGCGGCAGGCGGCTGGCGGGTGCGCAATCGAACACGATGTACAGGTACAAGGATGGGCTATCGCTGCTTGCACCGGCCAGTGGCAGGTCGAAAAAACCGAACTTGTCGGGGAAGGCGAAGTACTCGGCCAGCAGGCGCATGCCGGGGTGCACGCCGTCTTCATCCGGCAACAAGGCCTGGTCACTGGCGAAACCGACGATCTGCGGCAAACCTGTCAGTGGTTCCGGTACGCTGCCCGGCGCGCCAGCCAGGACCTTGACGGCGTGGGCGCCAAGCAAGTCATACAGCCAGGCATTGATCATCGGCGAGGCCGCCAGGTGCACTCGCAGATGATCGATCCCCAGGGTCGCCCACTGGCTCTCTCCCAGGCACCGCAGGTTCAGGCGCAAGGCCGAACGGGCCTGGACTACGCCGGTCAACGCCTGGGCTTCGTCGCTGCCCAGCAGCAGCGCTTCGCTGACTTCCAGCGGCCACAGGTGCACGGCGGCGGTGGTGCGAAAGTGGATGCTCTGGCCCTTGTCGGTGGTGACGAACAACGGTGTGTCCCGGGGCAGGGGGTAGCCCTCGTTGAGGTTGCCTTTGCTTGGGTCGGGTTCGAACTGCACGATGGCGCACGATGGCAATGGGCGCATGGCCAATGGGTAGAGCTGTTCGAGCAGGGCATCGCTGAACTCGGCGTAGTCGTCGTCGAGCCTGCGTTGCAAACGCGCGGCCAGCAGTGCGAAGCCTTCCAGAAGGCGCTCGACGTGCGGGTCGGGGCATTCGCCGGGGGACAACTCCAGGCGCCGGGCGACCTTGGGGTAACGCTCGGCGAACAGGCTCCCGGCATGTCGCAGCCAGGTCAGTTCGCGTTGGTAATAGTCCAGCAGTTGCGGGTCAATCGAGTCGCTCATGTCGTACCTCAAGGCCGTCACCGGCGTGCTCGATGACAAATGCCACGGGCCATGGGTGCGCGTCGCCGCGCAGCTCGCCCAATAACCGTATGCTCAGTTGCTGTGGATGGCCCGGCACCGGGGTGACCTCAACCTCGCCAAGATGCAGGCGAGGTTCGAAGTGGGTGATGGCTTGGCGAATCTCCCGGGTCAGTTGCCGGCGGTCATCGCTGCGCTGCTGTTGCAATGCGGTCCAGTCGGCGATGCCGTAGTCCAGGATGCTCGGTGGATCGGTCAGCGCCCGCGGGCCGCGCCGGGTATTGAACAGACGTTGCAGTTCGGCGTGGACCGAGTCCTGCAGCGCCTGTCGATCGAACGCCCGGCCAGCATCGTCCGCCGAGCTGGCCAGGCGATCGAACAGCGGTGGGCGAAGCCCGAAGCCTGCCATGGGCGCGCTCCGTCACTTGGTCATTTTGTTGGCCGCCAGGTCCCAGGTCGTGCCCGCGGTGCCTTCCTTGGTGCCGTCGTCTTTCTGGGCGGTGAGCTCCCATTTGATTTTGGTGAAGTTCAGCGACAGGGTTTCCACCGGTTTGCCGCCTGTACCGCCACTGACGCTGACGTTAGACAGCACCACGTTGGTCAGGGTGTAGATGATGAACGGCATGAGTTTGCCGCTGCCCTCGGCGGCGTTGCGGCCAATGGTGATGACCGCTTGCGGGATCGGTTTACCGGCGCAGCAATATTCGTTGAGTGTGGGGGTGGAGCTGTCGATGAACTTGGTCAGGGTGAACTCGCCGATGTGGGGCCGGCCGGAGGTGCGCTCCGAGTTGCTCACGTCGTTGGTGACTTGCATCGACACGTTGTGGCTATAGGACATGACCTCGATCTTGTCCGTGAAGCCCTCCAGCAGGCTGTCGCCCTTGATGTCGCCGCCGAGGTCGAGAATTATTGCATCCATTGTGTGGAACTCCTGAAGTCGAGTGGGGTGTTACCCGATACCGATCCGTTAAAGACGAACGCCGAACCTGTGGCGAGGGGATTTATCCCCGTTGGGCTGCGCAGCAGCCCTAAACAGTCAGCTCAATCTGCTGACACACCGGGTTGCTGGTATTCAGGGCCGCTTCGCGCCCCAACGGGGATAAATCCCCTCGCCACAACAAGCCCTCTCGCCATAGGTTTTTATTGATCAGGCGGCTACCGGTGGCGGCAGGGTCGCCACCAGGCGGATCGAGGCGGTCAGCTCCTCGAGCTGGAAGTGCGGCCGCAGGAATACCGTGGCCTTGTAGGCTCCCGGCTTGCCTGCCACCTCCGTCACGTCCACCCGCGCTTCGCGCAACGGGTATTGCGCCTTGATCTCTTGCGGCGCGTTGTCGTTGATCAGCACGTAGTCGGCGATCCAGTTGTTGAGGTAGGTCTGCACGTTGTCGCGGGTCATGAAGCTGCCGACCTTGTCGCGCATGATCACCTTCAGGTAATGGGCGAAACGCGAAGCCGCGAGCACATACGGCAACATCGCCGAGATCCGCGCGTTGGCGTTGGCCTCGTTGGTGTTGTAGAGCTTGGCCTTGTTGGTGGTCTGGCCGCCGAAGAACACCGCCACGTCGCTGTTTTTCTTGTGGCACAGGGCGATGAAGCCCAGGTCATTGAGCTCTTTCTCGCGGCGGTCGGTGATCGCCACTTCGGTCGGGCATTTGAGCGACAGGTCCCCGGAGCTGGTGCGGAAGGTATGGGCGGGCAGGCCTTCGACCGCACCACCGCCCTCGGCCCCGCGAATCGCGGCGCACCAGCCATATTTGGCAAAGGCTTCGGTGATGCGTTGCGACAGCGCCCAAGCGGCGTTGCCCCACAGGTATTTGCTGTGGTCGGTGCCGTTGACGTCTTCGACGTAGTTGATGCCCTCCACCGGCAAGGTGTCCGGACCGTAGGGCAGTCGCAGCAGGAAATGCGGCAGCACCAGTGACACGTAGCGCGAGTCTTCGCTTTCACGGAACGAGCGCCATTTGATCAGTTCCTGGCTCTCGAAAATCTTCGACAGATCCCTGGGTATCGCCAGTTCGGTGAAACTGGTCATGTCGAACAACCGCGGGCTGGCGGCGGCAATGAACGGGGCGTGCGCCGCCGCCGCGACGTTGGAGAGTTTTTCCAGCAGGCCGATGTCCTGCGGGTGGCGGCCGAAGGTGTAGTCGCCCACCAGCAGGCTGAACGGGTGCCCGCCGAAGGTGCCGTATTCTTCCTCGTAGATTTTCTTGAACAGCGCGCTCTGGTCGAACTCGACGGCTTTTTCCAGATCGTTCTGCAGTTCTTTCTGGGTGACGTTGAGCAGGCGCAATTTGAGCCGCGTGCTGGTTTCGGTGTTCTGCACCAGCAGGTGCAGGCCGCGCCAGGAGGCCTCGAGTTTCTGCAGGTCGGGGTGGTGCAGCACTTCGTTGAGCTGGGCGCTGATCAACTGATCGATCTGGCTGATGCGGTCATTGATCATCGCCACCGTGTCCTTGTCGATGGCCATGCCTTCGTCGAGGACCTGGGTGGCAAATTCGGCGAGCATGTCACGGGCATAGTCCTGCTGGCTGTCGTCGTGGGCCATGCGGCCTTCGGCGATGATCTTGTCCAGCAGGGACAGGGTCTGGGTCGTGCTCTCGCTGGTTTGAGCGCTGGATGAAGCAGGCATGGCTTTATCTCCCTTGAATGATGAGCACGATCAGGCCTGAGGTTCGGTCGGGGCCGGGTCATCGTTGGCGGCCACCGTCGGTAGCTCTTGCGGTGCATCCTGGGGCCGGGCCGACTTGATCTCTTGCAGGCCTTCGGTATTGGCGATCACGTCCCGCAGCAGCTTGTCCAGGTCGTCGTTGCCATCGAGCTTGGTCAGCAGGTCCCGCAGGCGTTGACGGGCTTCGAACAGCCGGCGCAGCGGCGTGACCTGCTCCACGACCTTGACCGGGTCGAAGTCATCGATGTGACGGAAGTTGAGTTCGATGTTGAGCTTGCTGTCGTCGCCGCTGAGGGTGTTGTTCACCTGCAGCGTGGCGCGGGGGGAGATGGAAGCGAGTACCTCGTTGAAATTATCCCGATCGATTTCCGTGAAGCGCCGCTCGTTGAGCTTGGGCAGCGGGTCCAGTGGCTTGCCCGAGAGGTCGGCCAGAATGCCGACCACCAGTGGCAATTCTTTTTTCTCGATGGCGTTGCCGATTTCCACGTCATAGGTGATCTGGACGCGGGGAGGACGGACTCTGTCGAGCTTGTGCTGGGTACTTTCTGCCATGGCGGCCGACTCCGATGCATGTGGGGGAGCAATGCATCGGGAGGCCCGCTCATCGCATTCCCTTGCTGATCCGCAGGTTGCAAATGGACGGCAGAAAACCTGTCATTCCCTTGACGAACCTGGTCCATTCGACCGTGCTGGTCGAACTATCCAAGACGCTAGAACAGGTCTATAAAAATGCAAGCAAAAACAATTTTTGACCGCTGAGAAAAGGAAGATTCATTTTGCGTGTCTTTTTTTCCGGATTTTTTTTGAGCCTGGCGCTCACCGGTTGCTCGCTTTTTGCGCCCAGTGTCGACCTGGACAGCTTGACCCTGGACGTCGCGCCGCGGGCCAATGACGACACGCCGATCGCAGTGGACTTCATCGCCGTGAACGACCCGGACCTGCTCAAGCAGCTGTCGGGTATCACTGCCAGCCAGTGGTTCGCCGAGCGCGAACAGTTCCAGCGCGACTATCGTCAACTCATGTCGGTGTGGGGGCTGGAGCTGGTTCCGGGGCAATTCATCGACCGCCAACCCTTCCCGCTGGAGGGCCGGCGCGCCGCTGGACTTTTGGTCTTCGCCAGCTATAACACTCCCGGAGCCCACCGGCTTCGGCTGGACGATCAGCGCGAGGCCTGGCTGAAGTTCGACAGTCGCGAGATGACCCTCGTGAATGACAACCAGCCTTGAGTGACCGCGGGCCGCCATGCGCGGCGACATTGGGATGTCGAAGGGAGTCGTATGAGTCTGTTACCTGACGCGGTGTGCTGGCATGAGGGCATGCAGTTGTTGCCCCAGCATTTTCAATTGCAAGGGCTGCGGGCCGAGGCTCTGGCTGCGCATTTTGCCGGGGCCTGCAATCCCTGGTTCTGGGGCGTCAGCCAGTTGGAAGTCGACCCTTCGGCCCTCAGCGCCGGCCAGGTGCGGCTGTTGCAACTGCAAGGTACCTTGCCGGATGGTTTGCCGGTCAACCTGCAGGCTGGCGTCGGGCCGACCCTGGAGCTGGACATCAGCGAGGCGGTCAACCAGACCGACGATGCCACCGTGACCGTGTACCTGGCCGTCAGCCCGCTCTGGCGCGCCGGGCAATTGCTGCCGCTCAAGGGCCGCTTGCAATCGGTGGTCGGCGAGGCGTTGCCGGATCTCACCAGTGGCGAGTTTCCCGAGTCGATCACCGTCTGGCGTCCGAACCCGCGGCTGTGCACCCAGCTGAGCAAGGCCGATTCGATCTGCTTGCCGCTGTTGCGCATTCGCAAGGAGGGCGGTGGCTTTCTGCGGGTGCCCTACACGCCGCCTACCTCCGTGCTGCTGCCGGAGTCGGTGCTCGGTCGGCGCGTCGCCGGGCTGTGTGCCCGGGCCCGGGAAAAGTGCCTGTTTCTCGCCGGTCGGCTGCGTCAGGCCCAGGCCGCCGGGAATCAGGACGATGCCATGGAAATCCGCCGGCAATTGACCGCGTTGTGGGCACGGTTGCCGGAAATCGAAGGTGCGTTGAACACCCGGGTGGCGACCCCGCAAGCGCTTTACGGTTTGCTGCTGGGGTTGGCCGGTGCTTGGTCGGCCCTCGATCCACTGGCGGGCGTGCCGGCCTTCGCCCCCCTGGATTTTTTGGAGTTGCAGCGCGGCTACGAGCCGCTGCTCGACTGGTTGGAAGACACCCTGGAGCTGGTTCGCGCCGGCTATCGCAGCCTGGCCTTCGAGCGCAATGACCAGGTGTTCTCGATCCAGTTGCCCGACGATCAGCCCAGCCAACGCCTGGTGATCGGCCTGCGCATGCCCAATGGTGCCAGTGAGCAGGCGGCGGCCGAGTGGCTGCGCGGGGCGATCATCGCGTCTGCGCCGCACGTGGCGCTGTTGAGCCGCCAGCGCATGAGTGGCTTGCCCCATCAGGCCATGAGTCGCAACGAGCAGGTGGCCTACAGCGTCGGCGACGACACCCGGTTATTTGTGGTGGCCGCCAGCGGGCAATGGTTTGACGGGCAGTTGCCATTGCACATTGTGGCGCCGGCGTCGGCCCAGGCCAGCACTCCGTGGCAAGTGGTGTTGTTTGTGGCGCAAGCCGGTGAAAGTGCCTGATTGCAAAAGGGGAGTCGTATGCCTGATGGAAGTGGCGGGGCGGTTCGGGGTCTGCATGAGGCGCCGCTGAGCAGCGCATTTCGTCAGGCCTGGCTGAAGTGGTTCCAGCAATGGCAGGACTTGCCCAAGGACAGCGACCCCGCGGTACTGGTCAGCCGAGTGGTGGAGTTTTCCGGGCGCAGCGCCCAGCGCTTGTGGCGAGCGGCCTTCGCCACCGTTGGCGATGCCGCCACCGAGCAGGTCAAGGCGCTGGTCTACGCGTTCGTCGCACTGGTGGACGAAACCTTGTTATTCACCCCCTGGCCGGGACAACTGGCTTGGCAGCAGCACCCACTCGAATCACGCATGTATGCCAGCCGCCAGGCCGGCGAGCGCCTGCCGGCAGCCATCAAGAAATTGCTGGAGGAGCAGATGCCCGGCACCCGAGACCTGGCGAACGTTTATCTGCAATGCCTGATCCTCGGGTTTCAGGGCCGGCTGCGCGGCGAGCCCGGTCAGGTCCAGCATGAGAAATGGCGCCTGGCGTTGTTCACCTTTGCCTGGCAGCACGAACCCGATTATGTCGATGTCAGTCAGCGCCTGGCGCTGTCTTCGGCGGCAGCGCCGGTGCGTATGCCGGGGCAGCAGTCACTGCCGGACGGGGTTCGCCTGGGGCTGGCGATCCTGGCCATGGTGCTGTTGCTGACCGGCTTGGGGCAGGTGTTCTGGCGTGACATTGGTTCGGCCCTTGAACCGGTCCTGCAACTGAACGAGTCGGTGGTCCAGGAGCAGGACTCATGAGCCCCCTGAGCATCTTCGCCCTGGTGTTGCTGGCCATCGTCCTGGTACTGCTGATCGTGGCCGGGATCTGGTGGCTGCGGACCCAGGGTGGAGTGGCAATTCGCAGTTTCTATGGGGCAGTGCGCCACATGGAACAGGAACAGGGCGTCCGAGACCGCTATCAGATGCCCTGGCTGATGATGCTTGGCAACGAAGCGGACAGCGCGCAGTTGTGTGCCCAGTGGCGTTTGCAACCCACTGACAAAGTTGCATGGTTCGGGCGCTGGTGGTCGGATACCGAAGGTGCGGTGCTGGTGGTGCCCCAGGCGTTGTTCCTGCCCGATGAGGGCATGAACCGGCAACGCGGCAACTGGTGGCGCTTGCTCGGATTGATCCTGCGGCTGCGCAGCCGGCGGCCCCTGGACGCAGTGATCTGGACTGTCCCATTCGGCCAGCTCGACGACATCGAACACACCACCGAGTTGAGCCTCAAGGCCCGGCGCGGTTTTATCGACCTTCTGCAACGGTTCGGCCTCAGCCTGCCGGTGTACGTGGTGATCACCGGGATGGAACAGTTGCCCGGGTTCCAGGAGCTGGTCAGCGCATTGCCTGCCGAGGCCCGGGAATCGACCTTGGGCTGGTCTTCACCCTACCTGCCGGATGCGGCCTGGCAATCGCAGTGGAGTGACCAGGCGTTGGATCAGGTGAATGCTGCGCTGTCGCAGTCGATCATCGAGGTCGGCGCGCTGTCGGGGCAACTGAGTGCCGATCTTTACGGGTTGCCCGAGCGTTTCGAAGGTTTGCGGCGGCCCCTGCAGATCCTGCTGGAGCCGGTTTTCCAAGGTAACACCCAGGGCGAGGCACCGCGTTTTCGGGGTGTCTATTTCACCGCCAGCCAAGCGCCGGCGGTGACAGGGGATGGGTTCGCGGCCACTGACAACCTCCTGCGGCAAACGGTTTTCGCCCGGCAACTGTGGTCACGTCGCTTGGTGGCCGAGCGTGGCCTGGCCCAGCCGGTGCCACGTCTGTTGCGCTTGCGCCAGCGCTGGCATCGGCTGGCCGGAGCGGTCGCGCTGGTGGTCGGCCTGGTCTGGCTGGGGGGGATGTTGTGGGTCTGGCACGATTCGGTGGAGGAGGCCGAGGAACTCTCGCGGCTGATCCTCAGTGCCCATAAGAACCATCTGGTGGTTGACTCGGACGAGCCGCAACTGGAACCGACCCGGCACAACGTGCAGAACTACTGGAACATGTTGGAAAAGGCCCCGCGCTGGCGCTTCGTCTCGGTGGTCTTCCCCACTTCGTGGTTCTCCTCGGTGGACACGCAACTGGAGGAGGGCTTGCGCCTGACCGCCCGGCATCATTGGGTGTTGCCGCTGCGTGATCTGCTGAACTGGGACCTGGAACAGCTCAAGTCCATCCGCAACACCGAGCGCCGGGGCAACGTGGAAAGTGAAGACCCGGCGCAATGGCAAAGCTATGTGAAGGCCAAGGACCTGGTGGAGCGAGCCGTGCGCCTGGAACAACACAATCAGCTGTTCAGCCAGGCGATAAACAACCCCAAGGCGCCACTGGATGAACTGGTGCAGCTGAGTAACAACGCCCTGTCGTTGAACCTCAATACGGGAACCTTGAGCCGGGCACGGTTCTACAACCGGGTGCTGTTCGATGCACAAAACACCGACCTGAAAGGATTGGACCTGAACGCCGCGCGTCCGGCGATTTCCGATAACTTCACCGGCCTGATGCAGCGCTGGCTCGATCATTATTTCCTGGCCGATAACTTCGTGCGCCAGGCCGGCTATCTCAAGCTGCATCTGCAGCGATTGGAGTCCGGTGGTGGCAACTCATTGAGTGAGCTCGAAGACCTGATGGCGCTGATCGATGACTTGCAGACGCTGGTCAGCCTGACCAATTCGGCCTGGGGGCGCGGTAAGGGGCAGGACCTGGTGCCCGGTTACACCCAGATGATGGACAAGGTCAGCCATAGCACCTTGCTTGGCCCGGATATCGAACAGGACCTGGAGAGCCAGGCGGCGAAGCTGCAACAGAGCTTCAGGGACCAGTGGATCGTCCAGTCCGGCTCCCGGGACAATCTGCTGGTGCAGCAGGGCAGTGGCCTGCTGGTGCTGCAAGACCATGTCACGGCGCTGGACGGTGCGGTGCAAGCGCTGTTCAAGCGTGATTTCGTGGCATTGGCGTTGCAGAAGGATCCATCGGGCAGCAACACCAATTCGATGAGCCAGGGCGACGGCAGCGATGATTTCAGCGGCGCCCTGAACTACTTCGCCAGCTACAAGAGCTACGCCAACGAAGAGCTGCCGCGCATCCCGCCGGATTACCGTGATGCGCTGATGCAGGCCGCTGAAGGCGCGGCGGCGCAAGCCATGTGGTTGAGCCTCAATGAAAGCGACGAGCAGTTGCCCGGCATGGGCTTCAATGTGCAAACGGCCCAGGCCGTTGCGCTGCAAAAGGCTTTCATGGATGTACACCGGGGCGACCTGGCGATACGTTTCCAGCGTCTGCTCAATCGCCGGGCATTGGCGCAGATCAAGAGCGGCCTGGACGAAATCGATGCCCAGCCGTTATTCAGCCAGCGGGCCGATGTCCAGCGTTGGGACGGTTCGAAGAACTTCGGCTTGCAGCTCTACGGTGCCAGCGATCCGCAGGACCTGAAGTTGAACCTGAACCAGCAATTCGGCGCCATGTTGCAGATCGCCGAGCAACGGATGCCGGCGCTGGAGTGGCTGATCGTCCAGCAGGACAACCTGTCGGCCCTGGAGCACGATCAGGTGGCGCGGTTCATGGCCATCAACGATGAATTACTCAAGTACAAGAACCAGAACCCGGCCAGTTCGGCGGCCCAACTGGAGCAGTTGGTGAGCCGGGACTTCATCGAGATGGACACCACTACCTGCGCGCAGATCCTGCAAACCGCCAGTCTTTCAGCCGGGCGCGGTGACCTGGCCCAACGCACCGTCGCGTTGCAGCAAAGCGCCCTGCAAAGGTGCCTGTATCTGCAGCAGAACCAGGCAGCGACTGCCTGGAATGACCTGGCTAACTATTTCAATCAATACCTGGCCGGGCGCTTCCCGTTTTCCCAGGATGTGCGGGCCAGCGACGCTGACCCGGCGCGGGTCCAGCGCCTGCTGGAGTTGATCGACACGCGCTTGCCCCTGGCCCAGGCCGGGCTGACGTTGAGCCAGACGCCGGATCGGCTGGCGGCCGAAGACTTCCTCAATCGCTTGAAACAGGCCAGCACCTGGCTTGGGCCGTTGTTCGTGCGGGACAAGAGCGGCATTCTCGGCGTGGAAATGGACGTGCGCTGGCGCACCGATCGCGATGAAGAGCGCGGCGCCGACCAGGTGATTGCCTGGGGCTTGAACGCCGGCAACCAGCAGATCAGCTACCCCGGTGGCGCCCAACAGAACCTGCGCTGGATGGTCGGACAACCGGTGCGCCTGACCTTGCGCTGGGCCCGCAACGGCTACCAGCGTCCGGCCAACGACCCCTTGCAACCGAACCTGGTGGTGCGTGACTTGGAGGCTGGCTGGGAATATCAGGGGCCTTGGTCGTTGCTGCGCCTGATGCGCTCGCTGGTGTCGGTCCAGCGCCAGCCGAATGTCGACTACACCGATTTTCCATTGACTCTGCAACTGCCGGTGACGGCCCAGACCCAGGCCAGCACGGCACAGCAAACGTTGATGTTCCTGCGCCTGTCGTTGATGAGCCAGGGTTCGAAGCTGCCGCTGTCGATCCCGCCGCTGCCGACCCGGGCACCCCGTTCACCTTTCATGGCGACCTCATCGAGCCCCGCCATCGCCACGCGTGAGGAGGGCCTGTGAGCTTGCCGATAACCCCCATGCCGGAATTGATCACTCAATTGCTCGAACCGATCAGCGCCGAGTCCCCCTGTGGCCAGGACCTGCGCTATGACCCGGCATTTGACCAGTTGCGCGAGCTGCGCCGGGAGGATGACACCAGCCTGCCCACCGGTGTCTGGCAGTCCTCGATCAAGCGCGCCCAATGGCCGGAGCTGGAAAGACTCGCCACCACGCTGTTGCTCGAGCGCAGCAAGGACCTGATGATCAGTGCCTGGCTGGGCGAGGCCTGGTTGCACTTGGCGGGGCTGGACGGCTTGCCGGGCAGCCTGGCCTTGGTCGCTGGCCTATGTGAGCGTTATCCGGAACAGTTGTACCCCCAGGCCGACGAGGGTGACCAGGCGTGGCGGGTGATTCCGCTAGAGTGGCTGGCCCGGCGCTACAGCGAAGTGCTGCTGACGCGGGTGCCGTTGTTCGATGGCCGGGACCCGGCTTTCGCCGGTTTCAGCCTGGATGACTGGCAACGTTTGCAGCGCCAGCAAGTGTTGGGCAACGACAGCAAAAACGCCAAGGCATCGGCCGAAGCTGCACGCAGCGATCAAAAGAAACTCACTGAGCTGATTCGCACCACGCCGCTGTCGTTCTGGTTGCATCGCCAGGGCAGCCTGATGCTGAGCCAGCAGCACTTGCAACGGCTCGAAGCCTGGAGCGACGCTTACCTGGGCAATCTGGCGCCAGGTTATAAAGCCCTGCAGGACGTGATACAGGCCTTGCTGGCCCTGGTAGAGGAGTTCATCGCAATGAATCCGCAGCAACCCACTGTCGTGCCGATGCAAACTTCCCCCACGGTTGCGCCTCAGCCTGACCTGGCGCAGGCGAACGCTGCGCCGGCCCAGGTCTTCCAGGAGCCGGCCAGTCGCGAAGAAGCCTATCGACAGCTATTGGTCATCGCCGGGTACCTGTCGCGCACCGAACCGCACAGCCCGGTGCCTTATCTGATCCGGCGCGGCGTGGAGTGGGGCAACAAGCCTTTGAGCGAGCTGTTGGGCGAGCTGATCAGTGCCGACGCCGAGTCCCGGCGTCTGTGGACGTTGCTGGGGGTTCTTTAATGCTGCGCGTCGGGTAATGGCACCGGTGTCAGCACCGGCTTGCCGGAAAAGAACGCGGTCAGGTTCTGGCCCACCAGCTCCACCGTGCCACGGGTGGCTTCCGGCGACAGGCCCGCCACATGGGGTGTCAGGACCACATTGGGCAGGTTTTTCAAGGCTGCGGGCACTTCAGGCTCGTGATCGAATACATCCAGTGCCGCGCCGGCGATTCGTCGTTGCTCCAGAGCATTGATCAGGTCGGCGGTGGCGACCACGCTGGCCCGGGCAATATTCACCAGAAAACCATTGGGTCCCAGGGCGTCGAGGGCCTGTTTGTTGATCAACTGTCGGGTGTCGAGGCCGCCGGGTGTGGCGACGATCAGGAAGTCCGAGACCCGGGCCAGTTCCGTTGGCGTGGCGCAAAAGGTGTAGGGCACGTCGCTGCGTACCCGGCGATTGTGATAGCTGACGCTCATGTCAAAGCCCAGGGCGGCCCGCTTGGCAATCGCCATGCCCACCGCGCCGAGGCCCAGTACACCCAGGCGCTTGCCGGCCAGGGAGGGGCGCATGACCTTCGCCCATTCACCCCGGCGCACACTCGCGTCGGCCCGAGGAATGTCGCGCACCAGCGCCAGCAGCAGTGCCATGGCGTGGTCGGCTACAGATGAGGCGTTGACCCCGGCACCGTTGGTCACCACGATACCGCGGTTGCTGGCGGCCTGGAGATCGACCTGCTCGTAACCGGCGCCGATCACGCAAATGATTTGCAGGTTGGGCAGGACGGCGATTTCGTCGGCCGTCAAACCCAGGGGGCCGCGGGTCAGCACCGCGCTGAAGCGTTCACCGTGTTCGAAAATCGCCGTCTTGCGTTCGGCAGGCGTTGGCGCCAATTCCAGGTGATAGCCCTGGCGCTCGAGAATTGGCAGGTAGTCATTGACGGTTTCAACCAGTACCAGAACGGTTGCGGTCATGCTGGGCTCCTGTGGGCGCTGGGGCGATTTCAAGTATTCAACCTGATTGTAGGAGCAGAGGGCAGGGGGTTCCGGCTTTTTATGTGCATTTCGGTTGTAGCGTCGTCCTTGTGGGGAGTGAACTTGCTCGCGAAGGCGACCTTACAGCTGGCCTGGCCCTGGCGGCTGTACTTTGATCCAACTGTGAGAACAAGCCCGCTCCCACATTGAGAATACGGTGGCCGTTGCTATTGAAATGCTCTGATCCGCACAACCGCTCCTCAGCTAAGCCTTTGCTTCTGCTCGTGAATCCCGGACAATCGCGCCCCTGTTTCGGCCAGGGCGCTGCCTGTCGGGTTTTTCCGACTCGTCCCGGCCGGGTGCATGTGACCGGAAAACGGAGATCCGACCGGATGAATGATCAGGCCAATAGCGTCGAAGAGCGCTTTGAAACGACTGTCCCAGCCACCCTCAGCCAATGGAGTCGCCATGACACCACCTGGATGCTGGGCCTGTTTGGCACCGCCATCGGTGCAGGCACGCTGTTTTTACCGATCAATGCGGGCCTGGGCGGTTTCTGGCCGCTGTTGATCCTGGCGTTGCTGGCATTTCCCATGACGTTCTATGCCCACCGGGGCCTGACCCGTTTTGTCCTGTCCGGTCGTGACGGCGCGGACATCACCGAGGTGGTGGAAGAGCATTTCGGCCTCAAGGCCGGGGCGCTGATCACCTTGCTGTATTTCTTTGCGATTTTCCCGATTCTATTGATCTACAGCGTGGCACTGACCAACACCGTGAGCAGCTTCCTGGAGCATCAACTGCATATCCAGCCGCCGCCTCGGGTCGTGTTGTCCCTGGTGCTGATTCTGGGTCTGCTGGCGGTGGTGCGTTGTGGCGAACAGGCAATCGTCAAGGCCATGAGCCTGATGGTCTATCCGTTTATCGTGGCGTTGCTGTTCCTGGCGGTGTTCCTGATCCCGCACTGGAACGGCGGCATCCTGACCACGGCCTCCACGCCACCTGAACCTTCGGCGCTGCTGCACACCTTGTGGCTGGCGATCCCGGTGATGGTGTTCTCGTTCAACCATTCGCCGATCATCTCGGCGTTTGCGGTGGACCAGAAGCGTCGGTATGGCGCTAACGCCGAAGAGCGCAGCGCTCAGATCCTGTCGCGCGCCCATGTGCTGATGGTGGTGATGGTGCTGTTCTTTGTGTTCAGTTGCGTGCTGACCCTGTCTCCGGCACAACTGGCCGAAGCCAAGGCGCAGAATCTGTCGATCCTGTCGTACCTGGCCAACCATTTCAGCAACCCGACCATCGCTTTTGCCGCTCCGTTGATTGCATTCGTGGCGATCTCCAAGTCCTTCCTTGGTCATTACATCGGTGCCAGCGAAGGCCTCAAGGGCCTGATCGTCAAGAGCGGCCGCCGTCCGGCGCCCAAGACCCTGGACCGTCTGACGGCGGCGTTCATGCTGGTGGTGTGCTGGATCGTTGCCACGCTCAACCCGAGCATCCTGGGCATGATCGAAACCCTCGGCGGCCCGGTCATCGCGGCCATCCTGTTCCTGATGCCGATGTACGCTATCCGCAAAGTTCCGGCCATGGCCCGCTATCGCGGCCTGACGTCCAATGTGTTCGTAACATTGGTGGGCCTGGTGGCGATCACCGCGTTGATCTACTCCCTTATGGCCTGACCGTCCCCTTGTGGGAGCGAGCCTGCTCGCGATGGCGGCGGTTCGGCTGGCAGTGATGTTGAATGTGCCGCCGTCATCGCGAGCAAGCTCGCTCCCACAGGTTTGCGGGGCGTTCATAGGCATTGCGTCCACCACGAATGCGCTGTGGGAGCGAGCTCGCTCGCGATAGCGGTTGCTCCGATTGCATCGAAACAGCAGGCATAAAAAAACGCCGCCCCTCGCAAGAAGGGCGGCGTTTTTAGTCGGGCGTTGAAGCGTTAGGCTTGAACGACCGGGATGTTGGCGTTTGCAGCTGCTTCACGGAACTCGGCGATCTGGTCGAAGCTCAGGTAGCGGTATACGTCCGCTGCCATGCTGTCGATCTTGCCAGCGTATTCCATGTACTCCTCGACGGTCGGCAGGCGACCCAGGATGGACGCAACGGACGCCAGTTCGGCCGAAGCCAGGTAGACGTTCGCGCCGTCACCCAGACGGTTCGGGAAGTTACGGGTCGAAGTCGACACCACGGTGGAGTTCGGCTCGACGCGTGCCTGGTTACCCATGCACAGCGAGCAGCCTGGCATTTCCATCCGTGCACCAGCCTTGCCGTAGATGCCGTAGTAGCCTTCTTCGGTCAGTTGGTGAGCGTCCATCTTGGTCGGTGGCGACAGCCACAGACGGGTTGGCAGCTGACCCTTGACCTGATCCAGCAGTTTACCGGCAGCGCGGAAGTGACCGATGTTGGTCATGCACGAACCAATGAACACTTCGTCGATCTTCTGGCCAGCAACGCTGGACAGCAGGCGGGCGTCGTCCGGGTCGTTCGGCGCGCAGAGCACAGGCTCCTTGACGTCGGCCAGGTCGATCTCGATGACTTCGGCGTATTCGGCGTCCTTGTCGGCTTCCAGCAGTTCCGGGTTGGCCAGCCAGGCTTCCATCGCCTGGGCACGACGCTCCAGAGTGCGGGCATCGCCGTAGCCTTCGCCGATCATCCAGCGCAGCAGGGTGATATTCGATTGCAGGTACTCGGCAATCGATTCCTTGGACAGCTTGATGGTGCAACCGGCAGCCGAACGTTCGGCCGAGGCGTCGGACAGTTCGAAGGCTTGCTCGAC
Source organism: Pseudomonas sp. Tri1 (assembly GCF_017968885.1). NCBI lineage: Bacteria > Pseudomonadati > Pseudomonadota > Gammaproteobacteria > Pseudomonadales > Pseudomonadaceae > Pseudomonas > Pseudomonas sp. Tri1. Next base: position 4,014,779 of record NZ_CP072913.1, on the reverse strand, counting down.
GGTCAGGGTTTCCAGACCTTCGATCTCCAGGATGCGGCCGGAGAAGGCGTTCTTCTTGCCTTTCTTCTCTACGGTCAACAGGCCTTTCTGGATCGCGTAGTAAGGGATGGCATGCACCAGGTCGCGCAGGGTGACGCCCGGTTGCAGCTTGCCCTTGAAACGAACCAGGATCGATTCCGGCATGTCCAGCGGCATGACGCCGGTGGCAGCGGCGAAGGCCACCAGGCCGGAACCGGCCGGGAACGAGATACCGATCGGGAAACGGGTGTGGGAGTCACCACCGGTACCGACGGTGTCCGGCAGCAGCATGCGGTTCAGCCAGCTGTGGATGATGCCGTCGCCCGGACGCAGGGACACGCCGCCACGGGTCATGATGAAGTCAGGCAGGGTGTGGTGGGTGGTCACGTCGATCGGCTTTGGATAGGCCGCGGTGTGGCAGAAGGACTGCATCACCAGGTCGGTCGAGAAGCCCAGGCACGCCAGGTCCTTGAGTTCGTCACGGGTCATCGGGCCAGTGGTGTCCTGGGAGCCGACGGTGGTCATTTTAGGCTCGCAGTAGGTGCCAGGACGGACGCCCTTGACGCCGCAGGCCTTGCCGACCATTTTCTGCGCCAGGGTGAAGCCCTTGGTGCTTTCGGCCGGTGCTTCCGGCTTCTTGAACAGGTCCGACGGTGGCAGGCCCAGCTCGGCGCGTGCCTTCTCGGTCAGGCCACGGCCGATGATCAGCGGGATACGGCCGCCGGCACGGACTTCGTCCAACAGGACCGGGGTCTTCATTTCGAAGGTGGTCAGGACTTCATCGGTACCGTGCTTGCAGACTTTGCCAGCATGCGGGTACAGGTCGATCACGTCGCCCATGTGCATGTTGGACACATCGAATTCGATCGGCAGGGCGCCGGCGTCTTCCATGGTGTTGTAGAAAATCGGTGCGATCTTGCTGCCGAAGCAGAAGCCGCCGGCACGCTTGTTCGGAACGAAAGGAACGTCGTCGCCGAAGAACCACAGTACCGAGTTGGTTGCCGATTTACGCGACGAACCGGTACCGACCACGTCACCGACGTAGGCGATCGGGAAGCCTTGGCCACGCATCTCTTCGATCTGCTTCATCGGGCCGGTCTTGCCTTGTTCATCAGGCACGATGCCGTCACGGGCCATTTTCAGCATGGCCAGGGCGTGCAGCGGGATGTCCGGGCGGGACCAGGCATCAGGGGCAGGGGACAGGTCGTCGGTGTTGGTTTCGCCGGTAACCTTGAATACCCGCAGGCTGATCTTGTCGGCCAGTACAGGGCGGTTCTTGAACCACTCGCCGTCGGCCCAGGATTGCAGCACGGCCTTGGCGTGAACGTTGCCGTTCTTGGCTTTTTCAGCCACGTCGTGGAAGGCGTCGAACATCAGCAGGGTGTGCTTGAGTTCCTTGGCCGCGACCGGCGCCAGCTCGGCGTCGTCCAGCAGATCCACCAGGGTCACGATGTTATAGCCGCCCTGCATGGTGCCGAGCAGTTCAACGGCGCGCTTCTTGTCCAGCAGAGGGGATTGGGCTTCGCCCTTGGCCAGGGCAGACAGGAAACCGGCCTTGACGTAGGCGGCTTCGTCGACTCCAGGCGGAACACGATTGGTGATCAGGTCAACGAGGAAAGCTTCTTCGCCAGCCGGGGGATTTTTCAGCAGCTCGATCAGGCCTGCGGTTTGTTCGGCGTTAAGCGGCTGGGGAACGATACCCAGTGCTGCGCGCTCTTCGATATGTTTGCGGTAGGCTTCAAGCACAGTTATTACCCTCATCAGTGGTCCCAAATGGGTGTCCGGGACGCTCATCCAGAAACCCACGGTACTCATGCGCGTCGGAGGCTTTTTGAGCCACCACGCCAGAGTTTCCGGAGTTCCTCACAGAAGCTGCTTTCAAAGTTTTACGCCTGCAGAACGGGGAGCTGATGAGGGTTGGCGTTGGGCTTTCCCCGCTGGAAAGACCCTTCGCCAACACCGCTCTGAAGGAACGACTGTGCTCGTGACGCTTTGAAAACAGCTTCTAACGGACATTGGCGCCTTAAAAGGCTGGCTGATTCTACGGCAAAAAAAAATTAAAGGTAAGTTGGACTATGAAGTTTGAAGGGGTGATCAATCTTAGACAAAGGGCTAACATGCCGGCCTGTCCTGCTTTTGCGTGCGTTTTTCCTTATGCCCAACCAGCTCATCAAGACCCCCTGTGTCGGCCTCTGCTCCACTGTCTACGGTGACCTGGTGTGCCGTGGCTGCAAGCGGTTCCACCATGAAGTGATTCACTGGAACGGCTACAACGAGGAGGAGAAACGCGCGGTGTGGATGCGTCTGGAGCAACTGTTGGTCCAGGTGATGGTGGCCAAGTTGGAGGTTTTCGACCCCGGATTGCTGCGCCAGCAATTGGAGGCACGCAAGATCCGCTTTGTGCCGCATCAGTCGCAATATTGCTGGGCGTATCAGTTGATCGCCCGGGGCGCGCGGGTGATCAACAACCTGGAAGCCTACGGTATGGTGCTGATGCCGGAATTCCGCGACTGGGAACTGCCTGACCTGCGGGACGCCATTGATCGGGAATTTTTCCTCCTGTCCGAAGCCCATTACCAGCGCTACATCGCGCCGGGGTTCCTGAAGGATGCGATTGGCGGCTGAGCTTTAAAGGCATCGCGAGCAAGCTTGCCCCACACAGGGCTCGGAAACCCACAGATTTCCTGTGGGAGCGAGCTTGCTCGCGATGGCGATTCTGAGGAGAACGAAGCCTCAATCCTTGACCGCCAACTCCACCAGGTGATCCTCGACTTCCTGCGGCTTGAGCACCAGCACGTCGCTTTCCAGCGTATCGAGCACTGCTTCGGCGGTATTGCCGATCAGGACTCCAGACAACCCCGAGCGAGCCACGGTGCCGATCACTGTCACCGCCGCCTGCAGCTTGCGCGCCATATATGGAATCAGGACGTCCGCCGGACCTTCTTCGATGTGCAGGTGTTGGTCGTCGATGTCGAACTCAGCCTGGAACGCCTGGCATTGTTCGCGGTACTTGGCCTCGATGGTTTCCTTGAGCTGGAACGTCGGGTCGGCGGACGAGAGCATTGGCGTGGGGTGGGCACTGATCACGTGCAGGTGTCCCTTGGCCAGGATGGCAATGTCGTAGCCGTGATCGATGATGGTGTTGTGCAGGTGACGGTGCTCGCCATCGGTATTGCCGACGTCGACGGCCGCCAGAATCACCTTGTCTTTCCAGGAGCCGGCGGTTTTCACCAGCAGCACCGGGGTCGGGCAATGACGTAGCAGTTTCCAGTCCGCCGGGGTGAGCAGGGCTTTTTTCAGCGGGCTGTCGGGAAAATGTTGCTTGATCACCAGGCCGCAACCTTCGGCTTGCTGCACGTCGATGATGGTTTCGTACAGGCTTTCGTTCCAGGCCTGTTCGGTGGTGACACTGTAGCCGTCCGCCAGCAGCGCGGCCTTCAGCACGCTGAGCATGCCGGCATGGTCATGCTTTTTGTCACACACCAGCAGATGCAGGTGGGCCTGGGTGACACCGGCAATCAGCTTGGCGCGCTTGAGCGCCAGGCTTTCCGAGTGTTCGGGGTCGATGACCACCAGGATGCTGCGAATGGCTTGCATGATCGGCGTCTCCAGCAATGAAAAGGCATGGCGTTGCTCAACTATAGTTGTTGTGGCTCAGTCGTCGACTTGATGCATATCAACGGCGGTGACTGGTGGTCTGGGGGCAGGCCGGTATAATCGGCGCCCTTCGCTCGACTACCTTTTCCCGTGAGCCCCATGATCCTTCCCGAAATTCACGAATTCCTTGGTTGCCGCACCCCTGATGCCTGGGTCCAGGCCGCGCTGGCCGACCAGGAAACGTTGCTGATCGACCACAAGAACTGCGAATTCAAGGCCGCCAGTACTGCCCTGAGCCTGATCGCCAAGTACCACTCCCACGTCGACCTGATCAACTTGATGTCGCGCCTGGCCCGGGAAGAACTGGTGCATCACGAGCAGGTCATGCGCCTGATGAAAAAGCGCAAGATCGGCTTGCGCCAGCTCTCCGCCGGGCGCTACGCCTCAGGGCTGCGCAAGGTGGTACGCAGCCATGAGCCGGTCAAACTGGTGGATACCCTGGTGGTCGGGGCGTTCATCGAGGCCCGCAGCTGCGAGCGTTTCGAGGCCTTGGTACCGCATCTGGATGAAGAGCTGGGTAAATTCTATTTCGGTTTGCTGAAAAGCGAGGCCCGGCATTTCCAGGGTTACCTGAAGCTGGCCTACCAATATGGCGACGCCAAGGACATTGCCCAGGTGATCGACAAGGTGCGTGACGCTGAGCGCGAGCTGATCGAATCGCCGGATGTGGAGTTTCGGTTCCACAGTGGTGTGCCGACGACATAGGGTTGTTTGGCCTGACGCCATCGCGAGCAGGCTCGTTCCCACATCTGATCTTCAGTGTTCACAAGTAATGTGTACACAGAAAATCCCCTGTGGGAGCGAGCTTGCTCGCGATAGGGCCTTCTGCAGCGCCGCCTCTTAAACGGTCAGACCCAGGCGCTCATGCCACTGGGCAATGGACTCCTCGGGGTAGACCTCGAACTGTTGATCCCCTGGATGCGCCTCGACTTCCACCCACGGCGCCTTGGAGCCGAGCATCAGGTGAGTGTGCTCCGGCGCTACCGGCAACGGTGTGTCGATGGCTGAGGCGAAAGGGTGGATCAGCTCCGGCCATTCAGGGCTGAACAACCATAGCCCCGAGCCGCAGAGGGAACAGAAATGCCGTTCGGCGCTGCTGCGGTGGGCGCGTTTATCCCCTTCATCCTTGAGCCGTGCATGGTAGATCGAGATGTGCTTGCGACCGCGTACCCGCAGGCTCCGGGCGTCGCCCCCCAGGTTGATGGCAAAACCGCCGCCGCCCTGGGTCTTGCGACAGATCGAGCAGTAGCAGCGCTGATAAGGGTAGGGGTGGGCACTGTCGAGGCTGAACGACACCGCGCCGCAGTGGCAGGATCCTTCTAGCTGCATGAGAACCTCCAATGGGGGATTGGAATGACTCTGGACAGCCTAGACGGTCGGTGTTTCTGGGCCGTTGAATTTATGCTGAATGTACGGACGCCATCGCGAGCAGGCTCGCTCCCACAAGTGATTTTTTATGTGCAGATTATTTGTGGCCACTGAAGATCGAAATGCGCGAGCGATGAACGATGACACGGTCTAGCGGCCAGGCACCCGCCACAAATACCACGCCGCTACCGTCCGATAAGGGCTCCACGCCAGTCCAGTCTCAACCATCTGCTTGCGGCTGGGCTGCTGTGCCAACCCCTTGAGCCGTCGATAGCCTTCGCGCACCCCAAAATCATCGCCCGGCAGGATGTCCGGTCGCTCCAGGCTGTAGATCAGCAGCATCTCCACGGTCCAGCGGCCGACGCCGCGCAAGGCGATCAGGCGCTCGATCAACGCTTCATCCTCCATGGCCAGTGCCGTGGCGTAATCCGGTACCACCCCATCCAACGCCGCTTGGGCGATGCCTTGTATGGTCGCAATCTTGCTGGCCGAGAACCCGCAGCCTCTGATTTGCGCAGCGTCCGTCGCCAGAAGCTGCTCAGGCCTGGGGAAGGTCTGCGCCGGGAACAACGCCAGCAGCCGACCAAGAATCGCATCGCCGGCCTTGGCGTGCAGTTGCTGGTAGGCAATCGCCCGCACCAGAGCTTCATAGGGATCGCGGGCCGGTTTGGGCTGTAACAGGCAAGGACCGGTCGCCTCGACATGGCGTCGCCAGTCCTCATCCAGGCTTGCCAGAAAGGCGCTTGCTGCTTGATAGGGCACAGGCATCAGTCGTTCATTCTCCAGGCCGATCAAAACGCCAGCGGCAGGGAAACCTGTACCGCGGCTTTTTCCAGCCGCAGCAGAAATGCCTTGCGCGGTTGTCCGCCACCATAGCCGGTCAACGAACCGTCCGCACCGATCACCCGGTGGCAGGGGATGACGATGGCCAGGCGATTCTGCCCGTTGGCCAGACCCACCGCACGGCTGGCGCCAGGGCTGCCCAGGGCTGCGGCGATGCCGCCATAGCTGCGGGTTTCGCCGTAGGGGATTCTTTGCAGTTCAGCCCAGACCCGTACGGCAAAGGCGCTGCCGGGCATGTGCAGCGGGACGTTGAATGCCGTGAGCTTACCGGCGAAATACTCGGCCAGTTGGGTTTCGATCTGTTGCAAATGAGCGTTGTGGCCCGGCACGACGGTGTAGCCGTAGCGTTGCTGCAGCTCTTGCAATTCCTTGGTCAGCGCCGGGCGATCGAGGAACTCCAGCAGTACCAGGCCGCGCCGCTCGGCCATGGCCAGCATGGGGCCTAATGGCGTGGTCAGGCGGGTGAACAGCAAGGGTTCGCTGAGGGCCGCGCGGCCTGGCGTGATGTGGAAGGATTTGACGAAGGCGTCACGAAAACCGCTCAGTGATTCATAACCGGAATCGAACGCGGCATTGTCGATGGAGGCCCCTTCCTTGATACCGCCCAGGGCGATTCCCAAGCGTCGGGTCCGCAGATACGCATGGAAGGTCATGCCGAAATGCTGCTTGAACCAGCGTCGCAGTTTCAGTGGTTCGATGCCTTGTTCCTGCAACCGGGCGTCGGTCCAGCGCAGGTCAGGTTCGGCGTCCACGGCCTTGAGCAGGGCCTGGATCCAGTCCGGCGCGATGGCTGCGGCATCCAGCGGCTTGCAGCGCAGGCAGGCCCGATAGCCGGCTGATAGGGCTTCGTCGGCGTGGGCAAAGAACTCAACGTTCTCTGGTTTCGGTTTGCGCGCTGTGCAACTGGGGCGACAGAAAATGCCGGTGGTCTTGACCGCAGTGAAGAACACCCCCTCGTAGGCGGTGTCTCGTTCGAGCATGGCGCGGACCATCTCGGCATGGGGCGGGAGCAGCGAGTCATGTAGGTTCATGGCGCTGAGCATAGAACCGTGCCGGAGGCGACTCCACCGAAAAATCGACAGTGAATTTCCGTTCACTTGGTCGGACGGTCACGAACAAAAGTTGAACCCCCGAGTCTTAAAGGTTCAACCGTTGTTTTTGTCTTTCGGAGACATCATGTCCAAGCATAAGAAACCCCTGATCGCCCTCGCTGTCTGTGCCCTGATGCTGGGTGCCTCGGCCTTGCTGCCCGCCGACCTGTCGCCAATCGGTGCGAGCTACGCCGCCGGTGGTGGCAATGGTGGCGGTGGCGGCAACGGTGGTGGAAACGGCGGCGGTAATGGTGGTGGCCACGGTGGAGGCGTTGGCGGTGGACAGGGCAGTGGCAAGTCCAGCGATTCCAGCGGCCTTGGCAAAGGATTGAGCAGCGACCACACCGGCACCCGCACCCGTGATCATGGCCTGAGCGGCAAGCACACCGGTACCACCCGCACCGACCGAACCAGCAAGGCTTCGCTCACCTCGAGCATCGCCAAGGACCGTGATACTCGCGGCTTGACCAAGGCCTCCGCTATTTCCACTGCGACACCGGGTACGCATAACACCAAGGGGCTGACCAACGCGACCAGCTCTTCGACCAAGAACGACCGCTGATCGTTTGAAAAAAAGCCGCGACGCCTGTTCAGGGCGTTGCGGCTTTTTTATTTTTTCTGCTTCGCATTACCCGAAGGGTTCAATACTTCCAGAACACTGGCGTGAACAACACCAGGACGGTCAGGATTTCCAGTCGGCCCAGCAGCATGCCAATGGTCAGCAGCCATTTGGCCGCATCCGGCAACGTCGAGAAGTTACCGGCTGGCCCGATGATGGCGCCCAGTCCGGGCCCCACGTTGCACACGGCGGTGGCCGCGCCGGTCAAGGCTGTTGTCCAGTCCAGGCCGATCAGCGCCAGCCCCAGGGCGATAGCGCCGATGGTGATGGTGAAGAAAAACGAAAACGTCAGCAGTGAGCGGACGATTTCTTCATCGATGGGATGATTGTTGTATTTTTTCTGGATCACCGCCCGGGGATGGATCAGCTGTTTCAAACTACCCATCAACAACGTGCCGGCCACCTGGAAGCGGAAGATCTTCAGTCCGCCGGCCGTCGATCCCGAGCAACCGCCGACGAACGTCAAATAGAAAAACAGTAGCAAGGCAAAACTGCCCCAAAGCGTGTAGTCCCCCAGCGCGACGCCCGTGGTGGTGACCACCGACGTCACGTTGACCGCCACGATACGGACCGCGTCCCACCAGGTGTTGTCGCTGTTCAGGCTCAGCCAAGTCCCCACCACGAGCCAGGTGATGACCAGGAATCCAACGAACCCCCTGACTTGTTGGTCCTTGAGCAACGCGCGGGTGTTGCCGCGCAAGGTGGCGACATACAAGGTGAAAGGTAACGAGCCGGCCATCATGACGACCACCGATACCCAGTGAATGGCCGGTTGGGGCCAGTGCCCCAGGGAAGCGTCCGAGGTGGAAAAGCCGCCCGTGGAAATCAGTGACATCGCATGATTGATCGCTTCGAAGGGCGTCATGCCGGCCAGCCACAAGGCCAGGGTGGCGAGGGCGGTCAACCCGACATAGATCCACAGAATGTAGTTTGCCGCGACATGGGAACGTGGTGTGACTTTCTCCGACCAGTCCGACGATTCGGTCTGGAACAGTCGCATGCCGCCGACCCGCAGCAGCGGCAGGATCGCCACCGCCATGCCGATGAAGCCGATCCCGCCGAGCCAGTGCAACATCGAGCGCCAGATCAACAGGCCTGGGGAGGCATTGTCCAAACCGGTGAGGATGGTCGAGCCGGTGGTGGTGATGCCGGACATGGTCTCGAAAAAGGCATCGGTGTAGCTGATGTGCTGGATGAACACCATGGGCAGGGCCGCGAAGCTGCAGACGATGACCCAACTGGCGGTGGTCAGCAGGTACATATCCCGCGGGCGCATCTGGGTGTGTGCAGGCCTACCGCGAGCCACCAGCGCGATGCCGCAGACAAAGGTGATCAGGCTCGACCACAAGAACGCCGACAGGTCATCGTTGCGTTCGTACATCACCAGCGTCAAAAGTGGGATTGCCATGCTGGCGGCCAGGGTGATCAGGAAAATACCGAGGATGAAACCGATGAACCGCACTACCGCAATGGACATAGAACACGCCTGAATGAATGAGCCGCACAGTATTGTTTTTGTGGTGGGCTGATGGGTAGCCCCCTTAGGCAGTTTTGTTCAATACCGCCCGCGATTGGCAATTTATCTTGATCGCCACCTCACAGATATGAAGAAGGTATGCGATGAGTCTGATTCTTTCCATGGCGGCGTTTGCCCTGGTCGCCTCCATCACGCCGGGGCCGGTCAACATCGTGGCCCTCAGTTCCGGGGCCCGGTACGGCTTTCGCGCCACTTTGCACCATGTGACCGGCGCGACGCTGGGCTTTGTCTTGTTGCTGGTGCTGATGGGGCTTGGGTTGCATGAAGTGCTACAACGCTGGCCTGGGCTCACGCGGGTGGTGCAACTGGGTGGCGTGGGGTTTCTGTTGTTCATGGCCTGGAAACTGGCGATGGACAATGGGCATTTGGGCGGCGCGGACGAGGGGCGGGCACCCTCGATGTTCTATGGCGCACTGATGCAGTGGCTCAACCCCAAGGCCTGGCTGGCCTGCGTGGCGGGCATGGGTGCGTTCGTGGCGGATGGCGAGGCACGGCTGGTGTGGCAGTTTGCGGCAATCTACCTGGTGATTTGCTACGTCTCGGTGGGCTGCTGGGCCTACGCCGGCAGCTTCTTGCGCAGCTGGCTGGGCAATCCGGCGACCATGCGCCTGTTCAACCGGACGATGGCGGTGTTGCTGGTGGCTAGTGCGGTGTATTTGCTGCTGCCTTGAGTCACGAGCCACAGAAGTGCGGGGCCGTGTCAGCCCCGATACTGACCCGGCGTAGCCGCCAGGTGCTGCTTGAAGGCCCGTTGGAAATGCGCCTGGTCGGCAAACCCGCTGTCCAGCGCCACATCGGCAATCAGCTTGCCTTCGCGCAATTGCCGGCGGGCGAACTGGATTCGGCGGTTGACCAGGAAGGCATGGGGCGTCATTCCGTAATGGTGCTTGAAGGCGCGGCTCAGGTAAGACGGTGAGAGTTGCGCGGCGGCGCAGATGTCGTCGAGCTTCAGCGCCTCGGTGCAATGGTCGTGGATAAACTGCGCCGCTCGCATCAGTCCCGGATGGCTACCGCGGTCCGGTCGGCCGGCGGGGTTAAGCCGTTGTTGCAGGTCAGTGAAGAACGCCTCGACGGCAGCGCGCTTGTGATCGGTATCGAGCTGTTCATCCACCAGTTGCGCATACAGCCCTTGCAGGCCCTTAAACAGCTCGATATCGCGACTGTGGGTGGTCGCGAAACCCTGGAAGTCCAGGGTCTCGTCAAAGCCGATACGGCGCTGCAAATCTCTTAGCCACTGGGTGTCGACGTACAGCATCACATACGACCATGGCTCATCGTCGATCGGGTTGCACGCATGGACATCACCGGGGTTCATCAGCACGACCGTGCCGCTCTGCACCTGGAAATTCGACCGTTCGTGAATATAAGTGCTGCGCCCGGCGGTGATGGCCCCGATGGAAAAATGGTCGTGGGAGTGGCGTGAATAACAGACCTTACGCCCATCGGCGATGGCCCGGGCTTCGATGAAGGGCAGGGCTGCGTCACGCCAGAAACGTGGGGCGGCGTCATGGGTGGCAGGCTTCATCGGTCAGCGTCCTCGTTTGAACCTGTGAAGCAGTGTATTAGCCCGAGCCGGTAAATGCCCGTTTGATTTGGTCATTGGGTTTGAAGGGGGGTGGGCGTGGACTAGACTTCAGAAAGTCCCGCCAACGGAGTTCCCGATGCTCGCGCCAGGTAAACCGGACAACGAAGCTGCTCGCCTGAAAAACCTGCGGTCGCTCAAGCTGCTCGACACCGCGCCCGAGGAGCGATTTGATCGTCTGACTCGCCTTGCCCGGCGTCTGTTCGATGTGCCCATTGCGCTGGTATCCCTGGTGGATGCCAACCGACAGTGGTTCAAATCCAATGTCGGCATGGACGCCAGTGAAACCTCGCGGGAGATTTCTTTCTGCGGACACGCGATTTTGCAAGATCAGATCATGGAAATCTGCGATGCGGAGCAGGACGAGCGCTTTCGCGATAACCCGTTGGTCACGGCCAAGCCAGGCATCCGCTTCTACGCCGGGTACCCGCTGGGGATGGACGATGGCAGCATGCTTGGCACGTTGTGCCTGCTCGACACCCGGCCGCGCAAGCTCAATGACGAGGAGCGCGAGCTGCTGCGCGACCTGGCGCGCATGGCCGAGCAGGAAATGATCGCGGTGCAGATGGCGAGCATGGACGAACTGACGCTGCTGTCCAATCGGCGCGGCTTCAAGATGCTGGCCCAGCATGCGTTGAGCGTTTGCGAGCGGCTATCCCGCCCGGCGACGCTGCTGTTCTTCGATCTCGATGACTTCAAATCCATCAACGACCGCTTCGGGCACGCCGAGGGCGATTCTGCGCTGAAGACCTTCGCCGACGTGTTGCGTATCGCCTTTCGCGAGAGTGATGTGATCGGCCGTTTGGGCGGCGATGAGTTCGTGGCGTTGCTCACCGGCTCTTCCCATGTCGAGACCTCGGCAATCATGGCGCGCCTCAAGGAAATCCTCGATGAGCGCAATGCGATGCTGCGGCGCGGCTATGACATCCACTTCAGCGTGGGTCAGATCGAATACGACCCGCAGCGTCATCAGTCGATCGATAGTCTGCTGGTCGAAGCGGATGCGGCCATGTATGCACAGAAACAGGCGCTGCGCCGCTGATAAAGTGGCTTATCCAACATCAATGCAACTGACCCGCCGCCATCGCGAGCAAGCTCAGCTCCCACAGGGATTTGTTGTGAATGCAGGGACCTGTGAACACCGCTGAACAATGTGGGAGCGAGCTTGCTCGCGATGACGGCGGCACATTCAACATAAATGCAGACTGATCTACCGCCATCGCGAGCAAGCTCGCTCCTACAGGATATTTCGGGGTAATCAGACAATCAGCCATCAAAAACGCCGCTTGCCCTTTCCAGGACAAGCGGCGTTTTTACGCACGGGCGCGGGGGTGAAGATTACTCTTCGATATTGCCCATGGCCGTGGTGTTGAAACCACCGTCCACGTACATGATTTCACCGCTGATGCCCGATGCCAGGTCCGAGCACAGGAACGCGCCGGCGTTGCCGACTTCGTCGATGGTGACGTTACGACGCAGCGGGGTTTGCGCTTCGTTGGCGGCCAGCATTTTGCGGAAGTTCTTGATGCCGGAAGCGGCGAGGGTGCGGATCGGGCCAGCCGACACGGCGTTGACACGGGTGCCTTCCGGGCCCAGGGAACCGGCCAGGTAACGCACGCCGGCTTCCAGGGAAGCCTTGGCCATGCCCATGACGTTGTAGTTCGGCATGGTGCGCTCGGCGCCCAGGTAGGACAGGGTCAGCAGGCTGCCATTGCGGCCTTTCATCATTTCGCGACCGGCCTTGGCCAGGGCGACGAAGCTGTAGGCGCTGATGTCGTGGGCAATGCGGAAACCTTCGCGGGTGGTGGCCTCGGTGAAGTCGCCGTCCAACTGGTCGCCCGGGGCAAAGCCCACGGAGTGCACGATGCAGTCCAGGCCGTCCCACTTCTTGCTCAGTTCTTCGAAGACCTTGGCGATTTCTTCATCGCTGGCCACGTCGCACGGGAAGCACAGTTCCGGGCTCGAGCCCCAGCCTTGTGCGAACTCTTCGACACGACCCTTGAGTTTGTCGTTCTGATAAGTGAAGGCAAGCTCAGCGCCCTCGCGATGCATGGCGGCGGCGATGCCGGATGCGATGGACAGCTTGCTGGCGACACCGACGATCAGTACGCGCTTACCGGCGAGAAAACCCATGTGTTGCTCCTCTTTCAGGTTATTCGGCAGTTGTTGGGGCCAGGAAGGCGGCCTCCAGCAACTGCTGTGTATAGGGGTGTTGCGGCGCGGCGAATATGCTGCGGGCATCACCTTGTTCGACCACTTGGCCATGCTTGACCACCATCAATTGGTGGCTCAGCGCTTTGACGACAGCCAGGTCATGGCTGATAAACAGGTACGTCAGGTTGTACTTGGTTTGCAGCGACCGTAACAGCTCCACCACCTGGCGTTGTACGGTACGGTCCAGGGCCGACGTCGGTTCATCCAGCAGAATCAACGCCGGCTTGAGCACCAGGGCCCGGGCAATGGCGATACGCTGGCGTTGGCCCCCGGAAAATTCATGGGGGTAGCGGTTCCGGGTCTCCGGATCCAGGCCTACCTCCTTCAATGCCGCGATTATCGCTTGTTCCTGTTCGGCTGCGGTGCCGATCTTGTGGATCCGCAAGCCTTCGCCGACGATCTGGCTTACACACATCCGTGGACTGAGGCTGCCAAACGGGTCCTGAAACACCACTTGCATCTCGCGCCGCAGCGGCCGGACCTGTTGCTGCGTCAGGCTATCGAGCTGTTTGCCTTCAAAGCGGATCCCGCCCTGGCTGCCGATCAACCGCAAAATCGCCAATCCCAACGTGGACTTGCCGGAACCGCTTTCGCCAACGATGCCCAGGGTCTGGCCCTGAGGCAGGCTGAAGCGAATACCGTCCACGGCTTTAATGTAATCCACCGTGCGTTTGAACAGGCCTTTCTTGATCGGGAACCAGACTTTGAGGTCCTCGACCTGCAGCAGCGGCGGGCCGACAGCGTTGGTCGCCGGGATGCCGCTGGGCTCGGCGGCCAGCAGTTCCCGAGTGTACGGATGCTGCGGTGCGCGAAACAGCTCTGCGCACGATGCCTGTTCGACGATGCAACCGCGCTGCATGACACATACGCGATGGGCAATTCTTCGCACCAGGTTCAAATCGTGGCTGATCAGTAGCAGCGACATGCCCAGTCGCGCCTGCAGTTGCTTGAGCAGTTCGAGGATTTTCAACTGGACGGTGACGTCCAGTGCCGTGGTCGGTTCATCGGCAATCAGCAGTTCCGGCTCGTTGGCCAGGGCCATGGCGATCATTACCCGTTGGCGCTGGCCACCGGACAATTCATGGGGCAGGGCCTTGAGACGCTTGTGCGGTTCGGGAATGCCCACCAGCTCCAGCAACTCGAGGGTCCGGCGGGTCGCGACCTTGCCGGTCAGGCCCTTGTGAATGCCAAGCACTTCATTGATCTGTTTTTCAATGGAGTGCAACGGGTTGAGGGACGTCATCGGCTCCTGGAAGATCATCGCGATCCGGTTTCCGCGGATATGGCGAATGGTTTTTTCTTTCAGGCCCAGCAGATCCTGCCCGGCGTATTGGATAGTCCCGGTCGGGTGGTGGGCCAGCGGGTAGGGCAGCAAGCGCAGGATCGAGTGGGCGGTCACCGACTTGCCCGAGCCGCTTTCGCCCACCAGGGCCAGGGTTTCACCACGCTTGATATCGAAGCTGACGCCCTCGACCACCCGCTGTCGGCGTTCGCCGACAATGAACTCCACTGACAGGTCGCGTACTTCGATCAGATTGTCCTGGTTCATTTCACTTCCTCGGATCGAAGGCATCGCGAGCGGACTCGCCGATGAACACCAGCAGGCTCAGCATCAGGGCCAGCACCGCGAACGCGCTGATGCCCAGCCACGGCGCCTGCAGGTTGGATTTGCCCTGGGCCACCAGCTCGCCCAGGGACGGCGCGCCAGGCGGAAGACCGAAACCGAGGAAATCCAGGGCAGTGAGGGTGCCGATGGCGCCAGTGAGGATGAACGGCATGAAGGTCATGGTCGAGACCATGGCATTGGGCAGGATGTGGCGGAACATGATCGCGCCGTTCTGCATGCCCAACGCCCGCGCGGCGCGCACATACTCCAGGTTGCGCCCGCGCAGGAACTCGGCGCGGACCACGTCCACCAGGCTCATCCACGAGAACAGCAGCATGATGCCCAGCAGCCACCAGAAGTTCGGCTGGACGAAACTGGCCAGGATGATCAGCAGGTACAGCACCGGCAGCCCGGACCAGATCTCCAGGAACCGCTGGCCGGCCAGGTCGACCCAGCCGCCGTAGAAGCCCTGCAAGGCACCGGCGATCACGCCGATGATCGAGCTGAGCAGTGTCAGGGTCAGGGCGAACAGCACCGAGATGCGGAAGCCGTAGATCACTCGGGCCAATACGTCGCGGCCCTGGTCGTCGGTGCCCAGCCAGTTCATGGCCGAGGGCGGTGCCGGGGCCGGGACTTTCAGGTCGTAATTGATGCTCTGGTAGCTGAACGGAATCGGTGCCCACAGCACCCAGGCGTCCTTGGCGGCCAGCAGTTCACGAATGTACGGGCTCTTGTAGTTGGCTTCCAGGGGGAATTCGCCGCCGAAGGTGGTTTCCGGGTAGCGCTTGAGGGCCGGGAAGTACCAACCATCGTCGTAATGCACCACCAGCGGCTTGTCGTTGGCGATCAGTTCGGCACCCAGGCTCAGGACGAACAGCACCAGGAACAGCCACAGCGACCACCAGCCGCGCTTGTTGGCCTTGAACAGTTCGAAGCGGCGACGATTGAGAGGGGACAGGTTCATCTCAATGCTCCCGGCTTTCGAAGTCGATGCGTGGATCGACAAAGGTGTAGGTCAGGTCGCCGATCAGTTTCACCACCAGCCCCAGCAGGGTGAAGATGAACAGCGTGCCAAATACCACCGGGTAGTCACGGTTGATGGCTGCTTCGAAACTCATCAGCCCCAGGCCGTCGAGGGAGAAAATCACTTCCACCAGCAAGGAACCGGTGAAGAAAATCCCGATGAACGCCGACGGGAACCCCGCGATCACCAGCAACATGGCATTGCGGAACACGTGGCCATAGAGCACGCGGTGGCGGGTCAGGCCCTTGGCCTTGGCCGTGACCACGTATTGCTTGTTGATTTCGTCGAGGAAGCTGTTCTTGGTCAGCAGGGTCATGGTGGCGAAGTTGCCGATTACCAAGGCGGTCACGGGCAGGGCCAGGTGCCAGAAGTAATCGAGGATCTTGCCACCCATGCTCAGTTCGTCGAAGTTGTTGGAGGTCAGCCCGCGCAACGGGAACCAGTCGAAATAGCTGCCGCCGGCAAACACCACGATCAGCAGAATGGCGAACAGAAAGGAGGGGATCGCGTAACCGACAATGATCGCCGAACTGGTCCATACGTCAAAATGGCTGCCGTGCCGGGTTGCCTTGGCGATCCCCAGCGGGATCGACACCAGGTACATGATCAGTGTGCTCCACAGCCCAAGGGAAATGGACACCGGCATCTTTTCCTTGATCAGGTCGATGACCTTGGCGTCGCGGAAGAAGCTGTCGCCGAAGTCCAGGTGGGCGTAGTTCTTGATCATGATCCACAGGCGCTCGGGGGCCGACTTGTCGAAGCCGTACATGCGCTCGATTTCCTTGACCAGCCCAGGGTCCAGGCCCTGGGCGCCGCGATAGGAGGAGCCGGCCACCGACACTTCGGCACCACCGCCGGCAATACGGCTGGTGGCGCCTTCAAAACCCTCGAGCTTGGCGATCATCTGCTCCACCGGCCCGCCGGGCGCGGCCTGGATGATGAGGAAGTTGATCAACAGGATGCCGAACAGGGTCGGGATGATCAGCAGCAGTCGCCTGAATATGTAAGCCAGCATGGGGTTACTCCACGCTCGCTGGAGCGGCGTTGATCTGTTGTTCCATGACTTGTTTTTCTACCTCGATGGCAGGTTTGGTATCCGGCTTGACCCACCAGGTCGTGGTGCCGATGTCATAGGTCGGCGTGACGGTTGGATGGCCGATGTGGTTCCAGTAGGCCACGCGCCAGGTCTTGATGTGCCAGTTGGGGATCACGTAGTAGCCCCATTGCAGCACCCGGTCCAGTGCCCGCGCGTGGGCCACCAGGCTCTTGCGTGAATCGGCGTTGATCAGTTGCTCAACCAGTTGATCGATGGCCGGGTCCTTCAGGCCCATGGTGTTGCGGCTGCCAGGTTTGTCCGCGGCGGCCGACATCCAGAATTCGCGCTGCTCATTACCCGGTGAGCTGGATTGCGGGAAGCTGCCTACCACCATGTCGAAATCCCTGGAGCGAACGCGGTTGATGTACTGGGACACGTCCACCCGGCGAATGACCAGTTCGATGCCCAGGTCGCTCAGGTTGCGCTTGAACGGCAGCAGCACCCGCTCGAACTCGGTCTGGGCCAGCAGGAACTCCAGCACCACCGGTTTGCCTTGGGCATCGACCATCTTGTCGTTGACGATGCGCCAGCCGGCTTCTTGCAGCAATTGGTAGGCCTTGCGCTGTTGGTCGCGGATCATGCCGCTGCCGTCGCACACCGAAGGCTGGAAGGCGTCGGTGAAGGCCTGCTCGGGAATCTTGCCGCGCAGGGGGTCGAGAATCTTCAACTCGTCTTCGCCAGGCAGGCCGGTGGCGGCCATTTCCGAATTTTCGAAATAGCTGCGAGTGCGCGCGTAAGCGCCGCTGAACAGTTGCTTGTTGGTCCACTCGAAATCCAGCAGCAGGCTCAAGGCCTTGCGTACCCGCACATCCTGGAAGATCGGCCGGCGCAGGTTGTAGACAAAGCCTTGCATGCCGGTAGGGTTGCCGTTGGCGATCTGTTCCTTGATCAAGCGGCCTTCGCTTACGGCCGGGATGTTGTAGGCGTTGGCCCAGTTCTTGGCGCTCATTTCCAGCCAGAAATCGAACTGCCCGGCCTTGAGCGCTTCGACCGCCACGGTGTTGTCGCGGTAGTAATCGGTGGTCAACACGTCGAAATTGTAGAAACCACGGTTGACCGGCAGGTCCTTGCCCCAATAGTCCTTCACTCGCTCATAGCGGATCGAGCGTCCGGCTTTCACCTCGGTGACTTTGTACGGACCGCTGCCCAGGGGGATCTCCAGGTTGCCTTTGTTGAAGTCGCGATCGGCCCACCAGTGTTTGGGCAATACCGGCAGTTGGCCGAGGATCAGCGGCAGTTCGCGGTTGTTGGTGTGCTTGAACTTGAACAGTACCTTGAGCGGCTCTTCGGCGATGACTTCGGCAACGTCGTTGTAATAGCCGCGGAACATCGGTGCGCCGTCCTTGGTCAGGGTCTGGAAGCTGAAGACGACGTCTTCGGCGCGCACCGGATGGCCGTCGTTGAAGCGGGCTTCGGGTCGCAGGTAGAAACGCACCCAGCCATTGTCCGGGGCCTTCTCGATTTTTTCGGCGATCAGGCCGTATTCGGTAAAGGGTTCGTCCAGGCCTTGCTTGGCCAGGGTGTCGTAGATCAGGCCGATGTCATCGGCCGGTACGCCTTTGCTGATGAACGGGTTGAGGCTGTCGAAGCTGCCAAACCCGCCCTGGCGGAATATCCCGCCCTTGGGCGCATCGGGGTTCACGTAATCGAAATGCTTGAAATTGGCTGGGTATTTCGGCGGTTCGTTGTACAGGGTCAAGGCGTGCTGCGGCGCGGCACAGGCCAGCCCGGCGAATAACAGGCTGCTGGCCTGCAGGAGCAGGGTGCGAAAAGGCTTCATTGATCTTTCTCCGAAGATTTCAGCCACCATGCGCTCAGGCCCAGGGTGTAGGGCGGCGTGGTGACGAAGGCGAACCGGTTGCGGTACGCCAGGCGATGATAGTTGAGATACCAGTTGGGGATGCAGTAGTGCTGCCACAGCAGCACGCGGTCCAGGGCTTTGCCGGCGGCGACCTGTTCGTCGCGGGTGCGGGCGGCCAGCAGTTTCTCCAGCAGGTGATCGACCACCGGATTGGCGATCCCCGCGTAGTTTTTGCTGCCCTTGACCCCGACCTGGCTGGAATGGAAGTACTGCCATTGCTCCAGGCCCGGGCTGAGGGTCTGGTTCAAGGTCAGCAGGATCATGTCGAAGTCGAACTGGTCCAGGCGTTGCTTGTACTGGGCGCGGTCCACCGTGCGCAGCCGGGCTTGGATACCGATACTGGCGAGGTTTTCAACGTAGGGTTGCAGGATGCGCTCCAGGTTCGGATTCACCAACAGGATCTCGAAGCTCAGGGGCTGGCTGTCGGCGTTCACCAGGCGCTGGCCGTTGAGGGTCCAGCCGGCTTCCTTCAATAAGCCCAAGGCTTTGCGCAGGGTTTCCCGGGGGATGCCGCGACCGTCGGTCTTTGGCAGGCTGAAGGGCTCGGTGAGCAGTTTGAGCGGCAATTGTTCACGGTAGGGCTTGAGCAGCAGCCATTCATGGCCCACTGGTAGGCCGCTGGCGGAGAATTCGCTGTTGGGGTAATAACTGAGGGTACGCTTGTAGGCGCCGCTGAACAGCGTGCGGTTGGTCCACTCGAAATCGAACATCAGCCCCAGGGCTTCGCGCACCTTGACCTCGGCAAAGGTGTTGCGCCGGGTGTTCATGAACAGGCCCTGGGTCTGGGTCGGGATCTGGTGGGGGATCTGCGCCTTGATCACATCGCCGCGGTTGATTGCCGGGAAGTCATAGCCGTTGGCCCAATTCTTGGCCTGGTGTTCGATGTAGATGTCGAATTCACCGGCCTTGAAGGCTTCGAAGGCCACTTCGCTGTCGCGGTAGAACTCCACCTCCATCCGGTCGAAGTTGTATTTGCCGCGATTGACCGGCAGGTCCTTGGCCCAATAATCCTTGACCCGTTCGAACACCAATTGGCGACCTGGCTGCACCTTGGTGATGCGGTAAGGCCCGCTGCCCAAGGGCGGCTCGAACGTGGTGGCCTTGAAGTCGCGGTCTTTCCAGTAATGCTGGGGCAGCACCGGCAACTCACCCAGGCGCAGGATCAGCAGCGGATTGCCCGCGCGTTTGAAGACAAAGCGGATTTTCAGCGGGTTGAGAATGTCGACCCGCAGCACTTCCTGCAGGTTGGTGCGGTATTGCGGGTGGCCGTCCTTGAGCAGCGTGCGGTAGGAGAACGCGACGTCATAGGCGGTAATCGGCACGCCATCGTGAAACCGCGCTTCGGGGCGCAGGTTGAACACCACCCAGCTGCGGTCCTCGCTGTACTCCACCGACTGGGCGATCAGGCCGTAGCTCGACGTCGGCTCATCGCCGGACGGTGCGTATTGGCCGGTGCCCACCATCAGTGGTTCGTTCAGCTCGTTGATGCCGTATTGCAGGAAATTTGGTGTGGAAACCGGGCTGCTGCCCTTGAATGTATAGGGATTGAGCGTATCGAAGGTGCCGAATGCCATGACCCGCAAGGTACCGCCCTTGGGCGCTTGCGGGTTGACCCAGTCGAAGTGGGTGAATCTGGCCGGGTACTTGAGCGTGCCGAACTGCGCATAGCCATGGCTTTCGCTGATGGTTGCGCTGGCGGGGGAGCTCAAGGCCAGGCTGATCAGGAGCAGGAGGAGGGGACGTATCAAGTCTGAGATCCGATCCAGGCGGCTTGGGCTTTTATGGCCTGTACAGTAACAGCTTGTATCGGCAGGAAAAAGGCGGAGCGTTGTGGACGCTTGATCGTTCCCTCGCTCCTGAGTGGGAATGCCGCCCGGGACGCTCCGCGTCCCTGTGACGCAGAGCGCCGATGGATGCGTGCCCACGCAGAGCGCGGGTACGATCATTGTCGATCAGTGCGGGGAGTAGACCGTCAGCATCTGCCCAGGCTTGAGTGCCTTGCCCATTCGTGGATTCCAGCGCTTGAGGTGCTGCATTTCCACGTTGAAGCGCTTGGCGACCACATACAGCGAGTCACCCTGCTGGACCTTGTACTGCGTCTGCTTGTTTTTATCGCTCTTGGTGTTGGCGGCTACCACGGTGCTGATGCGCTTGCCGGTGGTCTTGGTGGGCTTGGTGTCTTGCATCACCAGGGTCTGGCCGACCTTGAGTTTGTTGCCACTGAGCTTGTTCCAGCGTTGCAGGTCCTTGGTCTGGACATTGTTGGCCTTGGCGATCTGGGCCAGGTTTTCGCCGCGCTTGACACGGTAGGTGCGTCTTGCGCCTTCCACTTCGCTGTCGTCGACGTTTTCAAAAACCGGTTTGAGCGAACGCTGGCTGATCAGCTCTTCGGGACGCATGGTCGACAGGCTGGCGGTCAGCAACTGGGCCTTGGATGTCGGCACCAGCAGGTGCTGCGGGCCGTCGATGGTGGTGCGCTGCTTGAAGGCCGGGTTGAGCTGGAACAGTTCGTCTTCGTCGATGTTGGCCACCGCCGCAACCTTGGACAGGTCCATGCGCTGGTTGATTTCGACGACCTGGAAATAGGGTTCGTTGGCGATCGGATTGAGGTTCACGCCGTAGGCATCGGGCGACAGTACGATCTGGGACAGTGCCAGCAACTTCGGCACATAGGCCTGGGTTTCGCTGGGCAGCGGCAGGTTCCAGTAATCGGTGGGCAGGCCGAGCTTTTCGTTGCGCTCGATGGCGCGGCTGACCGTGCCTTCACCGGCGTTATAGGCCGCCAGCGCCAGCAACCAGTCGCCGTTGAACATGTCGTGCAGGCGCGTCAGGTAATCCATGGCGGCCGTGGTGGAAGCAGTGATGTCGCGACGCCCGTCATAGAAACGGGTCTGGCGCAGGTTGAAGTAACGCCCCGTGGACGGGATGAACTGCCACAGCCCTACCGCGTTGGCCCGTGAATAGGCCATGGGGTTGTAGGCGCTTTCGATCACCGGCAGCAGCGCCAGCTCCAACGGCATGTTGCGTTCTTCGAGGCGTTCGACGATGTAATGGATGTACAGGCTGCCGCGCTCGCCGGCGTTTTCCAGAAAGGACGGGTTACTGGCGAACCACAGGCGCTGTTGTTCGATACGTGGATTGACGCCGGCGGTTTCTTGAAGCTGGAAGCCCTGGCGCATGCGTTCCCAGACATCCTGGGGCGCTTGGGGGCTGGGTTTTTCACTGAGCCAGACAGGTTTCTGCTTGGCGCGGGCGGCGATATTCGGCGTGTGGGCCGCGTCGGTCTGCGGCACCTGGCTCGTGCTCTGGCAGCCCGCCAGTGTCGCGGACACAGCCACCGCAATGGCTTGAGCCAAGCGGGTCAATGTGTCTGACTGGGCGGACCTGCGTATAGATGACGACATTG
Organism: Pseudomonas sp. Tri1; assembly: GCF_017968885.1. NCBI lineage: Bacteria > Pseudomonadati > Pseudomonadota > Gammaproteobacteria > Pseudomonadales > Pseudomonadaceae > Pseudomonas > Pseudomonas sp. Tri1. The sequence continues at coordinate 3,992,857 of NZ_CP072913.1, read as the reverse complement.
GCTGGAAGTAAGTTCCGGGCAAAAATGTCGGCCGATTCTAGGAAGCGCACCCCAACAGGTCAACCATTCAGAATTTTTATATCAATCGATAGCTTCCTTAGAACTTATCTTTCCAAGCCCTCAAGGCCGCAAAAACCTCGCTCGGCGTCTCGTTACGCTGGCCGTTCCGTTCGTCTGCTTTTTGTTTAACGGATGTTTCAGCGGTGCGCAGGAACGGGTTGGTGAGCTTTTCCAAGGCGAGGGTCGAGGGCAGTGTCATGACGCCTTCGTTGCGTTGCCGGCTGACTTTTTCCAGACGGGCGGCAATGTCCGGATTACCCGGTTCCACCGCAGTGGCGAACTTCAGATTGCTGAGGGTGTATTCATGGGTGCAGTAGACCAGCGTATCTTCGGGCAGGGCGGCAAGGCGACTGAGCGAGTGGTGCATTTGCGCAGGCGTGCCTTCGAAGAGCCGGCCGCAACCGGCGGCAAACAGGGTATCGCCACAGAACAGCAGGCCATGGTGATAGTAGGCGATATGCCCCAGGGTGTGTCCGGGCACCGCGTAGACATCGAAGTCCATGCCGAGCACGCTAAGCGTGTCGTTGTCACTGAGCGCCACATCCCGGGCCGGGATGTTTTCGCTGGCCGGGCCGTAGACGGTGGCGTGCGTCGCGTTTTTCAGCGCCTCGACACCGCCGACATGGTCATGGTGATGGTGGGTGACCAGTATGTCGCTCAAGGCCCAGCCCGGATGGGCGTCGAGCCAGGCGTGCACCGGTGCGGCGTCACCCGGGTCGACGACAGCGCAGCGTTGGGTCGCGTGGTCCTGTAACAACCAGATGTAGTTATCGGTGAACGCGGGCAGGGCACTGATCTGTATCATCGCGGAATTCGCCAAGCGGAAAACAAAGGCGCATCTTAGAACTTCCTGACGCGTTGGAGAATGCAATGACCGATAAAGCGTTCGCTCAGGCTGATCCTGACTGGCTGGCGCTGATCAGCGCGGCCCGTGACTGGTTGTCCGGCCCTGTCGGGCAATTTTTGCTGGAAGAAGAACGGCGCATGCTCGAAGACGAGCTGGGCCGGTTTTTTGGTGGCTACCTGGTGCATTACGGGCCTTCGGCACAGACGCCGCCGTCGGCGCCGCAGGTGCAGCGCAACGTGCGCCTGGGCGCACCATTGCCCGGGGTAGAGATCGTCTGCGAGGAGCAGGCCTGGCCCTTGAGCGAGCATGCCGCCGACGTGGTGGTGCTGCAGCATGGCCTGGATTTCTGCCTGTCCCCCCACGGTTTGCTGCGTGAAGCTGCCAGCAGCGTGCGCCCCGGCGGGCACCTGCTGATCATTGGCATCAATCCTTGGAGCAGTTGGGGGTTGCGTCACGTGTTCGCCCACGACGCTCTGCGCCAGGCCCGCTGCATCTCGGCCTCGCGGGTCGGCGACTGGCTCAACCTGTTGGGCTTCGCGCTGGAGAAACGCCGCTTCGGGTGCTATCGTCCGCCGCTTGCGTCGCCCAAGTGGCAGGCCCGGTTGGCCGGCTGGGAGCGCAAGGCCGGTGACTGGCAACTGTCCGGCGGCGGTTTCTATCTGTTGGTGGCGCGCAAGATCGCAGTTGGGCTGCGTCCGGTGCGCCAGGTGCGACGCGAGCCGATGGGCAAGCTGATTCCCTTGCCGATGGCCAAGGTCAATCGTCGCCACATCGAGCCGTAACCCTTTTCTGATGGTCTGGCTTCGGGCGTTGTCGCCCCGATTGGCAGGCCTGTGCATTTTTTCTGGATAGATTGGCATGAGCGATAGCGTAGAACTCTTCACTGATGGCGCCTGCAAGGGCAACCCTGGCCCTGGCGGCTGGGGGGCGTTGCTGGTGTGCAAGGGCGTGGAGAAGGAACTCTGGGGCGGCGAAACCAACACTACCAACAATCGCATGGAACTGATGGGCGCCATCCGCGGCCTGGAAGAGCTCAAGCGGCCCTGCGATGTGCTCCTGGTGACCGACTCGCAGTACGTGATGAAGGGCATCAACGAGTGGATGGCCAATTGGAAGAAGCGCGGCTGGAAGACGGCCGCCAAGGAGCCGGTGAAAAACGCCGACCTCTGGAAACAGCTGGATGAGCAGGTCAACCGCCACAACGTTACCTGGAAATGGGTACGCGGCCACATCGGCCACCACGGCAACGAACGGGCCGACCAACTGGCCAACCGTGGGGTGGATGAGGTGCGGGGCTTCAAGCAGGCTTGAGCGCGCATATGCTTGAGCTATCCAAATCCCAGTCGCCTGGGTTGGGGGACACGCCAGCGTTGGAGGGCTGGCGTGGCTCGTGCCTATGGCGTTCCAGAGATACTAACGGCAGGTGTCTCTATAGGCTTCCACGGTTTAAACGGCTTGCCAGCTGGGCCTTGCTCCGAGAGTGTGATCCTGCGTCCAATGTCATAACCTAAAGCGCGATGACCATTTACTTGTGTCCTAGGGTAGTTAATATCTTTAGTCGCTACTTGAGGGAAGCGATCACACTCACCCATCCAGTTGCCTTTACAGGCTGACACTCCCTGCATGTAGAGCCAAACTGCTTCGCAAGAAAAGTCACTGTCGCCGTCGCAGCCCGTTAGCTTCGTACCCCATTCAGGATTTGGAGGCATGGCTGCATAGTTTGTCGATAACTTTACATATAACACACGAATTCTATTTTCCGATGTGCAGCCCTGAGTCGGGCAGATATCAAAACGGAAAAAAGGGTTGGCGTTGATAAAGTCAAAATCAATGTCTCTTCGAGAGAAGGTTTCGCAGGCGCCCGAATCTAGAAATTTATCAGGAATAGTTGGGGTTCCCTCTACTTTGTAAAACGTTAACCCTTCCTCTTTGCCGAGATGACAGCGCAAGCGCTGTAAGGCATCGAAGACAGCCATTCGTTTGTCCCCAGAGCTCGTCGCTTCGTGTTCGGCGTCGATGGTGATGATGTTTTTTACCCGCCTTTTAACTAACGCGTACATGCCGAGGTTTTCCGAGTGTCCGCCGTCGCTTAGGTAGACCGAGTCTCGAGTCTCGTCATATTTTTGATTGGCAGCGAAGTAAAATGGAAAGGGCAGCGCCTTATGCCAAGCGCGTGTAGTTGGCTCTACACGAGGATTTGCCATATACCTTCCTAGCGAAAGATTCAATGCGTCAGCCGTCGCATCCAACCCCACGTAGACCAATGGTAGATCGGATAGCTTTAATGCATCTACGGCGGCTCCCGACATCATGACGGCTTCGGAAAGTTCAGGGGCCTTGGCAGGGTGGCAGGGCACCCCGTAGGTTTCTCTATTTTGCTGGTCTTGATAATCGCAGTACCCAAAAGCGGTATTACCGTAGGCCAGCGGTGAGAACTCATACACAACGCTCGCCAGGTCAGAGTTAAAGCCAGCGAAATCTGACGTGCGCAGCCATTCGACACTACCCCCATAAGCGGCCGTCGCATTAATTATGAAAAATGGTATTTCGCCGCGTTTTGCGGCTTCGGCCAGTTCTCCATAGCTTGGCGGTGCGGTTTCTAAAGTTGAATGCCAGCTTGCTGGATAGGCGCCAAATGTTCGCTCTATTCCGTTTTTATAGGCTGACTCCCATGGGTTAAGATTGATTTGCCATCTAAAAATTCCATTGGCCAGAATGTTAAGTGGAACAGAGGGGATCCAGAGGGCTGAGCGCCCGGCTATCTCGGCGGTATAGACGCTCTTGTCAATGAATTCGCCGTAGTATGAATCTTGTGATCGAGTGATCAGGTAGCTGTTATTTTCTATGTAGGTTTGAAACCGCCTGCTTGTTTGGTCTGCGTTGTGCGGCCTGGCTAAGGGTTCGAGGTCTGGGGTGTCTCTTGTTGCTTCGTAGACGTAATAACTTTTGAATAGCTCATCGGGAGAGGCATTTTGTTCTTGATAATTTGCCAGGCCATAAAGATGGTTGGTAAGCCATAGATTGGCATAGCTGCCTCCCGAGACCGAGGAAACAATATCTATCTGGTCTAGTATTCCCTGCTTATGCAGTCCCGCGAGAACACCTATCGAAAATGTAGCGGATCGCATTCCTCCGCCCGATAATGAAAGCCCTAGCTCTGGTCGATATCCTGAAATTTCCTTGCCTGTGCAGGTGTCGTTAGCTGGAGTGGGGAGGGTCTTGAGTTGTTGGCGATAAGACCTGAGATGGCAGTTTTCAGCAGCCCTTAAAGTTGCGCTTCTTTCTTCATAGCGCGCGGGATCTGGTATTTCTCCGTCGGTGCGACCAAGATCGGGTTTGTCGTCGACTGATGCGCAACCGGACAATAATGCAAGAGTGAAAGTCGCTAATTTGGCGTTGCCAAAAATTGACATTCCGTACTCAGGTTGAGAGTGGTGAGACATGTCACGCTCCTTATGATTTCTGGCAGCTTCAACGGCCAGTTATTTCAGGCTAGCACTGGTGTGGCGCTATGCCATTATCTAGCGACGGCGCGGTTGTCGTATGAGTAAGAGGGGCTCGAAGCTGATTTTCAGGGGGTGTTTGACGAAGCGGGGCCTGCTGCGATCGATGTATGCTTTCAAGCAAGTCAGCTTCATCGTTACGTGAGCGTGTTAACATCCGCGCTTTTGCAAGCATGCCCGTTGAGAGCTGAGCACTGATGGCCAACAGATCTGTTGTACTGGATACCGAAACCACCGGCATGCCGGTGACCGATGGTCACCGGATTATCGAAATCGGCTGTGTCGAGCTGATCGGTCGGCGCCTGACCGGTCGCCATTTCCACGTTTACCTGCAGCCGGATCGCGAAAGTGATGAAGGCGCCATTGGCGTGCACGGCATCACCAACGAGTTCCTGGTGGGCAAGCCACGTTTCGCCGAAGTGGCCGATGAGTTCTTCGAATTCATCCAAGGCGCGCAGTTGATCATCCACAACGCCGCGTTCGACGTGGGGTTCATCAACAACGAATTTGCCTTGATGGGCCAGCACGACCGGGCCGACATCACCCAGCATTGCACGATTCTCGATACCCTGATGATGGCTCGGGAACGGCACCCGGGGCAGCGCAACAGCCTCGATGCCTTGTGCAAGCGCTACGGCGTCGACAACTCCGGCCGTGAACTGCACGGCGCCTTGCTCGACTCCGAGATCCTGGCCGACGTCTACCTGACCATGACCGGCGGCCAGACCAGCTTGTCCCTGGCCGGCAACGCCTCGGACGGTAACGGTACCGGCGAAGGCTCGGGCAACCAGGCCACGGAAATCCGTCGTTTGCCCGCTGACCGCCAGCCATCGCGGGTCATCCGTGCCAGTGAAAGCGACCTGGCTGAACATGCCGCGCGTCTGGAAGCTATCGCCAAGTCCGCCGGTGCTCCGGCACTGTGGACGCAGTTGGTCGAGGCGCAGGCCGCGGCGAACGGATGAAACTTTCCTTGTGGGAGCGAGCTTGCTCGCGATAGCGGTGGTTCAGCTTGCGCCATTGCCAAATGTGCCGCCGCCATCGCGAGCAAGCTCGCTCCCACAGAGTTATCCATCGTTCATTTCTCGCCACAATCGCCAGTACCTTCTAACCTGAGGTAACAGGCAGGCTATGGATCCCGCTTGATGCATGAAGATTTGAAAGACACGGGCAATGGATGGCACCACGCCGTTGGTTGTCTCAAGGAATGAGGACCTTCCCCAGTATGCAACCGGTCATGAATCCCAAGCACCCCGGGTTGTCGGTGCGCGTCGTCGATGACGGCTTTGCCGCCTACATCTGGGGCAGTGATTTCAGCTTCGAGGTCAGCGACTACGGCACGGCGCAGGTTGGCCGGCCGGTGAGCCAATGGCCGGTGACGCCCATTGTTCCCTACCGCAAGTGCTATGGCATCGACCCAGAAGAGTTCAGCAGCTTTCGCAATGCCCCCGACAGCGAAATCTTCATGGCCTATCTCGACGACCAGCCGGTAGGGCATCTGGTGGTCAGTACCAACTGGAACGGTTTCGCCCACATCGATGAACTTGCGGTGCATGCGCCAGCGCGGCGCCACGGAGTGGCCAAGGCGCTGCTCGACGTCGCGCATTTCTGGAGCCGCAAGAAAAAACTGCCAGGGATCATGCTGGAAACCCAGAACAACAACCTGGGTGCCTGCCGGCTCTATGAACGTTGTGGTTATGTGCTCGGTGGTATCGATCACCTGCGCTATCGCGGCATTGACCGACATACCGCCGAAGTGGCGTTGTTCTGGTATCGGCTGTTCGACGATCCGCTGGGCATGTCGATCAGTGGCCCAACAACGCCTCGGCTTGTTCCGTGACCCGCTCCAGCAGCGATTGAACGGCGGGCGTGGGCGTCGTGCCGTTCAGGCTCAACGCATAGAGACCAATCGGGATGGCGGGCGACACCGGGCAAACGTCCAGGCCGCCGTCCTTGGCGCCTGAGGCGGTAAAAGGATCGACGATGGCAAGACCTTCGCCGGCCTCGACCATGGCGCGCATCATCTGATGTGTCTGGACGCGGATCTGGATCACCGGTGCCGGGCGCAGCGCTGCCAGCTTATGCTCGAAGGCGGGGCTCAACGGGTCGTGGCCATCCAGCCCCACCAACGACTGACCCGCCAGATCCTGAAGCGAAATGTATTTTTGCCGCGGTTGCAGCCAGCCGTGGGGCGCGAGCAATTGCAATTTGCCTTGGGCAATCATCTGGCAATGGATGTCGGGGTGTTCTGGGTCGTGCAAACTCAACCCCAGGTCGCTTTCACGCAGCAGCAGGCTGTGGACGATGTCGCGGGTCGGTTGGCTGAGCAGGGTGCAAGGCGCATCCGGATGACGTCGACGCAAGGCGGCAATGCTCTGGGGCAACAATTGTTGGGCCAGCGGTGGGGTGCAAATTACTCGCAGGGGAGGTGCCTGATAGTGCTTCAGGCTACTGGCCAGTCGCTGCACCGGTTCGAGGGTGTCATACACCCGCGTGATGCTGTCACGCAGCTCAAGGGTCTCTCGGGTGGCCTGCAACCGCCCACGTACACTGGCGAACAGCATGAAGCCCAGTTGCGCCTCAGCGTCGCGTAGAATCGCCTCGACCTCCGCTACCGACAGTTGCAGCCATTCGGCCGCCGTGCCGAGGTGGCCGGTCTGCAGCAGCGCCTGGATCACTTCGATGTGGCGTAAACGCATGCAAGAAGTCCATGTTCGGCGGGTAAGCCATTGAGTGGCTGAATCCTAACCCAAGTCCGGGCACGACTTCTGCTCATAACAACCGTTTACAAGGCGATTTGCGTTTCAGTAGGTGTTTGAGCCTGCAGTGGCGTTTCCGGCTCACGCGTCAATTCGATTTGCGACTGCACCAGCACGAATTTGCCGTCGTCGAGTTTATTGACGCGATCACCGATCGCCAACTTATAGGTAGTGACAGGCTCCTTGCCGTTTCCGTCCGGCGACGGGGTCGATTCCTGAAACTCATGCACTGAATAGACGCGACCTTCGGCGTCCCGCGCATGAAATTGTCCGACAAGTACTGCTGCCATTGCTTAGAACCTCTGGAAATAGATCACTCGATTTGCGGTTCTGTAGACCCTGGTCAAGCGCGGTAAGTTTTCCTACAAGAAAAAAATAGTCCAGTCGGCCGGTTTTCGTCGCTCCGCTGGTCCAATTGTGATGCCGATCATCTATAACTACAGGCTCCTTTGAGCCGACAGTCGAGAAGCCTCTCATGAGTAATGTCTACACAGTGGCCGTTTTGGTGGGCAGCCTGCGCAAGGCATCGATCAACCGCAAGGTGGCACTGGCGCTGGCGGAGCTGGCACCAGCCAATCTGAAACTGAACATCGTTGAAATCGGCGAGTTGCCGCTCTACAACGAAGACATTGACGTGACACCACCACCGGCAGCCTACAGTACTTTCCGTCAGCAGGTGGGCGCGGCCGACGCATTGTTGTTCGTCACGCCGGAATACAACCGTTCAGTACCAGCGCCGATGAAAAATGCCATCGACGTCGGCTCGCGTCCTTACGGCCAGAGTTGCCTGAGTGGCAAGCCGGGGGCGGTGATCAGTGCATCGCCGGGTGCCATCGGTGGTTTTGGCGCCAACCATCATTTGCGCCAGTCCCTGGTTTTCCTCGATGTGCCTTGCATGCAGCAGCCGGAAGCCTACCTGAGCGGCGCCGGGACGGCGTTTGACGAGGCGGGTAATCTGTCGGAATCCGTGAGGCCGTTCCTGCAGAAATTCATCGACGCCTATGGCAAGTGGGTCGAGCAACACAAAAAGGCCTGATGGCCCCGGTATGCCAGGCAATCACCTGTGGCGGAGGGGATAAATCCCCCTCGCCACAGGTTCATCATGTCTCCGGTCCAAACAGTGCATCCGGTAAATCCAAATCCCCGCTTTACTGAATATTCGAATTTCCATATATTCGCCCTTCGCTCATCCAGACATTTCCTTGCCATGTCCGACCCCCACAATCCTGTCGAAGTCTTCAAGGCGCTGGCCGACGACACCCGAACCCGCATTGCGTTGCTGGTGGTTCGTGAAGGCGAGTTGTGTGTCTGTGAGCTCACCGCTGCGCTGGGCCTGAGCCAGCCGAAAATCTCCCGGCATCTGGCCCAGCTGCGTAACGCTGGCCTGCTCAGCGACCGGCGCCAAGGGCAGTGGGTTTACTACCGTCTGCATCCGCAGTTGCCGTCCTGGGTCAGCACCCTGCTGGAGCAGGCATTGGCGGCCAACACGGCTTGGCTGACGGCGGATGTGCAACGTTTGAGCGCGATGACTGACCGTCCGGTGGCGCGTTGCTGCTGATCTCTTCTTTTCAATCCCTCTTTCAAGGCTGTTGCGCATGCTCATCGCGTCGTTGATTTTCCTGCTGACCATTACCCTGGTGATCTGGCAGCCCAAGGGGCTTGGCGTCGGCTGGAGCGCGACGTTCGGTGCGTTGCTGGCCTTGCTGAGCGGGGTGGTGCAGGTCGGAGACATTGCGCTGGTGTGGCAGATCATCTGGAACGCCACCGGTACCTTTGTCGCGTTGATCATCATCAGCCTGTTGCTGGATGAGGCGGGGTTCTTCGCCTGGGCGGCCCTGCATGTGGCCCGCTGGGGCCGGGGCAGTGGGCGCAAGCTGTTTGCGTTCATGGTGCTGCTGGGCGCTCTGGTGTCGGCGCTGTTCGCCAATGACGGGGCGGCGCTGATCCTGACGCCCATCGTGATTTCGATGCTGCTGGCGCTGCGTTTTTCTCCGGCGGCGACCCTGGCGTTCGTGATGGGCGCCGGTTTCATCGCCGACAGCGCGAGCCTGCCGCTGGTGGTGTCGAACCTGGTAAACATTGTCTCGGCGGACTTCTTCGGCATCGGTTTCAACCGCTACGCGGCGGTCATGGTGCCGGTGAACCTGGTCAGCGTGGCCGCCAGCCTGGCGATCCTGCTGTGGTTCTTTCGCCGCGACATCCCGCGTGACTACGACCCGCATCAACTGGACGACCCTGCGAGCGCGATCCACGACACGGCAACGTTCTATGCCGGTTGGGCAGTGCTGGTGATCCTGCTGTTGGGCTGCTTTGCCCTGGAACCGCTGGGGATTCCCATCAGCGCCATTTCGGCGGTCTGTGCCGCGTTGCTGCTGGCGATTGCCGCCCGTGGCCACAAGATATCTACCCGTAAAGTGATGAAAGAAGCACCGTGGCAGATCGTGATCTTCTCCCTGGGCATGTACCTGGTGGTCTACGGCCTGCGCAACGCCGGGCTGACCGGCTACCTGGCCCACTGGCTCGATGGCTTCGCTGAATACGGCGTATGGGGCGCGGCCATGGGTACCGGGCTGTTGACGGCGCTGCTCTCGTCGATCATGAACAATCTGCCGACGGTGCTGATCGGTGCCTTGTCCATCGACGCCAGCCAGGCCACCGGGGTGGTGAAGGAAGCGATGATCTACGCCAACGTCATCGGCAGTGACCTGGGCCCGAAAATCACCCCGATCGGCAGCCTCGCGACCTTGCTGTGGCTGCACGTGCTGGCGCGCAAGAATATCCAGATCGGCTGGGGGTACTACTTCAAGGTCGGGATCGTGCTGACAGTACCGGTGCTGCTGGTGACGTTGGCGGCGTTGGCTTTGCGGTTGTCTATCTAGACCGAGTTGGTCTCATCGCGAGCAAGCTCGCTCCCACAGGGTATGTGCAGATCATCAATTCTGTAAGCAACACAACTGCACTGTGGGAGCGAGCTTGCTCGCGATGAGGCGTTGACAGGCACCACCAGGCTCACCCATTCCCTGGCACGTCCGGCCAAGGATCAGCCACCAGGAACACCCGCTCGGCCTCTTCCCACTCGCCCTCGGCATTTTCAGTCAGGCGCACCATCAGTTGCGCCGGCGCCATCGGGTCGAGGTCCATTCGCCAGGCGTCCAGTTGCGCAGTGCTCCAGGTCTGCTCCGCCGGATAATGGGCCGGGGCCAGCCAGGCGGCGCGGGGCAGGGGTTGCCAGCGCCCCGGTGGACGCTGGGCGACGAATGCTGGCCAATCGCGCTGGTGCAGCCAACTGCCCCGCAAATGCCGGGGGTGTGCACCGGTCGGCGGGTCGGCGTGACCCGGCCAGGGGTAAAGCAGGTAGCCGCCAAGCCAGAGCTCGGAGCGAAACGCCTCGAGGCCGGCCGGTTCAATGCCCAAGGCCGCCAGTGCCTCGCGGCTTTCCGGGCGCGCCGAGATCGGTAGCTGATGCTCGTGCAAATGGGCCAGTTTACGGTCGAGCCGGTCATGGCAGCCCGGGCCAAGCCACTGTGCAGTGTCCTGGCCATTACCGTTCTGGGGGCCGAGGTACAACTTGATCGCCAATTCCAGATGATGGATTCCGTCGCCATCGCGCAACAGCAGGTCCAATTCGCCCAGTGTATGACCTTCGTGACGGATCGGCAGGTTCGCGGCGATCAGCTCGATGCCCGGGGCGTGTTGTACGGCGAATTGCCACAGCCTTTCGTAATACAGGCCCAGGCGTCGCGTGCGCCCTTGGGACAAGCAGTGCAACAGCGGGTAGCTGTCACGGTCCAACTGCCGCAGCCAGTGTTCCAATCGATGGGGATCCTGCACCCAGTCACTGCCGGTCAAGGGGTGGCGCTGGGGCCAGGGGGTGTCGATGAGCATCGGCGGGGCAAGTATCGCCCACGCCAGATCGCGCACTTCGGCATGGTGCAGGCGGCGGGGCAAGTCCAGCAATTCAGGAAACAGGATCATGTTGCGAGCATAGCCGTTGCGGCGAAGGCTTAAAGAATTTTGTCTATGGAGCGCTTTCGCCCATAATCGTGGTTTTCGCCCGCCGCAGACCTTCGCAGGAGCCTCATGGAGCAATTTCGCAATATCGGCATCATCGGTCGCCTGGGCAGTTCGCAGGTGTTGGATACCGTTCGCCGTCTCAAACGTTTCCTCCTGGAGCGGCACCTGCATGTGATCCTCGAAGATACCATCGCCGAAGTGTTGCCGGGTCATGGCCTGCAGACTTCGTCGCGCAAGATGCTCGGCGAAGTCTGTGACATGGTGATCGTGGTCGGCGGCGATGGCAGCCTGCTGGGCGCGGCCCGGGCCCTGGCGCGGCACAACATCCCGGTGCTGGGGATCAACCGCGGCAGCCTGGGTTTTTTGACCGATATCCGTCCTGACGAGCTGGAAACCAAGGTCGCCGAGGTGCTGGACGGCCATTACCTGGTGGAGAATCGCTTCCTGCTCCAGGCTGAGGTACGCCGTCACGCCGAGGCCATCGGCCAGGGCGATGCCCTCAACGACGTGGTGCTGCACCCTGGCAAATCCACGCGCATGATCGAGTTCGAGCTGTACATCGACGGCCAGTTCGTCTGCAGCCAGAAGGCCGACGGCCTGATCGTCGCCACCCCCACCGGCTCCACGGCCTATGCGCTTTCCGCCGGCGGCCCGATCATGCACCCCAAGCTCGACGCTATTGTGATTGTGCCTATGTACCCCCATACCTTGTCTGGGCGACCCATTGTGGTCGATGGCAACAGTGAGCTGAAAATCGTCGTGTCCAAGGATATGCAGATCTACCCGCAAGTGTCCTGTGACGGTCAGAACCATTTTACCTGCGCGCCGGGTGACACCATCACCGTCAGCAAGAAGGCGCAGAAGCTGCGCCTGATCCATCCGCTGGATCACAATTACTACGAAGTCTGCCGGACCAAGCTCGGCTGGGGCAGTCGACTGGGGGGTGGAGGCGACTGATGCTCGATCCCTCGCGCAGTTACGACCTGATCGGCGACGTGCACGGATGCGCCCTGACCCTGGAACACCTGCTGGACCAACTCGGTTACCACAAGCAGGGCGGCGTCTGGCGGCATCCGTCACGCATGGCGGTATTCCTGGGGGACATCATCGACCGGGGCCCGCGCATCCGCGAGGCGCTGCACATAGTCCATGACATGGTCGTGGCCGGCCAGGCGCTGTGCATCATGGGCAACCACGAATTCAATGCCCTGGGCTGGAGCACGCCGGCGCTGCCGGGCAGTGGCCAGCGCTACGTGCGCGAACACACGCCGCGCCATGCCCGCCTGCTCAACGAAACCCTGACCCAGTTCGAGCAGCATCCCGGTGACTGGCAGGATTTCCTCAAGTGGTTCTACGAGTTGCCGTTATTTGTCGATGCTGGCCGTTTCCGGGTGGTGCATGCCTGTTGGGACGCCGGCCTGATCGAACCTCTGCGAGGCCTGTTTCCCGATGGCTGCGTCGACGAGCATTTCCTCCAGGCTTCAGCGCAGGCGGGTAGCTTTGCCTGCACGGTGTTCGATCGTTTGCTGCGCGGCACGGACATGCGCCTGCCCCATGGCTTGACCCTCACCGGCGGCGACGGCCTGACCCGTTCGTTCTTCCGGACCAAGTTCTGGGAAGACAACCCACAGACCTACGGCGATATCGTGTTTCAGCCCGACGCCTTGCCTGAACCGGTGGCCCGCACGCCGTTGTCTCCGGATGAAAAAAACAACCTGCTGCGCTATGGCGAGCATGAACCGCTGTTGTTCGTCGGCCACTATTGGCGCAGCGGCAAACCCGCGCCGATCCGCCCGAACCTCGCGTGCCTGGACTACAGCGCGGTGCTCTACGGCAAGTTGGTGGCGTATCGCCTGGACCAGGAAACCCGCCTGGATCCGCACAAATTTGTCTGGGTCGATGTCGAGCGGCCGGAGGTGTTGCAGTGAGTGTCGTCGCGGTATTGCGCCTGCCCCTGGCGGTGGACTTGAGTGGCTTCGTCAAGCTGCTGCAGCGTATGCAGGTGCCTCATCGGGTCAGTGAAGAGGCGGGCGAGCAGGTGCTCTGGGTGCCGGATGAAATCAGCGAAGACGTGCGTTCGTTGTACGCACGCTTCCCTGCCGGTGATCCCGAACAACAGCTGGAATTGCCCACCACTGGCGGCACGTCGCGACGGCCCGGTTTCATCCAGCAACTGATCCGCAGCCCGATCACCGCGCTGGTGCTGCTGTTGAGCCTGATCGTCAGTGCCGTGACCCTGCTGGGGGATAATCTGGAGGCGCTGCGTTGGCTGACTTTCCTGGAGTTTCGCGTCGTCGGCGACTATATCCAGTTCACGCCGCTGGCCGACAGCCTGGCGGCGGGGCAGTGGTGGCGCCTGGTGACACCGATGCTGGTCCACTTCGGTTTCCTGCACATTGCCATGAACGGCATGTGGTATTGGGAGTTGGGACGGCGGATCGAAGCCCGGCAGGGCGGTATCAACCTGCTGGGGCTGACGCTGCTGTTCAGTCTTGTGTCCAATTTCGTCCAGTACTTTTTCAGCGGGCCGACCCTGTTTGGCGGCTTGTCCGGTGTGCTGTACGGCCTGCTGGGGCATTGCTGGATCTATCAATGGCTGGCACCGAACCCGGCTTATCACCTGCCCCGTGGGGTGCTGGTGATGATGCTGGTGTGGCTGGTGTTGTGCCTGTCCGGGTTGGTCTCGCTGATCGGTTTCGGCGAAATCGCCAATGGTGCCCATGTTGGTGGGCTGCTCATCGGTTGCTTCACAGGTTTGTTGGGCGGGCTGTTCGCTCGCCGTAAAATGGCCCTCTGACTGGCGTCTGTGCCTCTTGAATATGCGCGATTGCGCGGAGAATCCATGTCCTCGTTCAACGAAATGATCAAAAACATCACCCCTGACATCTACCAAAGCCTGAAACTGGCGGTGGAAATCGGTAAATGGGCCGATGGCAACAAGCTCACCGCCGAGCAGCGCGAGCTGTCGCTGCAGGCGATGATCGCCTGGGAGATCCAGAACCTGCCTGAAGAAGAACGCACCGGCTACATGGGCCCGCAGGAGTGCCAGTCGAAGGCGACTGAAGTGCCGAATATCCTGTTCAAGTCGGACGCCATCCATTGATCGAGATTGGCCGCGGTGCAATCAGCAAGATGTCGGCGCGCCTTGACGGGGCGACCGTTCAGTACGCCTTTCGCCTGGGCGATACCGAGGTGCCGGTCAACCCGTTGATTGGCAGCACGGTACGCCTGGAGTTTCTCGGTGCGATCCACTGCAGCCATTGCGGGCGCAGGACCAAGACCAGCTTCAGCCAGGGCTATTGCTACCCTTGCATGACCAAGCTGGCCCAGTGCGACGTGTGCATCATGAGCCCCGAGCGCTGCCATTTCGAGGCGGGCACCTGCCGCGATCCGGCCTGGGGCGAGCAGTTCTGCATGACCGATCATGTGGTCTACCTCGCCAACTCCTCGGGCGTGAAGGTCGGCATTACCCGTGCCACACAATTGCCGACCCGCTGGCTGGACCAGGGCGCCAGCCAGGCGCTGCCGATCCTGCGGGTCGCCACGCGTCAGCAATCGGGGTTTGTCGAAGACCTGTTCCGCAGCCAGGTGGCGGACAAGACCAACTGGCGAGCGCTGCTCAAGGGCGACGCCGTGGCGGTGGATCTGCCTCAGGTCCGCGATGCGCTGTTTGAAAGCTGCGCCCAGGGATTGCAAGGCTTGCAGGAACGATTTGGCTTGCAGGCGATCCAGACCATAGCGGACGTCGAGCCTATCGAGATCCGTTATCCGGTGGAGCAATACCCGGCCAAGATCGTCAGTTTCAACCTGGACAAGAACCCGATTGCTGAAGGCACGCTGCTGGGGATCAAGGGCCAGTACCTGATTTTCGACACCGGCGTGATCAACATTCGTAAATACACGGCCTACCAGCTCGCCGTGCATCAGTAGAAGGACTCGACCCATGCGCACCGAACAACCGAAGATGATCTACCTGAAGGACTATCAGGCCCCCGAATACCTGATCGACGAGACGCACCTGACCTTCGAGTTGTTCGAGGACCACAGCCTGGTCCATGCGCAACTGGTGATGCGCCGCAACCCCGAGCGCGGGGCCGGGCTGCCACCCCTGGTGCTCGATGGCCAGCACCTGGAGCTGGTCTCGCTCAAGCTCGACGACGCGGACCTGGGGCAGGGCGATTACCAGCTGGACGACAGCCACCTGACCCTGCAACCCAAGGCCCAGGCCTTTACGGTCGACACCACCGTCAGGATCCATCCGGAAACCAACACCGCCCTGGAAGGCCTGTACAAGTCCGGCAGCATGTTCTGCACCCAGTGCGAGGCCGAAGGTTTCCGCAAGATCACCTATTACCTCGACCGCCCGGACGTGATGAGCAAGTTCACCACCACCGTGGTGGCCGAGCAGCACAGCTATCCGGTGCTGCTGTCCAACGGCAACCCGATTGCCAGCGGCCCCGGCGAAGACGGCCGCCACTGGGCGACCTGGGAAGACCCGTTCAAGAAGCCGGCCTACCTGTTTGCCCTGGTGGCCGGTGACCTGTGGTGCGTCGAAGACACCTTCACCACCCTGAGCGAGCGCAGCGTGGCGCTGCGCATCTATGTCGAGCCAGAAAACATCGACAAATGCCAGCACGCCATGACGAGCCTGAAGAAGTCGATGCGCTGGGACGAAGAAGTGTATGGGCGTGAATACGACCTGGACATCTTCATGATCGTTGCGGTCAACGATTTCAATATGGGCGCGATGGAGAACAAGGGCCTCAACATCTTCAACTCCAGCGCCGTGCTGGCCCGCGCCGAGACCGCCACCGATGCCGCGCACCAGCGGGTCGAGGCGATCGTGGCCCACGAATACTTCCACAACTGGTCAGGCAACCGCGTGACCTGCCGCGACTGGTTCCAGCTGTCGCTCAAGGAAGGTTTTACGGTGTTCCGCGATGCCGGGTTCTCGGCCGACATGAACTCCGCCACCGTCAAACGCATCCAGGACGTGGCTTACCTGCGCACCCACCAGTTCGCCGAGGACGCTGGTCCCATGGCCCACCCGGTGCGGCCGGACAGTTTTATCGAGATCTCCAACTTCTACACCCTGACCGTGTACGAAAAGGGCTCGGAAGTGGTCGGCATGATCCACACCCTGCTGGGGGCTGAGGGGTTCCGCAAGGGTAGCGATTTGTACTTCGAACGCCATGACGGCCAGGCCGTGACCTGTGATGACTTCATCAAGGCCATGGAGGATGCCAATGGCGTCGACTTGACTCAGTTCAAGCGCTGGTACAGCCAGGCCGGTACCCCACGGTTGTCGGTGAGCGAGTCCTACGACGCTGCGGCCAAGACCTACAGCCTGACTTTCCGCCAGAGTTGCCCGCCGACCCCGGACAAGCAGGAAAAGCTGCCGTTCGTGATTCCAGTGGAACTGGGCCTGCTCGACAGCAAGGGCGCTGAAATCCCGCTGCGCCTGGCCGGGGAAACAGCCGCAAGCGGCACATCCCGAGTGATCTCGGTGACCGAAGCCGAGCAGACCTTCACCTTTGTCGACATCGCCGAACAACCCTTGCCATCGCTGCTGCGTGGCTTCTCGGCACCGGTGAAACTGAGCTTCCCGTACAACCGCGACCAGTTGATGTTCCTGATGCAGCACGACAGCGACGGTTTCAATCGCTGGGATGCCGGACAGCAATTGTCGGTGCAGGTGTTGCAGGATCTGATCGCCCAGCATCAGAAGGGGGCGAGCCTGACGCTGGATCCTCGCCTGGTCAGCGCCTTGCGCACGGTGCTGTCGGACGAATCCCTGGACCAGGCCATGGTCGCCGAAATGCTCTCGCTGCCAGGCGAGGCGTATCTGACCGAAATCAGCGAAGTGGCTGACGTCGAGGCGATCCATGCCGCTCGTGAATTCGCCCGCCAGCAGTTGGCCGAGAACCTGTTCGAAGCCCTGTGGCTGCGCTATGAAGCCAACCGCGACCTGTCCAAACGCACGCCGTATGTGGCCGAGGCCGAGCATTTCGCCCGTCGTGCATTGCAGAACATCGCGCTGTCGTACCTGATGCTCACCGACAAGCCTGAAGTGCTGAGCGCGACCCTGGAGCAGTTCGACACGGCTGACAACATGACTGAGCGCCTCACGGCGCTGGCGGTGCTGGTCAATTCGCCGTTCGAGGCCGAGAAGGCCAAGGCCCTGGAAGTGTTTGCGGAAAACTTCAAGGGCAACCCACTGGTCATGGACCAATGGTTCAGCGTCCAGGCCGGCAGCCCGTTGCCCGGTGGCCTGGCGCGGGTCAAGGCGCTGATGGAGCATCCGGCGTTCAATATCAAGAACCCGAACAAGGTGCGCGCGCTGGTCGGTGCGTTCGCCGGGCAGAACCTGATCAACTTCCACGCCGCCGACGGTTCGGGTTATCGCTTCCTGGCGGACCTGGTGATCCAGCTCAACGGCTTCAACCCGCAGATCGCCTCGCGACAACTGGCCCCGCTGACTCGCTGGCGCAAATACGACAGCGCCCGCCAGGCGCTGATGAAAGCCGAACTGGAACGCATCCTGGCGTCCGGCGCGCTCTCCGCCGATGTGTTCGAGGTGGTGAGCAAGAGTCTGGCGTGATCTTGATGCCGCGGTCTGCCTGGCGGACCGCGGTGTCTTCATCGCGAGCAAGCTCGCTCCCACAGGGATTGCTGATCGTTCCCACGCAGAGCGTGGGAACGATCAGTATGCTTCACCGCTATAGTTACTCAGCCATCACGCCACCGAATACCCTGCCATTCACCCCCTGCGCCAACCCTCCCGGTTAACAAAAGATAACGTGGCGTCGATTGTCAGACCTTTCGAAAGCCCGATAGGATAGGTCAGCTTCCGAAGTGGCTCTAGATTGCAGGTTTCAGGACTATGCTCCAGAAACGGCAACCCTGATGAGCCCGCTTACGGCGCCCTGAAAGGTTGAATGACCGCACAATAATAATGGGGGAAAGGTCTATGAATGAGCCTGTCATGGCTGTGGGCTGTTGTCGCCCGCCGGTGCTGCGCCGAGTCGCGTTGCTGGCTGCGGTGCTCTCGCTGCTGGGCTCTGCTGTGTTGTCGGCGCCGGTGATGGCCGTTGCGGCCTCGACGTCCGATGTCATCTACGCCGTCGAATCGGCCAAGGCCAGCAAGACCCTGATGCTCGATGTGGTCCACGCCGGCCAGCGCCTGGTGGCGGTCGGTGATCGCGGGCACATTGTCTATTCCGACGACCAGGGCAAGTCCTGGTCCCAGGCCAAGGTGCCGACTCGCCAACTGCTCACCGCAGTATTTTTCGTCGATGACAAACACGGCTGGGCCGTGGGGCATGACGCACAGATCCTCGCCAGTGACGACGGTGGCAGCACCTGGACCAAGCAATTCGAAGACCTCGCCCGTGAATCGCCGCTGCTGGATGTCTGGTTCAAGGACGCCAGCAACGGTTTTGCCGTGGGTGCCTACGGCGCGCTGCTCGAAACCACCGATGGCGGCAAGCACTGGGAAGACGCCAGCGACCGCCTCGACAACGAAGACCAGTTCCACCTCAACGCGATCGCCGCCGTGAAAGACAGCGGGCTGTTCATCGTTGGCGAGGCCGGCAGCATGTTCCGCTCCGCCGACTGGGGCCAGACCTGGGAAAAGGTCGAAGGCCCGTACGAAGGTTCGCTGTTCGGTGTCATTGGCACCGCCGAACCCTCGACGCTGTTGGCCTACGGCCTGCGCGGCAACCTTTATCGCTCCACTGACTTCGGCAGCACCTGGGAACAGGTCGAGCTCAAGGCCGCTCGGGGCGCCCTGGAGTTCGGTCTTTCAGGGGCCACGTTATTGCCGGACGGTTCCATCGTGATTGTCGGCAACGGTGGCAGCGTGGTGCGCAGTACCGATGACGGCGTGACGTTCAGCGTATTCAACCGCCCGGATCGGATTTCCGTGGCAGCCGTCACCGCAGCGGGCAACGGCAACCTGATCCTGGCGGGGCAAGGGGGCGTGCGCGCCACCACGTCCACCGGCGCCGAACTGAGCAAATGAGTCACGCCTGCAAGACGGGCATAAAAACAACAAGGCGGACCCCATGAGCAGTCATCATCAAGACAAGGCGACGTTCCTCGAACGCCTGATTTTCAACAACCGCCCGGCAGTGATCATCATTTGCCTGCTGGTCAGCATTTTCCTGTTCTGGCAGGCCACGCTGATCCGGCCGTCCACCAGTTTCGAAAAAATGATCCCCCTCGAGCACCCATTCATCCAGAAGATGCTCGAGCACCGCAATGACCTGGCGAACCTGGGCAACACGGTGCGGATTTCCGTGGAAGCCACCAACGGTGACATCTTCTCCAAGGAATACATGGAGACCCTGCGCCAGATCCACGACGAGGTCTTCTACATCTCCGGCGTCGACCGCTCCGGGCTCAAGTCGCTGTGGAGCCCGAGCGTGCGCTGGACCGAAGTGACGGAGGAGGGCTTTGCTGGCGGCGAGGTGATCCCCCAGAGCTATAACGGCTCGGCCGACAGCCTCGACCTGTTGCGCAACAACGTGCTCAAGTCCGGCCAGGTCGGACGCCTGGTGGCCAACGATTTCAAATCGAGCATCGTCGACATCCCGCTGTTGGAGTCCTACCCGGACCCGCAGGACCAGGGCAAGTTGCTTGCCCTGGATTACCAGAAATTTTCCCACGAGCTTGAAGACAAGATCCGCAACAAGTTCGAAGCGCAGAACCCCAATGTGCAGATCCACATTGTCGGTTTTGCCAAGAAGGTCGGCGACCTGATCGACGGCCTGATCATGGTGGTGCTGTTCTTCGGCGTGGCCTTCGTCATTACCCTGATCCTGTTGTACTGGTTCACCAACTGCATGCGCAGCACCGTTGCGGTGTTGACCACCACCCTGGTGGCAGTGGTCTGGCAACTGGGGCTGATGCATGCGGCCGGTTTCGGCCTCGATCCGTACTCGATGCTGGTACCGTTCCTGATCTTCGCCATCGGCATTTCCCACGGCGTGCAGAAAATCAACGGCATCGCCTTGCAGTCCAGCGAGGCGGACAACGCCCTGACCGCGGCGCGGCGCACCTTCCGGCAGCTGTTCCTGCCGGGGATGATCGCGATCCTGGCGGACGCCGTGGGCTTCATCACCTTGCTGATCATCGACATCGGTGTGATCCGCGAACTGGCCATCGGCGCCTCCATCGGCGTGGCGGTGATCGTGTTCACCAACCTGATCCTGCTGCCGGTGGCGATCTCCTACGCCGGTATCAGCAAGCGTGCGGTCGAGCGCAGCAAGAAAGACGCGACTCGCGAGCATCCGTTCTGGCGCACGTTGTCGAATTTCGCCAGCGCCAAGGTCGCGCCGGTCTCCATTGCCTTGGCGGTGATTGCCTTCGGCGGTGGCCTCTGGTACAGCCAGAACCTGAAGATCGGCGACCTCGACCAGGGCGCGCCGGAATTGCGCCCCGACTCGCGCTATAACCAGGACAACAACTTCATCATCAGCAATTACTCCACCAGCTCCGATGTTCTGGTGGTGATGGTCAAGACCAAGGCCGAGGGCTGCTCGCGCTATGAAGCCATGGCGCCCATCGACGAGCTGATGTGGAAGATGCAGAACACCGAGGGCGTGCAGTCGGCGATTTCCCTGGTGACGGTGTCCAAGCAAATGATCAAGGGCATGAACGAGGGCAACCTGAAATGGGAAACCCTATCGCGCAACCCTGACGTGCTGAACAACTCCATTGCCCGGGCCGATGGCCTGTACAACAACAGCTGCTCCCTGGCGCCGGTGCTGGTGTTCCTCAATGACCACAAGGCCGAGACCCTGGACCGGGCGGTGAAGGCGGTGCAGGACTTTGCCAAGGAAAACAACCGCGACGGCCTGGAGTTCATCCTGGCTGCCGGTAACGCTGGCATCGAAGCGGCCACCAACGAAGTGATCAAGGAGTCGGAACTGACCATCCTGATCCTGGTGTACATCTGCGTGGCGACCATGTGCATGATCACCTTCCGTTCCTGGGCGGCGACGCTGTGCATCGTGCTACCGCTGGTGCTGACCTCGGTGCTGGGCAACGCCCTCATGGCGTTCATGGGCATTGGCGTGAAGGTCGCGACCCTGCCGGTGGTGGCGCTTGGCGTGGGGATTGGCGTGGATTATGGCATCTACATCTACAGCCGCCTGGAAAGCTTCCTGCGTGCCGGATTGCCGTTGCAGGAGGCGTACTACCAGACGCTCAAATCCACCGGCAAAGCCGTGCTGTTCACTGGCCTGTGCCTGGCCATCGGCGTGTGCACCTGGATCTTCTCGGCCATCAAGTTCCAGGCCGACATGGGGCTGATGCTGACCTTCATGTTGCTATGGAACATGTTCGGTGCGTTGTGGCTGCTGCCGGCGTTGGCGCGGTTCCTGATCAAGCCGGAGAAGCTGGCGGGGCAGAAGGGTAATTCGTTGTTTGCGCACTGACCCTTTGCCTAAAGTGCACACTCAACTGTGGCGAGGGGATAAATCCCCTCGCCACAGGGGCTACCTTGCGCTTCCTTGCGCAGTGATCAAGGCGCCAACGGCAAGAACTTGCTCTGTGCCAACGGCCTGCCGATCTGCCCTCGATGTACATTCACCACTGCATAAGGGCTCTTCGCCTTGGCCAGCATCGAGTGGTAATGCTCCCGGCGTTGCTCCTTGGTTTTCAAATGCGCAACGCTATAGTCCGCTTTCGGCGTGTCGGCCGTCTCGTAATGAAAGTGCGCGTACCAGAGCGGCCAACCGTCACGGTCGTTGATGGCGTATTCCTGGAGGAAATCCTTGCGCTCTCCCTTCAAGGCCGTGCGTTCTCCGAGCCGTGCGACTTGGATCAGGTCCTTTTCGAACAGGTGCCGAAGGTTGCTGTCGGTGGGGGGTAATTTCAAGCTCAACTCGGTGCGCAGTTCGCTGCCCAGGGTGGTCAGGCGGGAGACCGCGTCCGAGAGTTGATCGGTCAGTTTTTGCTCTGCTGCCGTTCGCGGTGTTTTCGAGGCGGTTAAGGTTCTTTCGAGTTCTTCCACGAGGTTGCGGTAGCGACTCGCCTCATTGTTCATGATCTCCTCTATTTCCGCAGGAAAGCGGCATTGGTTTTTGTAACGCTCGGCACTCAGCAAACTGTTGTCCAATTGCCCGAGCAGCTTGCGTGCGTCAGCCTTGATCGCTTTGACTGATCGGGTGCGGGGCGCAGGCGCCGGTCGCTGTACTTCCACCACGTCCCAGACGTCATCATGTTGCGAATAGGTGGCTAACAACTCGTTATCGACTTCGGAGCGCAGTTCGACGACTTCAATCGGCAAGGTGGTGCCGGCCGGCTTCAGATCACCGATCAAGACGCCGCGCTTGCGAGTCTTGATCACCTTTTTTTGCGGGCGTCCGCTCGGTGCCCGGGTGCGTTTGGGGGGGCGCTCACGGGGGCGCGGCTCAGGTTTGATTTCTGCGGCGAGTTTTTTTGAGGCGTCGTCGTAGAGGTTTTCCACCAGCCTGAACAGCCGGCGAAAATAGGACGTTTCGATGTCGCTGGCATGCAAGGCTTGCAAGCCCTGCATGGCGTCTAATGCCGCGCCGTAATGTTCGGTCAGGCTTTCCAGTACCGCAAGTTGGTCCGAGGGGCTCAGATCGTAGGTACCCAGGTCGGAGTGCGAGCGAGCCTGTTCCATCAATGGCGTGATGAGCTTATGCAAGCTGGCGGGAAGGTCAGACTCGGGGTCCTTGATCATCAGCGCTGCGAGTACGGGTAACTGCACGGCTTTGGTCGCCAGTGCCGTTCTTTCCTGCCGATCCCTGGTCAGGCGTTCGTACACCTGCGCGCCCTCTGCGTCCAGGTTCAATAGAGTGTCCAGGTGGCGTTCCTTGAGCTCCAGCCAATGGATCATGCGATCGTGGATGCCACTCAATGTATCGAGGAATTTGAAGTAGCCTGAGACATCGTTGGCGACAGCCTCCTTCAATGCCGGTCCATCTTTCATGAATTGGATGTTCACTGTATCCAGGGCCACTAAATCCAACTCGTCGACCAGGAAGGCCTTACGGGCGTTGTTGACCACGTTTTCCATCAGGGCGCGAAGCATTTCCGGGGGCAATGTCATGTCAAGGCTGGCATATTCCGTTGCTTTGTTCAGCAGCCGCAGATAGTCGTCAGTCTGGTCCTGGAGCAATTCATAAAACTGCGCACGTTTTGCCGCACGTTGTTCCTCGGTAAAGTCGCCTTCCTGAGTTCTGCTCATGACTTCCTGGGCAATTTGTACGGCCCTTAGCTTATCGGCTTCCTGTGCATGATAATTCGCCAGCTCCCGGGTCAGTTCCGCCCCCCGCTGGGCCCTGAGCTTGCGCAGTTCGGCCACCCGCTTTGGGGGCATGCCCCCGCGCAGGCGCAGGCGTAGATCCAGGGACCAGTTGCCTTGGGTATCCGTTTTCAACACCGGGCCATTTCTTGCCGGATCCCGCGGAGCCTGCGGGTCGATGATCACCGTGTTGCCGCCCGGCTCCGGGCTGATCCGATACAGTTTGTCTTCCACCAATGCGTGCCATTTGTTCTGGATCACGTACAAGCCTGTGTAGGGACCATATTTGATCGGTTCAGGCATTGAAGTAGGGCGTGGCACCTGTAGCCGCTGCAGCCGGTTACGTTGCTCCGGCGTCAGGCGCTGCCCGGCGCTGGCGAAACTGAGGTCCAGATGCCTGCTGGCGCCCTGCAAGTGTTCGCCGGGCAAGCCCACCGGTCCTTCGAGAATCCTGGGCGGTGCCGGCGCAGGCCACTGTTCGGGAATGACGCGCGGCGCAGGGGCGCGCATCGCTTGTTCCTTGAGGGCTTCGGGCAGCGGCGCATGAGGCGGCGCGCTGATTGCGGGAAATTGATGCGCCAGCATGCCAAGGTTGAGCAGCAGATCGACGGCGGCCAGTTCACGGGTCACCGGGTCTTCGCTGCTCAGGGCCGGAATATCCCGGCTGGCGCTGGCCATCAGGCTCCATAGCCAGGCGGCGGCCATGACCGGGCCGCGCAGCAAGGGCATCAGCAGCGTATTGAACAGCAGGCTGCCGCCTTCCAGCAGCACGGCCCAGCGGCTTTCGCTGTTGGAGACCGAGTCATGATCTGCCTGACTGACCAGGGCTTGCGCATTGCTGCCGTAGAGGTACTGCATCAACTCGCCGTTGCGCAGGAATTGCCGCAGTTCGTCGTTGACGCTGTCGATGGCGAGTGTCGCCGGAGCGGGTTTCTCCGGGACATCGAATTCGTCGCCTTGGAAAAAACGCACGATGTGCGGCTCCTGGAAGCCGCCATTGGCGTAGATCGGGCGCGCGGCGTCGGACAGCCAGGTCAGGATGCTTTTCTGCAAATCCCCCGGTGCGGCGATGGCCTGTAACAGCGCTTGGCGCGTCGGGAACTCTTGCAACGAAGGCGCATAAAGCGGGCGATACAGCAAGTGCGGTCCGGTTTGGGCATCCTCCGGCTCGATAATGAACATGTTGCTCGCGATGTCGGGATGGGCCTCGGGTTTGCGCAGCAAGGCCAAGTGGCGAATGACCACCGACTGGCCGCTGAGCTGCTGGCTATTCGCGTCGGGGTTGAGGAGCGCTTCAACCAGGCCCAGGCCTTGGCGGGTTACGCCGTTTTCATTGTTGAGCATTTGCTGGAGGGCTTCAAGCGACAGCTGTGCCGGAATCTGTTCGGCAAATATTCGCTGGCGTTCCTGGGCTTGAGGCACATCGTCCAACAGGCGTTGTTGCAAGTAGCGAGGATAGGTCGTGCCAATGTCGACCTGTTCGATCAGTCCGTTCTTGCGAGTGATGAAATCCGGCGTCAGCCAGCGGGGCAGCGTCAGGCCCAGGCGATGACTGAGGACCAGGTTTGCACTCGGTCGGGCGACGAGGTTGTGGATGGCCAGTTCGGTCAGGCTCATCTTCCGTTTCTCGATGATCCCGACGGTTGCGGGAAAACCGGCTGCCACGCTGAAGGTCAGTTCCACATCGTCGGGCTGGTATTGGCTGGCTTGAACCTTGTCCGGGGCGCTGTCGTTGGTTTGCTGCATCTGCTTGAGCAGGGCGTCGGCGGCAAAGGCCTTGATGTCCTCGGTGTCGCTGAGAAAGGTGCGACCCTGGTGGCGTTTTTTCGCGCTGGCCAGTGTCAGGCTGTAGTGCTGGAACTTCGTTTGATCGACGATGGAGGCCTGTTTCAGCCAGTCGGGCAACAGCGGCTCGATCCGTGCCGCCGTTTCGGGCGTCAGGCGCGGTGCGTCAAGCAGATAACGGGCGGGGTCGCTCAGCTCCTGGTAGAGCGTCGACAGGTCTGGCAGGCCAATTCGCGCGGGCAACTGCACTGCGTTCAGGTCGGCCAGTTGCTGCTCCAGCAGCATGGCGGCCTGGGTGTCGAAAGCATTGCCGCTGATCTCGTTGCGTTGGCAAGTCAGGGTATCGACGACGTATCGGCTGGCAATCCGCGCCCCCCAATGGCTATTGAAAGCCTCCAGGGACTCAAAGGGCTGCACGGTACCGCCCGGACTGCAAAGCAGGAAGACGGTCGCGCCATTTTTACTATAGGTCAGGAGCATATCGCTGCCGATCAGCACGCTGCTGGAGCCGTCTCGGGTGACTTTGGTTTCCAGGCTGTAGGCGTAGACGGGGGACAGGTTGCTGCGACGAAAGCGCTGCTCGCGGTCCGGCCAACGGACGATCTGGTCCAGGGCTTCGCGCACCGGGTCAGTGAGGTCGGGTTGTTGCAGCCTGCGGATAGACAGCGTGTTCTTGAGTGCATCGCTGAGCCAGCGCCAGCGGCTGATGCTGTCGATTCCGGCGTTCCAATAGCGGGTCAGCGCATCCTCCAGCCCGATCGGTACGGTCCAGGGCAGTTCAAGCAGCAGTTTTTCGATGACCTTGATGTCCAGCTTCCCGTCTTCGGGTGAGAGCTCGCGGGGCGGTGTGTCGGACAGAAAGCAGCGACGCCCACCGCGTTCCGTGAAATCCAGAGGGGTGCCCACGGCCAGGTAATCGAGAACGCGGGGCATGAACGGTTGCAGCGTGAAGCTACGAGAGGCGGGATCTGGCGTTGCCAATTTGGTCTTGGACAGGTCGAAGGTCAGCGTTGGGTATTTTTCCTTGATGGCTTGCTCGAGCATGCGTTGCGCGACTTCTTCGAAGGTCGGGCGGCTGGCGAATTGCAGGCTGACGCTGTGTGCCAGCGCGGGGAGCGTATTGGCCGGAGCGGGTGCGGTCATATGAAATCCCTTTCATAAGTTCATGGCCGCCGAGAATGACGACGAGGGAAGTATCGACAGCCCGCGTCTGCGAGGGCGGTAAATAGATACCACCCTGGGGAATGCGGGTTATGCCGGGCCTCGTCGGGAGGGCAGATCAGGAAGGATCGGCGCCCAGCACCACGTTCAGCGCGCTGCGGGCATCGTCCAACTGCACCAGCGTGGCATGGCGGGCGCCGAGGGCGTCGCGGTTCTCGATGGCAGTGAGGATCGCCTTGTGCCGCGGCATCGCCAGCTCATGCAGGTTGGGCCGCTGGTTGGAGTGCTTGAGCGCTTCGGCGATGGCCACCGACAACATGTTGCACAGGTTGGCGAGCAGGTCGTTGTGGGTGGCGTCGGCGATGCGGCTGTGGAAGTCCAGGTCCGGTTGCAGCACGGCCTCGGGGGTCGGCGCCGCTTCCATGCGCTGGTAGGCCTCGCGGATGGCGGCGATGTCGGCGTCGTTGGCGAACTGTGCGGCGAGGGCGGCGGCGGCCGGCTCGATGATGCTGCGCACGCTGGTGAGCAGGTTGAAGAATTCATTCTGCGGGCTGCTCTGCATCAGCCAATGCAGTACATCCGGGTCGAGCATGTGCCATTCCCGCCGCGCCTTGACCACCGTGCCCACGCGCGGACGCGAATACACCAGGCCCTTGGCGACCAGCACCCGCGTGGCTTCACGCAACACCGGGCGGCTGACCGCATACTCCTCGCACAACAAGGCTTCAGCGGGCAGTTTATCGTCCGGTTTGAAACGCCCGGAGACGATCTGCATGCCCAGTTCCTGGACGATGCGCGCATGCATACTCTTGCGGTCGGAGGGTTTACGGTAATCCATGGGGGGCGGTGCGATCCTGTGCGGAGGGGATGCTGCGCATGATAGCAGGCGCGGCGATGGCGGGTCGCTAGTGCGGTTCTAATGCTGACGCAGACCTACTGTGGGAGCGAGCTTGCTCGCGATGGCGGTGTGACAGCCAACTTTGATGTTGAATGTTCAACCGCTATCGCGAGCAAGCTCGCTCCCACAGGGGGTCAGGTGGGGTCAATGGGAGTGGCGTGGCACCTCGGCGCCGCGGCAGCCGACCAGGAAGTCGAAGTCACAGCCCTGGTCCGCTTGCAGGACATGGTCGATGTACAGCTGGCGATAGCCGCCCACCAACAGTTGTTGCGGTGGCGCGATGTCGGCCAGGCGCGCGGCGAGTTCGGCGTCGCTAATGTCCAGGTGCAGGCGGCCGCTGGCGCAATCGAGCTCGATCCAGTCACCTTCCTTCACCGCTGCCAGAGGTCCGCCGGCGGCTGCTTCCGGCGCTACGTGCAGCACCACGGTGCCGTAGGCGGTGCCGCTCATGCGCGCATCGGAAATCCGCACCATGTCGGTCACGCCCTGGGCCAGCAGCTTGGCCGGCAGGCCCATGTTGCCGACTTCGGCCATGCCCGGATAACCCTTGGGCCCGCAGTTCTTCATCACCAGGATGGAGCTGGCATCCACCTCCAGCTCCGGGTCATTGATCCGCGCCTTGTACTCGTCGAAGTTCTCGAACACCACCGCGCGACCGCGATGCTGCATCAGCTCAGGCGTCGCGGCGGACGGCTTGAGCACCGCTCCCAGTGGCGCCAGGTTGCCGCGCAGCACGCAGATGCCGCCGTCGGCGCGGATCGGGTTGTCCAGGGTGCGGATGACTTCGTCCTGGCCGTAGATCGGTGCGTCCTTGGTGTTCTCGCCGATGCTCTTGCCGTTGACGGTCAAGGCATTCGGGTTGGGGAGCAGGTTCGCTTCGCCGAGACGGCGCAGTACGGCGGGCAAACCGCCGGCGTAGTAGAACTCCTCCATCAGGAAACGTCCGGACGGCTGCAGGTCGACGATGGTCGGCATGCCACGGCCGATGCGGGTCCAGTCATCCAACTCCAGTTGCACGCCGATGCGCCCGGCAATGGCCTTGAGGTGGATCACCGCGTTGGTCGAGCCGCCGATGGCGGCGTTGACGCGGATGGCGTTTTCGAAGGCTTCCTTGGTCAGGATCTTCGACAGCTTCAGGTCTTCACGAACCATTTCCACTGCGCGCATGCCGGACATGTGCGCCAGCACATAACGGCGCGCGTCCACGGCTGGAATGGCAGCGTTGTGCGGCAGGGAGGTGCCGAGGGCTTCGGCCATGCAGGCCATGGTCGAGGCAGTACCCATGGTGTTGCAAGTACCGGCCGAGCGGGACATGCCGCCCTCGGCCGCGAGGAAATCGTCAAGGGTGATGGTGCCGGCCTTGACCTGCTCGCTCAGTTGCCAGACTACCGTGCCCGAACCGATGTCCTGGCCCTTGTGCTTGCCGTTGAGCATCGGCCCGCCGGTCACGACGATGGCCGGTACGTCGCAACTGGCGGCGCCCATCAGCAAGGCTGGAGTGGTCTTGTCGCAACCGGTGAGCAGCACCACGCCGTCAATCGGGTTGCCGCGAATCGCCTCTTCCACGTCCATGCTCGCCAGGTTGCGGGTCAGCATGGCGGTGGGGCGCAGGTTCGATTCGCCGTTGGAGAACACCGGGAATTCCACCGGGAACCCCCCAGCCTCGATCACGCCGCGCTTGACGTGCTCGGCGATCTGCCGGAAATGCGCATTGCACGGCGTCAGCTCCGACCAGGTGTTGCAGATGCCGATGATCGGCTTGCCATGGAACTGATGGTCGGCGATGCCCTGATTTTTCATCCAGCTGCGGTACATGAAGCCATTTTTGTCGGCGGTGCCAAACCATTGGGCCGAGCGCAGGGAGGGTTTCTTATCAGACATGATCGATTCTCTTATTGTATGACTATATTGTTCTAGCGTGAGGCTAACATAAGCGCAATTTGCGAGGTTTGGAAGTGTTGTTGGGTAAATAGTATTACTATATAGTCCGATTCAATGGAGGGGTTGTCCTGGCTGTCATTGGCGAGAGAAATCCCCCGAGGTTCTATAACAACAACAATCGGAGACCGGTCCCATGAGCCAGGAATTGCGGCTTATTCGTCGCATCACGCTGAAACTGATTCCCTTCCTGATCCTGCTTTACCTGATTGCCTACGTGGACCGCTCCGCCGTGGGCTTTGCCAAGCTGCACATGGGCGCTGACCTGGGCATCGGCGACGCCGCCTACGGTCTGGGGGCCGGGCTGTTTTTCATCGGTTATTTCCTGCTGGAGATCCCCAGCAACCTGATGTTGGAGCGCTTCGGTGCCCGGCGCTGGTTCGCCCGGATCATGGTCACCTGGGGCGCCATCACCATTGGCATGGCGTTCGTCCAAGGCCCGCATAGCTTCTATGTGATGCGCTTTTTGCTGGGCGCGGCCGAAGCCGGGTTCTTCCCAGGCGTGCTGTACTACATCACTCAATGGTTCCCGGTGCGCCATCGCGGCAAGATCCTCGGCCTGTTCATTCTGTCCCAGCCCATCGCGATGATGATCACCGGTCCCGTGTCTGGCGGTTTGCTGGGCATGGACGGCGTGCTGGGCCTGCACGGCTGGCAATGGTTGTTCATCGTCATCGGCCTGCCGGCGGTACTGCTGACCTGGCCGGTGCTGCGTTTCCTGCCCGACGGCCCGCAACAGGTCAAATGGATGGATCAGGCCGAGAAGGACTGGCTGACTGGTGAGTTGAAGAAAGACTTGCAGGAATACGGCCAGACCCGCCACGGCAATCCGCTGCATGCCCTGAAGGACAAACGGGTCCTGCTGCTGGCGCTGTTCTACCTGCCGGTCACCCTGAGCATTTATGGCCTGGGCCTGTGGTTGCCGACGCTGATCAAGCAGTTCGGCGGCAGCGACCTGGTGACCGGCTTCGTGTCGTCGGTGCCGTACATTTTCGGCATCATCGGCTTGCTGATCATTCCCCGCAGTTCCGACCGCTTGAACGACCGCTACGGCCATCTGGCCGTGCTCTATGTGCTGGGCGCTATGGGCCTGTTCCTCAGCGCCTGGCTGTCGGTGCCGGTGTTGCAGTTGGCGGCGCTGTGCCTGGTGGCGTTCGCGCTGTTTTCCTGCACGGCGGTGTTCTGGACCTTGCCCGGGCGATTCTTTGCCGGCGCCAGTGCCGCGGCGGGCATTGCGCTGATCAACTCGGTGGGCAACCTGGGTGGTTACATCGGGCCGTTCGTGATCGGTGCGCTGAAGGAGTACACCGGCAACCTGGCGTCGGGGCTGTACTTCCTGTCGGGCGTGATGGTGTTCGGCCTGGTGTTGACCGGCGTGGTCTATCGGTTGCTGGAGCGCAAGCATGTGCTGCCGGCGGATCAGTTCGCGGCCAGCGCCCGGGGGCTACGCGTACATAAGATTCCAGGGGTAACCCCGATCAACTGTGGGAGCGAGCTTGCTCGCGATAGCGGTCTTACATTCACCCATGATGTCGACTGTCAGACTGCAATCGCGAGCAAGCTCGCTCCCACAAGGATCAGTGTGTAATTCAAGCTATGTTGCAGGGAGAAGAATATGCGTTTAGTTCAGTTCGAATTGCCTAACGGTGAACGCCGCGTCGGTGTGGTCGAGGGCGATCAGGTGCGCGAAGTGCAGGGCGCTCGAACCGTGCGCGACCTGGCACTGGCGGCTATCGAAGCGGGCGTGAAGCTTGAGCAACAGGTCAACAGCCTGGGACTGGGGGCCGGTCATGACTACGCGCAATTGCTCGAAGAGCTGCGCGTCCTGCCGCCATTGGATCACCCGGACCCGGCGCACCTGCTGGTCAGCGGCACCGGCCTGACTCACCTGGGCAGCGCCTCGGCCCGGGACAAGATGCACCAGCAGGCCGGCGACGAAAGCGCAATGACCGACACCATGCGCATCTTCAAGTGGGGCGTGGAGGGTGGCAAACCCGAGGCCGGGCAGGCCGGTGTGCAACCGGAATGGTTCTACAAGGGCGACGGCAGCATCGTTGTCCGTCCGGGCCATCCGTTCCCGCTGCCGCCGTTCGCCGAAGACGCGGGCGAGGAGCCGGAAATCAGTGGCCTGTACGTCATCGGCTACGACGGTAAGCCTTATCGCTTGGGTTTTGCCGTGGGCAACGAGTTCTCCGACCACGTGATGGAACGCAAGAATTACCTGTACCTGGCCCATTCGAAACTGCGCAGTTGCAGTTTTGGCCCGGAACTTCGCGTGGGTGATCTGCCTCAACATCTTTCCGGGACCAGTCGTATCCTGCGCAACGGCGAAGTGCTGTGGCAGAACGAATTCCTCAGTGGCGAGGCGAACATGTGCCACAGCCTGGAAAACCTGGAGTTCCATCACTTCAAGTACAGTCAGTTCCTGCGCCCGGGGGATGTGCACGTTCATTTCTTTGGCACCGCGACCCTGTCGTTCGCCGACGGCATCCGCACTCAGCCGGGGGATGTGTTCGAAATCAGTCAGGCTGAGTTCGGCGCGCCTTTGGTCAACGGCATTACCCCGGTGGACGCGGTGTTCAACCCGGGTACTATCGGCACACTTTAAAGGAGACTTGCGATGAACCAGATCCTTGGCCACAACTACATCGGTGGGGCGCGCAGTGCGGCGGGCCAGACTCGCCTGCAGAGCGTCGACGCCAGCACCGGCGAAGCCTTGCCCCATGATTTCATCCAGGCCACGGCAGAAGAAGTCGACGCCGCCGCCAAGGCCGCTGCCGCTGCTTATCCGGCCTATCGCAGCCTGAGCGCGGTGCGCCGGGCCGAGTTCCTCGAAGCCATTGCCGATGAACTGGATGCCCTGGGCGATGAGTTCGTCGCCGTAGTCTGCCGTGAAACCGCGTTGCCGGCGGCGCGGATCCAGGGCGAGCGCGGTCGCACCAGCGGCCAGATGCGCCTGTTCGCCAAGGTCCTGCGCCGTGGCGATTTCTACGGCGCGCGCATCGACCGGGCCTTGCCGGAACGTACGCCGTTGCCGCGCCCGGATCTGCGCCAGTACCGCATCGGCCTCGGTCCGGTGGCGGTGTTTGGTGCCAGCAACTTCCCCCTGGCGTTTTCCACGGCCGGTGGCGACACCGCGTCGGCCCTTGCTGCCGGTTGCCCGGTGGTGTTCAAGGCCCACAGCGGCCACATGGCAACCGCCGAGCACGTGGCCGATGCGATCATCCGCGCGGCTGAGAAAACCGCTATGCCGGCCGGTGTGTTCAACATGATCTACGGCGGTGGTGTCGGCGAATGGCTGGTCAAGCATCCGGCGATCCAGGCCGTGGGCTTCACCGGTTCCCTCAAGGGCGGGCGCGCCTTGTGCGACATGGCCGCCGCGCGACCGCAGCCGATCCCGGTATTCGCCGAGATGTCGAGCATCAACCCGGTGATCGTCTTGCCGCAAGCGCTGGAAGCCCGTGCCGACAGCGTTGCCCGCGACTTGACCGCCTCGGTGGTGCAGGGTTGTGGCCAGTTCTGCACCAACCCCGGTTTGGTGATCGGTATCCGTTCGCCGCAGTTCACAGCGTTCACTCAACAGGTGGCTGCGTTGATCGGCGACCAGGCGCCACAAACCATGCTCAACGCCGGCACGCTGCAAAGCTACGGCAAAGGTTTGCAGAAATTGCTGGCTCACCCGGGCATCGAGCATCTGGCCGGGCGCGAGCAGCAGGGTAACCAGGCTCAGCCGCAGCTGTTCAAGGCCGATGCCAGCCTGCTGATCGACGGTGACGAGGCGCTGCAGGAAGAAGTGTTCGGCCCGACCACGGTGTTTGTCGAAGTCGCCGACCAAGCGCAACTGACCGCTGCGCTGAACGGCCTGCACGGTCAACTGACCGCGACAATGATCGGCGAGCCGGCGGATTTCGAACGGTTCAGCGAATTGACGCCGTTGCTGGAACAGAAGGTCGGTCGCATCCTGCTCAACGGTTATCCGACCGGGGTGGAAGTGTGTGATTCGATGGTGCATGGCGGGCCTTATCCGGCGACATCCGATGCCCGTGGTACTTCGGTGGGCACTCTGGCGATCGATCGTTTCCTGCGTCCGGTGTGCTTCCAGAACTATCCCGACAGCCTGCTGCCGGAACCGCTGAAGAACGCCAACCCGTTGGGGATCCTGCGGTTGGTGGATGGGGTGCCGGGGCGCGAGGCGGTCTGAGGATTGCGGTGAGGCAGCTGGATTGAGATTGACCGGGCTGCCGCCATCGCGAGCAAGCTCGCTCCCACAGGGGATCTTTAGTGAATACAAAATTTGCGTTCGCTGAAAACCCAACTGTGGGAGCGAGCTTGCTCGCGATGGCAATAGCCCAGTCAACATCGAGTCTGACGTCATGGCCCAAGGCCCACTCCCACATTGGGTTATCATGGCAACTTTCCCAATGACCGACTGATCACCATGACTGCCGTTACCGACACCCTGCTGCACTCCCTCGAATCCTGCGACATGCTGATCATTGACGGGCTGTACGCATTCGATTTTTCCCTGGATGAGCAAGATCAGCTGCACGTCGAGTGCATGAATGGGCGCACCCTCGAGCACTGGCGTTTCACGCCGACGCAGATGCAGGCCGCGACGTTCGACAAAGCCTCCAAGCACTGGATCATCACCAGCGATTCGGGTGATCACCACCTGGAGTGCGTGGAAGCGACCAGAGGCCACGACGATGATGAGGACGAGGAACATGAAGATGCGTAGTTTCTGGCCGCTGTTGATGGCCGGCAGCTTGGGCGCCATGGGCGTTCAGGCCGATACCAACGAGCGTCATCAACTGCTGGTGGGTTCCTACACCGCCGGCCAGAGCCAGGGCATCTACCGCTTGCAATTCGACAGCCGCACCGGCCAGCTCGATGCCAAGCCGTTGCAAGTGATCAAGACTGACAACCCGTCGTGGCTGACCCTTTCCAAGGACATGACTCGACTGTTCGTGGTCAATGAAAACGGCCCGGGACAGAAGGATCCGGTGGGCAAGGTCAGCAGCTACGCCATCGACCCGAAAACCCATGAACTGAGCCTGATCAATCAGGTGCAGTCCCTGGGCAACGAGCCGACCCATTCCAGTCTCAGCGGTGATGGCCGGCACTTGCTGGTCAGCAACTACTCGGTGGTTGAAGATCCGGGCGGTACCCTGGCGATGTTGCCGGTGGCCGCCGACGGCAAGTTGTCGCCCCCGGTGCAGTTGAGCAGTCATCAGCCGAGCCGGGTCAATCCCGAGCGGCAGATGTCGGCCCATGTGCATGCCGCCGTGTCCTCGCCCGATGGCAAATATGTGTTCGCCAACGATCTGGGGGCAGATAAGGTGTTTATCTACCGCTACGACCCCAAGGCCAACCCTGAGCTGCCGCTGACCGCCGCCGACCCGGCCTTCGTGCAGTTGCCGCCCGGCAGCGGCCCGCGTCATCTGC
Source organism: Pseudomonas sp. Tri1 (assembly GCF_017968885.1). Taxonomy (NCBI): domain Bacteria; kingdom Pseudomonadati; phylum Pseudomonadota; class Gammaproteobacteria; order Pseudomonadales; family Pseudomonadaceae; genus Pseudomonas; species Pseudomonas sp. Tri1. The sequence continues at coordinate 3,958,170 of NZ_CP072913.1, read as the reverse complement.
TGTTCAGCGCCGATGGCAAGCACGCCTGGTTGACGATGGAGATGAGCGCGCAAGTGGCCGTATTCGATTATCAGGATGGACGCTTGACCCCGCGCCAACTGGTGGACCTGGCGGCTGGCAAGCCTCAACCGGGCAGGGCGGCGGCTGCACTGCATGCCTCGCAGGATGGCAAGTACCTGTACGTCAGCAATCGCGGTACCACCAACGAAGTGCTGGTGTTCGCCATCGACCCGGCAGCGGGCACGCTGAAGGAGCTTCAGCGCCGTTCCGTAGAAGGTGACCATCCGCGCGAGTTCAGCCTCGACCCGAGTGGCAAATTCCTGCTGTTCGCCAACCAGAAGAGCAATCAGATCGTGGTGCTCGAGCGCGACCCCAAGACCGGTCTGCTGGGTAAAACTGTGCAGAAAGTGGCGATGGATGCGCCGAGCGATTTGAAGTTCATCGTCCGTCAATAGACCGCAGGCCCCGTTTTTCGGGGCCTTCGTGGTTGTATCAACGAGACTGATATTCGCTAGTACTACAAAGCATTTCAAGGCAGGACGCCTCGGCGCGTAAGTTTGCTTCACGGCCCAACCGGGCAAGTCAGCCAACTGAATCCGAGGTCTACCGCCATGAATCTGAATCTCTTCTCCGTGATCGCTGCTTCCGCTATCTCTGCCACCGTGGCGCTGCCCGCCAGTGCCAGTGTCGAGATCAGCGACAAAAGAAACCGCACTCAGAGCTATACCGAGAAATACCTGCAACAAAGCGCCAACTTCTACGCGGCGCTGGACCACAAGTCTCAACACTGAAATCTCGCGCAACGACCGAAGCCTGCGATCTTTTCATCTTCACTGAAGCTGGGTGAAAGAGAAAAGATCGCAGGCTTCGCCGTTTCTGGAGAAATCCTGCTGTAATATCACTTGGCCATGTGTTTAAATTTGACGCTGATAAATTGACTCCTTTGCCGATTAAGGATCGACACCATGGCGATGCGTCTGGCGGTGATGCTGCTGTTTCTCTATTCCACTCCGATTGTTTCAGCCGCTCAGCCGGATTCCGGCGAGTTGGAAGCGGCTCGTGAGCGATTGTTGAGCTTGCTCAGCGACTGATCGGACCAGATCAACTCGTTCCCACGCTCTGCGTGGGAAAGCATCCGGTGACGCTTTGCGTCACACCAGAAGCGTCCCTGGCGACATTCCCACGCGGGAGCATGGGAATGATCGAAAAGTGCTGCGCAGGCAGTTACTTGGCCATGATCGCCACGAACAGCTCGGACTCCAGGAACCGATGTAACCAATCCTGTAGCCGCGGGTAGGGCGCCTGGGCAAACCACTCACGGTCGACATGGGCGAACTGGCGCACGAACGGCATCAGTGCCACGTCGGCCAGGCTCTGGTGATCCGCTGCCAGGAATGACCGGCTTTCAAGCAATGCTTCCAGCCTGCGCAGAAAAACCTCGCCCTCGGCCCGATAGTGCTCCATCGCTCGTTCGGGATGGCGCTCAGGGTACTTGTAGCGGTTCAGATGCAGCTTGAAGACCTGGTCGTTTTCCTCGATCAACGCTGCCGTCAACGCCTGGCCTTCAGGGTCGCCGAACAATCTCCAGTTTTCCGGGTCCTGCTGCGCCAAGGCCCAGCGCATGATTTCCAGGCTTTCATCGATCACCCGGCTATCGACCTGCAGTACCGGCACCGTGCCCTTGCTGGACAGCACAAGCATCTCGGCCGGCTTGGCCTTCAGGCTGACTTCGATAATCGCAAGCTGCACCGCGCTGTAGCGCAACGCCATGCGAGCCCGCATCGCGTAGGGGCAGCGGCGAAAGGAATAGAGCGTGGCGTGGCTCATTTCACTTCCACCGTGCTCAAGCCGTTGCCCTGACGCCGGACCTGGATCTGTACCGGGATCCGCTCATGCATTTCCTGCACGTGGGAAATCACCGCGACCTTGCGCCCCTGAGCCTGCAACCCGTCGAGGGCATCCATCGCCAGTTGCAGGGATTCGGGATCGAGGCTGCCAAAGCCTTCGTCGATGAACAGCGACTCGATCTTCAGCGTGCTGGACGCCATCGAGGCAAGGCCCAAGGCCAGGGCGAGGGAGACGAGGAAAGTCTCGCCGCCGGACAATGAATGCACCGAGCGCAGTTCATCGCCCATTTCCGTGTCCATCACCAGCAGCCCGAGCATGCTGCCGCCGCGCTTGAGCCGGTAGCGACGAACCAGTTGCCGCAATTGGGTGTTGGCGTGGTGCACCAGCAAATCGAGGTTGTACGCCTGGGCCAGTTTGCGGAAACGGTCGCCGGTGGCCGAACCGATCAACGCATCCAGGCGTGCCCAGCGTTGGTACTCGGTGTAGGCCTGCTCGATCTGCTGGGCCAGGGCCTGATTGGCGTTCTGTCGGCGCTGGTCCTCGGCCTGTTCGGCGCGCAGTTCGGCGCAGTGTTGTTCGCTGGCGGCGAACCGGGCTTGTAGCTCGGTGAGGGCTTCGGCCAACTGTTCGGGCGCCAGGTTGCCATTGTGCTGGGCCTGGTGGTTTTGCAGGCGTTGCTCGCGTTCGATCAGCAGCACGCGGGCCTGTTCGATGGCCTTTTCTCTGTTGAGCAGGTGCTGGCGCAATTGGCTGACGTGCTGTTCGTCGAGGCTGAGCAGGGCTTCGAGGGAGGCGTCGTCCAATTCAGGATGTGTGGTGCGCCATTGCGCGATGGCGGCCGCCAGCGCTTGAAGTTCGCTGTCCAGGGATTGCGCCTGTTCCTGCCGGGCCTTGAGTTCGGCGGCCAACTGCACCAGGTTATTGCGCAGTTCCTGCAGGTGTTGATTGGCTCCTGCTTCGGCATTGCGAGCCTGTTCCAGGGCTTGGTCGATCTGTTGCTGCCATTGTTCGGCGCTGGTGTGCGTGCCCAGCAGGTACGTGAGTTTTTCCTGGCACGCTTGCTGTTGTTCGGTCAGGGCCTTGAACTGCTGCTGCGCCGATTCCAATTGCTGCACACGCGTCTGCTGGCGGTCCTGTTCCTTCTCCAGGGTTTGCTGGCGCTGGAGCTGTTCGCCGAGTTCGTCACGCTGCTGTTCCAATTGCTCCAGGCGCTGGGATATCTGCTGGTCGAGCTGCATGAAGGTCGCGGCGGGCTCGCTGCGCAAGGCCTGCAGGGTGTCTGCTGGCAACAAGGCGCTGAAGTGACTCAACTCCTCATCCAGGCGCTGGCGATCATGGGCCAGTTCCTGCTGCTGGCTGCTCAACTGCTGGGCTGCCTGCTGGCTCGCCGTTTCGGCATTGCGCAGTTGCTGCGTCAGGCGCGCGGCGTCCTGTTGCAGGGTCAGCAGTGCGTTTTGCCGTTGTTCGTCCTGGCTGATGTGTTGATGCAGTTGGCTGTTCTGCTGCGCCAGCCAGGCGTCGCGTTTGTTCGAGTCCTGGGCCAGCAGTTGTGCTGACAGCGGGTGGGCTGCAAGGCTGGGTGCCAGGCTCTGTTGCTGGGTGGCGAGTTGTTCCTGCTGTTGTTTGAGTTCCTTGAGCTGAGCGATGACGCCACTGTATTGGGCTCGCAGGTCGATGACTTTTTCATTGAGCAGGTCGACGGCTTTGCGGGCGTTGGCCTCTTCGCTTTCATCATGGCGCCCGAGGCTTTGCAGCAGGGCCTCGGGCTGATGGTACGGATGCTCGACGCTGCCACACACCGGGCACGGCTGGTCGTCCTGCAACTGCGTGCGCAGTTGCTCGACGCTTTCGCTGCGGGCCAGGCGCTGACGCTCCAGCAGTCCGCGGGTGACGGCCAGGGCCTGTTCGGCAATCGCCAGTTCGGCCTTGGCTTCGCCGCCTTCACGCACCAGCCGGTCACGTTCCTGCAACGCCCGTTGTTGGCGTTGTTCCAGATCGCCGCCACGTTTGTCCAGTTCCTGCTGGCTGGCCCACAGCCGGGTCAGGTCTTCGAAGGCACGTAATTGCTTGCGGTTGTCTTGCAACAGGTTGCCAAGCAACTGAATCTGTTCGGCCACCGCGTCCGGTTCGGCACCGGCTTCTTTGTAGAGCACTTCAAGGTTCTGTCGCTGGTTTGCCAGCTCCTCGATGGCGCGCGCGGCGCTTTGCTCCAGTGTGGCGAGTTCGGCCTGGCCCTTGTTCAAGCGATTGCCAATCAGCATCAACTGTTGGAGGCGATCGCGATAGGCATTCCAGGCATCGCTCAGGGGCGCAAGCTGCGCGCTGTGTTCAAGCGCATCGGCGATTCGCTGCAAGCGCTCGGCCACCAGCCTTTGCTGTTCAAGCAGGCTGTCAATCGTGCGTTGACCTTCGCTGCAAGCCTGTTGCGCCTGTTCCTGGCGCTCGGCGCCCTGGCTGACGTCCATGGCGAGGCGGGCGAGGGTATTTTGCTCGTCGAAGGCCTGGCGCAGCAGCGGTGCGCTCTCGGCACTGTGTTGGCGGGCTGCGGCCAGTGCCCGTTGCGCATCGCCCAGGCCGTTTTCCAGCGCGGTCTGTTGTGCATGCAGGTCGACCTGTTGCTGGGCGAGGTGCTGGATCTGTACCGCTAACGGTTCGAGCTGGCGGGTCAGTTCCGTCTGGCGAATGAACTGATGCCGCTGCGGTGCCAGTTGTTCCAGGCGCGTCAGTTTCAGGCGCTCGTCGGCCAGGGCGTCCCAATCGGCTTGGGCCTGTTGCAGCTGTTCGGCGGCGCTGGTCTGTTCGTCCTGCAACTGGCGCAAGTCCTTGAGCCAGGTGTGTTGCAGCTCCAACTGCTTGAGTTGTGCCTGTTGGGTCTTGAGTTGCTGCTGGGCGTCGTTGAAGCGCTGGTCCAGCTCGGCCCTGGCCTCGGGTGCCAGCGGGGTGACGCCGGTGGCCTGGTCCTGCAATTGCTTGTGGGTTTCCTTGGCTTGTTTGGCCTTGTCGAAGGCGCGGCGACCGAGGCGGGTGTACAGGGCGGTGTCGGTGAGTTTTTCCAGCAGTTCGCTGCGGTCGTTGTCATCGGCCTTGAGAAACGCGCTGAACTCGCTCTGGGCCAGCAGCACGGCGCGGGTGAACTGTTCGAAGTTCAGGCCCAGGGCTGCTTCGAGCTGGGCCTTGTATTCGCCTTTCTGGCTCGCCAGCAGTTGATCGTTGTCCAGGTCCCGCAGGCTCTGGCGGCTGGCTTGCAGCTTGCCACCGGCCTTTTCCCGGGCGCGATTGGCTTCCCAGCGGGCGCGATAGCGGCGCCCGTCGATGCCGCGAAAATCCACTTCGGCATAGCCATCGCCGGTACCACGGCGCAACAGTGTGCGCGGGTCGCCCGTGGCGATTTCGCCGTCGGCGTCTGGGACCTTGGCGTCACGCCCGGTGTTGTTGAGGCGCGGCACGGCGCCGAACAACGCCAGGCACAAGGCGTCGAGCAGCGTGCTCTTGCCGGCGCCCGTGGGGCCGGTGATGGCAAACAGGCCGGCGCTGGCCAAGGGTTCGGCAGTGAAATCGATGTCGAAAGGCCCAGCCAGGGAGGCGAGGTTCTTGAGGCGGATCGCGAGAATCTTCATGGCTGCTCGCTCTCCATCTGCACGTCTTGCAACAGCACGGCGAAATCCTTGAGGGTCTGTTCGTCCACCTCGTTGCCGTAGGTGTCCTGCCAGGCACGGCTGAACAGTTCCTGCGGGCTGAGTTGATCCAGTTCGATCAGCGCTGGGCCGTCGTCGGCACTGGTGTTGCCACCATTGCCAGCATATTCGGCGGCGATCCGTACCAGGCGCACGGCTTTGCCTTGCAGCGCGGTTTCCACTTGATGGCGCAAATCTGGCTGCGGCTCGTCGAGGCGCACCCGGACCTCCAGCCAGGGTTGGCGCTGGACATCGGCCAACAGGTCGATGTCCGGCAGGTCTTTGAGTTGTATCAGGATATCGGCCAGCGGCGCCGGGCCCAGGCGTTGCAGGTTGACGGCGCGGGGAATCAGTCGTGGTTCGACCTTGATCAGGGCTTCGCCGTCCAGGGTGATATCGAGGATCTGATGCTGATAGCCGATCTCCGAGAATGACAGCGGGATCGGCGAGCCGCTGTAGCGGATGCGCTCTTCGCCGTTGACCTTCTGCGGTTTGTGCAGGTGGCCGAGGGCGACGTAGCTGATGCTCGGGCCAAACAGGCTGGCGGGCAGGGCTTCGGCGTTGCCGATGATCAGGCTGCGCTCGGAATCTTCGGAGACCGAACCGCCGGCCATGTGCGCGTGGCTGATGGCGATCAGCGCCTGGCCTTTCTTGCGTTTGCTATTGGCCGCGGCGATCAGCCATTCATGGACCTGGCCGATACCGCGCAGGTAATCATCGCCCAATTGCGCGCCGGTGACTTCGGCGGGGCGCAGGAACGGCAGGGCCAGGCACCACGCCTTGACCTTGCCCTTGGCGTCGGGCAATGGCAGCAGCAGGCGTTCGACGTCCAATTGGCCGTCGTCCAGCCACAACACCCGGCCCAAAGCATGGGTGCGCAAACGTCGCATCAACGGCGCCGGCAGCTCGATCCGCGAGCCGGAGTCGTGGTTGCCGGCGATCATCACGATGGTCAGGTTGGCGTTTTGTTCATGGGCGCTGACGATGAAATCGTACAGCCGCTCCTGGGCTTTGACCGGCGGGTTGACGGTGTCGAAGATGTCCCCGGCGATCAGCAGCACGTCGGGTTTTTCGCTGCTCAGCTGGCGCAGCAGCCATTCGAGGAAACAGGCGTGTTCGAAATCGCGCTCCTGGCCATGCAGGTTTTGTCCCAGGTGCCAGTCGGAGGTGTGAAACAGACGCAAGGTGAACTCCAGAAAACAGATGATGGCCGCGGGAAGATGGGCGGCTAAAAGAGCAGAGTTTACTGGGAAACAGGAGAGAGGACCCGTGCAACTTCTTCGGCTGAGCTGGTACCAGTCCCTGTGGCGAGGGATAGGTCCCCTCGCCACAGAAAGCTCTAGCCGCAAAAAGAGTTATTTGGGGTAAAGCGGTGGCAGCCCACCGTCGCCCAGCGGGCCCTGGGAGCGGTCTGCGGTGGGAATGGTGCGGATGGCCCGCCACAGGTCTTCGCCTTGCCAGAGCTGGCCAGTCTCGCTGTAGAGTGCGCCGTTGAGACCGTCGAGGGCGTCGGACAGCGGCACGAAGCGCGCCGCCATGTCGGCCAGGGTTTCCGGTTGCTGGCGGGCCCAGGCGTCGAGGGCCTGGCGGGTTGCGTGAGGGTCGTTGGCCAGGCAGGTACGCTTGAGATCATCCAGCAGGGTGCGTGGGCTTGGTCCGGTCTGAGTCGAGCGCAGGATCGCCGGTTGCCAGCGGGCACGCCACCACAGACCGAAGCCGAGCAGGGTCGTACAGGCCAGGATCACGCTGCTCAGTTGCCAATACCACAGGGTGTCGCTGTCGACGGTCGTCACGACCTGCGCCGTGCCCGCCGGTGTATCCACCATCAGGCTTGGATTGTTCGCTACTTGCAGGGTCCGCGCCGGCAGGCTGGTGCGGTCCAGGTGGTTTTCCAGGGTGTTCCACCAGACCACTTCCACTGGCGGCAGCTCGATGGTGCCGCTGCGGTTGGGCACCAGCGCCTCACGGTCTTCGCGACTACCCACCAGCCCGCGTTCACTGCTGCGGCTGCTGAGTACCGGCTGGTCCGGATAGCGCCGCAGGCCATTGATCTCGGTGGCCGGCAGGGGAGGTATCTGGGCGCTGGCCAGGCCTTCGGCTTCCAAGGTCAGACTGCGGGTCAGGGAGTCGCCCACCTGGCTGTGGGTCGGTTCCGGGCTCCAGCTCTCACTCAGGGACAGGCTACGGGCCGGCAACCAGGGCACATCGGCCGGGTAGCTGGCCGGCTTGGGGTTGACGGTCAGCTGCAGCTGCTCGGAACTGACGTGCATCAATTGGCCGGGCTTGGGCCCCGAGGGCGCTGCGTCCTGGGCCACTGGCTCGACCAGGGTGGCGCTGAAGGTCTGGGCCGGGATCGTCAGTTCACCGCTGCGCTGCGGGTAGATGCCGTAGCGCAGTTCAATTACGCCGTGGCGTACATCGTTGATGACTTTTTCATAGGTGCGCGATTCGCCGAGTTGTTCGGTGCGAGCGTCGGGGATGTGCAGCGGCGTCAGGCTGCTGTCGTCATACAGCGACACGGAATGGTAGATGCGCAGGGTCAGGATCGCCTGGGCCTGTACATACACCTGGGTCTGGTCGAGGCTGGCCTCGATGAACACCGGCGCCAGAGTGCCGGAGGCACTGCGGGTTTCGCTTTCGATCACTTGCAAGGTGATTGGCTGGCTAGTCACTTCGCCCAGTTGCAGAGGGGGTATGATCACCGTGCCGCTCTGGCGCGGCAGCAGGGTCACGATCCAGCGGGTGGTGGCGCGGTTCTCGCCGTCGAGGGTGGTCAGTTGGTTGACCTGGCGGGTGCCGCGTACATCGAACAGCGCTTGGAGCGGGCCGAGGTCCGGCTTGCCGAACAGGGTGGCGTCATTGGATTCCAGGGTCAGTTCCACCGTTTCCCCGGAGTTCAGGCGGCTGCGATCCACACTGGCAGTCAGCTCTGCAGCCTGGGTTCCAGAGGCCCAGAGCAGCAACGCGAGGAGGTAGGCGGTGAAGCGGGTCATTGGGTTTTTCCCTGGGCCTGATGGCTTTGCTGTTCATACCAGAATTTACGCCTGAGCAGTTCCCCTGGGTTATCCGGGATCTGGCGCAGCCATTGTTCCAGTGCCTGGCGCTGTTCTTCTTCATTGCGCTGCCCTGCGGCGGGACGCAGTGGCGGGGTGGTGGTTTGCTCATCGGGCAGTTCACTGCCCGGTACATCCTGGGCCGCAGGCGGTTGTGCGGCCCGGGGAGTCTGGGATTCGTCCGGCGTCGCTGATGTTCCGGAGGGTTGCCCAGGTTCCGAAGACTGGGTGGCGGTATCGGCATCCGGTGCTTGCTCGGCAGGCCCCGGCTCTTCGCTTTCGCTAGGCTTGGGCTCTTCCGCTGGCGGGGCTTGCTCTTTCAACAAGCTTTCCACCAGTGCCTTGTTGGTCTGGGCGGGGCGCAGGTCCGGTTGCAACTCCAGAGCCTGCTCATAGGCGTCCAGCGCGGCTTCCAGTTCGCCGCTCCGGGCCAGGGCGTTGCCACGATTGTAGTGGGCGCGGGCGTCGGTACCCTCGGCAAAGCGCCGGGCGGCTTCGCTGTAGTTGCCGGCTTCGTACAGGGCAACGCCTTGCCATTGTCGGTCCTCGAAGTGCTCGGCAGCCTCGGCCGGGCGTTTCTGCTTGAGCAGGTGCTGGCCCTGTTGGTCGGGACGCAACCACAGGTCCTGGAGTTCGAAGGCATGCCCGGTTTGCGGCAGCATAAACAGCAGCGGCAGGCAAAATAACCAGCCTCGGCGCCCGGCGCAGGCGGCCAGCAGTAGCAACGGCAGGAGCAGCCAATAGCCTTGATCGGCCCAGGTGTCCAGGCGCAAGGTCTGACCGTCGCTGCGCAGATGGCGAGGGCCGTCCAGCAGGCCCAGGCCGCGCAGGTCGCTGTCGTCCAGGCGTGCCGGACGGTAACGGCCATCCAACTCATTGGCGAACGCCTTGAGCCCCGGGTTGTCCAGGCGCGGCAACAGAATTGCGCCCTGGGCATCCTTGAGATAACTGCCATCCTCTTGGGCCACCGGTGCACCTTCCCGGGTGCCGATGCCCAGCATCAGCCATTGTGTAGCGGAACCGTCCAGGGCCTGGCGAATGCCTTGGCGTTCCTGCTCGTTCAGCGACGAGCCGATCAGCAGGATCCGGCCTTGGCCGAGCTCGCCCTGGTCCAGCAGGGCCAGGGCCTTATGGACTGCCAGGTCGGCGCGATGGCCGCTTTGCGGCATGATCGACGGCGCGAGGGCTTCGAGCAGGTTGGCGCTGGTGGACAGGTCATCGGACAGTGGCACCAGCGTGTGGGCGCTGCCGGCATAGACGATGATCGCGGTCTGGGCGTCGCTGCGGTTGTGCAACAAGTCCAGGACCTTGCGCCGCGCCTGTTCCAGACGCGTGGGCGGGACGTCGGTGGCGAGCATCTCCGGGGTCAGCTCCAGCACCACCACCAGTGGGTCGGCGGGTTTCTGACTGGTCTGTTCGACCCGCGCCCAGCTTGGCCCTAGCAACGCCAGCACGATCAGCAGCCAGCCCAGGCCCAGGGCAATCCACGGCAGCCGGCTTTCACGGCCATTGCCGCCGCTGAGCAGTACGGCATGAAAGGCTGGAGGCAAGATCATTTGCCAGCGACCGACGCGTTTCTGCCGATGCCACAGTTGCCAGAGCAACCAGCCCAGCAACGGCAGCAGCAACACGAACCAAGGGCGTAGCCAGTGTGGCCAGAGGGCGATCATCGACGCCTCCGCAAGCGCAGGCGCTTGAGCCGCTGACGCCATTCGGCATGTTGGCTGGTCTGGAACAACGGGCGGTTGAACAGGCGCTGCAACGGATTGTCCGGCCAGTGTCCCCGCGCCACCAGCAACACGCTCAACAGTAACGCCAGGGCCAGGGGCCAGTGGTAAAGCGCCTGGGCAGGGCGGGCTTGGGTCGGTTGCTGGGTCACCGGTTCTAGCTGGTCGAGGGTGGTCTTGATCGCCAGCAGTTGTTCACCATCCTGGGCACGAAAATACTGGCCGCCGGTGACCTGGGCGATGTCCTTGAGTGTCGGCTCGTCCAGGTCCAGGCTCGGGTTGACGCCGAGCAAGCCCGTCGTGCCGCTTTGTTCCGGGTCGGCGCCGATGCCGATCGGGTAGATTTTCACGCCTTCGTCGGCGGCCAGTCGCGCGGCGGTCAGCGGGTCGATTTCACCGCCATTGTTGGCGCCGTCGGTGATCAGGATCAGCACGCGGCTGTGGGCCGGACGTTGGCGCAGACGCTTGAGGGCCAGGCCGATGGCGTCGCCGATGGCGGTGTTTTTGCCGGCGATGCCGATGCGCGCTTCGTCGAGCCAGCGCCGCACGGTGCGACGATCGAAGGTCAGTGGCGCCTGCAGATAGGCCTGGCTGCCGAACAGGATCAGGCCGACCCGGTCACCTTCGCGACGCTCGAGAAAATCCCCCAGCATGTGTTGGACCAGCGCCAGGCGACTGACCTCTTCGTCCTTCCACTGCATGTCGGGGAAATCCATGGACCCCGAGACATCCACCGCCACCAGCAGGTCACGACCGCTGGCGGCAATCGGCAACGGCTCGCCTAACCATTGAGGACGTGCAGCGGCCATCAGCAACAGCAACCAGAGCAGGATGAAGGGCGCCTGCTGGCGCCAGGTCGGCAGATTGGCCCGGGCTCGACGTCCCACCAGGCCTTCGAGGTCGCCCAGGAAACTGACCTTGAGCGCCGGCTCGCCGCTGTCGGCCGCCGGCAATACCAGGCGCATCAGCCAGGGCAGCGGCAACAGGGCGAAAATCCATGGCCAGGCGAATTCAAACATGTTTGCGAATCCAGATCTCGACCGCTTGGGTCAGGCCGGCGATGGCCTTGTCATCGAGTTTGCATTCGGGCTTGTAGGCCCCTTCCACCAGCACCATCCAACGGGTCAGGCCGGCTGCCGGGCAGCGGTTGTCCAGGAAGGCCAGCCATTTACGCCCGTTGAGGGTGTGGCTCTGGCTGTAGGGGTAGTGGTTGCGGCACAGGCGCTTGAGCAGCCCGTTGAGCTGTTGCAACCAAGCCCCGGCCGGCGCCCCATCGTAGGGTTTGGGGAGCAGGGCGAGTTCGGCCAGGGCGGCCAGGCGCACCGGGTCCAGCGGTTGTTCGGCACGGGCAACGGTGCGCTTGACGGGAATGAACCGACGCAACTGCCACAGGCCCAGGCCCAGCAACGGGATCAACACCAGCAGTAACCACCAGCCCGGTGCAGGGGGCCAGAAACCGATAGGGGGCGGTGCCATCAGCGGCTGCAATTGATCCAGGTTGCTCATCGACTTTTCCCGGCCCGCTTGGGGTTCAGGTATTCGCGCAGCTGCTCGACCATGTCGCCCTGGGTACTCAAGGGCATCATCAGGATCCGCAGCTTCTGCGCCAGTATTTCCCAGCGCTCCTGGCGCGCCTCGGCCTGGGCGCGATAGGCCTGGCGCAATTCGAAGTTCAGGGTGTCGAGCTCCAACTGTGAACCGCGTTGGGCGAAACGCAGCAGGCCAGCGGCGGGCAGGGCGTGATCCAGTGGGTCTGACAATGGCAGCAGCAACAGGTCGCAATGGCGCGACAGCAGGCTCAGTTGTTGCTCGGCACTGTCGGACAGGGCGCGTTCGTCGCAAATCACGATCACCAGGCTGCCGGGCCGCAGCACTTCCCGGGCTCGACGCAGGGCAATGCCAAACGAGTCGCGGTCCGGCTCGCCTTCGGTGTGCAGCGACTGATTGACCCGCACCAGGCGGTTGAGCAGTTGCAGAAGGCTCTGTTTGCTGCGCCGGGGCTTGACCTCGTAATGAGTGTTGTCGCCGAACACCAGCCCGCCGACCCGGTCATTGTGCCCCAGAGCGGCCCAGCCGATCAGGCTGGCGGCCTGGGCGGCGAGCACCGACTTGAACATCAGCCCGGAACCGAAGAACAAGCGGTGGCTTTGCTCGATCATGATGAAAATCGGCCGTTCCCGTTCTTCGTGGAACAGCTTGGTATGCGGCTCCTGGGTGCGCGCGGTGACGCGCCAGTCAATGGTGCGCACATCATCGCCGGCCTGATAGACCCGCACCTGATCGAAATCCACCCCGCGCCCGCGCAACTTGGAATGGTGCAGGCCGATCAACGGGCTGCGCTGGCCGGGTGTCGAGAACAACTGCACTTCACGCACGCGATGGCGCATCTCGATCAGCTCCGAAAGGCTGACGCGGATGCCCGGTGCGGGCGCCAGTGGGTTATTCATGGTTCATGCTCAAGCGACAGCGACGACGTCGAGAATCCGCTGCACAACCCGGTCCTGGTCGATACCGGCGGCTTCGGCTTCGAACGACAGGATGATGCGATGGCGCAGTACGTCGAACAGCACGGCCTGGATGTCTTCCGGGCTGACGAAGTCGCGTCCGGCCAACCAGGCGTGGGCCCGGGCGCAGCGGTCCAGGGCGATGGAGCCCCGTGGGCTGGCGCCATAGGCGATCCACTCGGCCATCTCCGGGTCGAACTTGGCCGGTGTGCGGGTGGCCATGACCAGTTGCACCAGGTATTCCTCCACCGCATCGGCCATGTACAAGCCGAGGATTTCCTTGCGCGCGGAAAAAATCGCCTGCTGACTGACGCGGCGCTCGGGCTTGGTTTCGCCGTTCAGCGCTTCACCCCGGGCCTGTTGCAGGATGCGGCGCTCCACTGCGGCGTCCGGGAAGCCGATCTTGACGTGCATCAGGAAGCGGTCGAGCTGGGCTTCGGGCAGCGGGTAGGTGCCTTCCTGCTCGATAGGGTTCTGCGTGGCCATTACCAGGAACAGCGGTGACAGTTCATAGGTACTGCGCCCGACACTGACCTGTCGCTCGGCCATGGCTTCGAGCAAGGCCGACTGGACCTTGGCCGGGGCACGGTTGATTTCGTCCGCCAGCACCAGGTTGTGGAAGATCGGCCCTTGCTGGAACACGAAACTGCCGGTTTCCGGGCGATAGATTTCCGTGCCGGTGATGTCGGCGGGCAACAGGTCGGGGGTGAACTGGATACGATGGAATTGCGCTTCGATGCCCTCGGCCAACTCTTTGATGGCCTTGGTCTTGGCCAGCCCCGGCGCGCCTTCCACCAACATGTGGCCATCGGCGAGCAGGGCGATGAGCAGGCGCTCGATGAGTTTTTCCTGGCCGAGAATCTGCGTTGAAAGAAAGGTTCGCAGCGCCAGCAGCGCTTCACGATGTTCCATCGGTGACTGTTCCTGGAAAGGGTGGCCCAGGCGTTCGGATAACGCCGGGGCTGGGGGCGTTACTTTAATGCATGGCGGGGGGTGGCGACTAACGGGATTTTGTTTGGTGTGCGGATTTGTGATCGGTTTGGATTCATTGTGGGAGCGGGCTTGCTCGCGAAAGCGGTGTTCCAGTCGATGAAAAGGTTGCCTGACACTACGCCTTCGCGGGCAAGCCCGCTCCCATAGAGTGATTGGCGGCGGGCGCAGGATCAAGGATTGTCACAGATCCATTGTGGGAGCGAGCCTGCTCGCGAAGAGGCCGGCACATCCAGCCGCATCGTCTCAGACAGACCGCTATCGCGAGCGAACTCGGCTCCCACAGGAATTGGCGGCGAATGACTCAACCCTTCCACGCCCCCGGATTCACCAGATTCACCGGCCGTTCCCCCGCCAACGCCATCAACAGATTGTCCACCGCACAGCGGGCCATCGCTTCCCGTGTCTCGTGGGTGGCCGAGCCCATGTGCGGCGTTGCCACCACGTTATCCATTTGCAACAACGGCGAGTCCGCGCTCACGGGTTCGCGTTCGAACACATCCAGTCCCGCGCCACGGATCTGTCCGTTGCGCAGGGCGTCGATCAGCGCGCCTTCATCCACCACCTTGCCCCGGGAGATATTGATGAAGATGCTCTCAGGGCGCATCCGTGCAAACGCTTGTGCCCCGATCAGCCCTTGGGTCTCGGCGGTCAAGGGCAAGGTCAGGCAAATGAAGTCCGCCTGCTGCAACAGCGTTTCGAGGCTGCAGTAGTGCGCGCCGAAGCGTTGCTCGACCGCGGGCTTGGGCGAATGGCTGTGGTAGAGCACCGGCATGCCGAAGCCGAAGTGTCCGCGCTGGGCCAGGGCTTCGCCGATGCGGCCCATGCCGATGATGCCCAGGGTCTTGCCGTGGACGTCGCTGCCAAAATGCTTGGGGCCGATGCTCTGTTGCCATTGGCCCGAGCGGACCAGATTGGCCAGTTCCACCACGCGTCGAGCTGTCGCCAGGATCAGGGCGAAGCCGGTGTCTGCGGTGGTCTCGGTCAGCACGTCGGGGGTGTTGCTGAGCAGGATCCGGCGTTCGGTCAGGTAATCGATGTCGTAGTTGTCGACCCCCACCGAGACGCTGGCGATGGCTTGCAGATTCGGCGCCAAGTCCAGGAGCGGCGCATCCAGCTTGAGGCTGGCACCCAGCAGGCCATGGGCGCCTGGCAAAGCGTCGCGCAGTCGGGCCAGGCCCTGTGCATCGAGGCGTTCGATGAGGGTGACTTGGGCCTGCGCTTGCAGGCGGTCCATCAATTGCACTGACAGCGCTTTGTACAACACCACGTGCTTTTTCATGGATAGGTCTCGATTCAGGAATGGGCGGGCGCCGGTTGCGGCTTCGCGGTTTTGGATACGCTCCGGTCACTGGCGCCGGGCTTGAGGGCAAGGGTCAGTACCACCGACAGCAGCAACGCGCCGCTCATCAGCAAAAACGACATGCCCGGGGAGCCGGTGGAGCCGTTGAGGTAACCCACCAGGTATGAGCCGCCGAACGAACCCAGCGCGCCCATGCTGTTGATCAGCGCCATGGCGCCGCCGGCGACGTTGGCCGGAAGGATTTCTGGAACGATGGCAAAAAACGGTCCGTACGGGGCGTACATGCAGGCGCCGGCGACCACCAGCAAGCTGTAGGACCACCAGAAATGCTCGGCCCCAAGAAGGTAGGAGGCGTAGAACGCGACGGAGGCGATCAGCAACGGCGGCCAGACAAAACGCTTGCGTTTTTGCGCCTTGTCCGACGCCCAGGACACCACCAGCATGCCGACCACCGCCGCCAGGTAAGGCAACGACGACAGCCACCCGGCCTCGACCATGCTCATTTGCAGGCCAGCCTTGAGGATGGACGGCAACCACAGCACGAACCCGTAGACCCCGATGCTCCAGCAGAAAAACTGCAGCGCCAGGATGATCACCTTGGGCGAGCGGAAGGCCTCGGCATAGTTCTTCACCGCCTTGATACCAACCTGTTCGGCCGCCAGTGCGCTTTCCAGGTCGTGTTTTTCCTGATCGCTGAGCCACTTGGCCTGGGCCGGACGATCATCGGCCAGGCGCCACCAGATAAAGGCCCAGAGCACCGCCGGCAGGCCTTCGATGATGAACATCCAGCGCCAGTCGAATTGTTGCACCAGGTAACCCGACACCACCGACATCCACAGCATGGTCACCGGGTTGCCGAGGATCAGGAAGGTATTGGCGCGCGAGCGTTCGGCCCGGGTGAACCAGTGGCACAGATACACCAGCATGGCCGGCATCACGGCGGCTTCGACCACGCCGAGCATGAAGCGGATCACGATCAGCCAGTACGCATTGGAGACCACGCCTGTCAGCGTCGCCAGCGAGCCCCAAAGGATCAGGCTGACGAAGATCAGCTTCTTCACACTGTGTTTTTGCGCGTAGATCGCCCCCGGCACCTGGAAGAAAAAGTAACCGAGGAAAAACAGCGCACCGAGCAATGACGAGAGCCCCGGCGTGATCATCAGGTCCTTGGCCATGCCCGAGGCAGCGGCAAATCCATAGTTGGCCCGGTCCAGGTAGGCCAGGCTGTAGGTGATGAACACGATGGGCATGATGTACCACCAGCGACGGGTGGCGAGGTTGAGCGTTTGCATGTCTGTGACTCCTGAGCTTGTTGTTTTTGTTGCAGCAGGTGTGTTTTTTGGTGGCCTCTATCGCGAGCAGGCTCGCTCCCACTGGGTCAGCGCAAACCCCTGTGGGAGTGAGCCTGCTCACGATTCGCGGTTTCAAATTCAGCCACCAACTCAACGCGAGTCGGCAACCCTTCCATGTCTCCACGGCTCTGCACCGCGCGGCTGCCAATCCAGTTGGCGCGCCGCACGGCTGCGGTGATGGCGTGGCCTTCGAGCAACGCACTGATCAGGCCGACGGCGAAGCCATCACCGGCGCCCACGGTGTCCACCACGTGGGTCACCGGCACGCCGGCGACAACGCCCTGGTCCTGCGGCGTCCGGTAATAGGCGCCGTCCGCGCCGAGCTTGATCACGACGATTTCGGCGCCTTGGTCCAGGTAGAATGCGGCGATGTCGGCCGGGTCGTCGAAACCGCTCAACAAGCGACCTTCACTGAGCCCCGGCAAGACCCAGTGGGCGAGGGCGGCGAGGCGATTGATTTCGCGAATCATCATCGACTCACTGGTCCACAGGCTCGGCCGCAGGTTGGGGTCGAACGACAGGCTGCGGCCGGTTTCGCGCATGCGGGTCATCAACTCGAAGGACATCTCACGGGCGCTGACCGACAGCGCCGGCACAATGCCGGTGGCGTGCAAGTGGCGGGCGCCGAGCAGCGGTGGCGTGATGGAGTCGAGGGACAGGTGACTGGCCGCCGAGCTGCGCCGGAAGTACTCGACTTGCGGATCGTTGCCATCGTCGGACCGGGACTTGAACTGAAATCCGGTGGGACGTGCCGGATCGATCGCCACGTGGCGACAATCCAGGCCTTCGTTCTCCAGCGTCTGCACGATGAAGCGCCCCAGGGAGTCGGCGCCGACCCGGCTCAGCCACGCCACGTTGAAGCCCAGCCGCGACAGACCAATGGCCACATTGCTGTCGGCCCCGGCGATGCGTTTGTGAAATTGGTTGACGCTGGCCAGGTCACCCTTCTGGTCGGCCACCAGCATCGCCATGGTTTCGCCGAACGACAACACATCGAATTCAGACATGGGCAGGCTCCCGACGTGATTGCCCGAGGCCGGACAAGGTGGCGACATGTTCAGTGGTCAATTGCAGCAGGTCGCCGCCTTGTAGTGGGTACTCGGCGGCGCGCATCACGCCGGCCGGCATCTGCTTGAGCAGTTGCTCCCACAGATGCAGGTCCGCCATGGTCGGAGGCACGGCAAGCAGTTTGCCGTCGGCGCGTCGGGCCACTGCCTTGCAATGCACATACGCCACATGCCGACCGAGCTGCCGGGCCGCCACGACAGCCGATTGGTCCTGCCATTGCCAGTTGCCAATGTCGAAGGTCATGCCGATGGGCAACCCTTGCTGCTCGGCTACGGCGAAGAAGCGGCGCAACGGTTCGATCCGTCCGCCTTGCAAGGTTTGGTCGTTTTCCACCAGCAACTGCACCGGGCTGGCGGCGAGCATATCTGCCAGGGCCGACAGATCATGGGAATCGGTGAAATGACCAAGGGAGACTTTCAGCCATGTCGAGCCGAAGGCCTCGGCACGCTGCAAGGCCAGCGCCAGGGCCGGATTGGGCCTGGGCTGGCCGGCCAGCCACAGTTCGAGTGGTGACGAAAAAATACTCTGCAGGCCTTGGGCCTGGGCGCCTGCGGCCAATTCAGCCGGCTGTTCGGTGGTCAGCAATTCTTCACGCCATTCGATCCGTGAAGCACCGGCCGCAGCCAGCAGATCGGTGAAACTGCCCTGGCCTCTTTGTCGCACCAGGTCGGCGCCGTAGCTGGAGAGGCTGATGGAAACGGGTGGTTTATTCATTGTTGTTGCACCTCTGAAACCGGTTTCAGTTTTGTTCAAAAAAATTTATTGGGTGTGCTTCAGGGCCTCATCGCGAGCAAGCTCGCTCCTACAGGGATCTTCAGTGCGACGCAGATCCCAGTGTGCGAGCGGGCTAGCTCGCGAAGGGGCCGGCCCGATTACCGAAAATCTCCCCGCGTCGACCCACGCTCAATCAACCGCGCCGCAAAATCCTGGGTTCGCG
This sequence comes from Pseudomonas sp. Tri1, assembly GCF_017968885.1. NCBI lineage: Bacteria > Pseudomonadati > Pseudomonadota > Gammaproteobacteria > Pseudomonadales > Pseudomonadaceae > Pseudomonas > Pseudomonas sp. Tri1. The sequence goes on along the minus strand of NZ_CP072913.1, from coordinate 3,939,714 downwards.
CCGGCCCGTTATCGCCGCGCAGGCGCTTGAGCAAACACTCGAACGCACTGGCGCCGATCTCGGCCGTCGGTTGGGCCAGGGCGGTGATGCCGCTGCCCACCAGCGGGTACCAATCCAGATCGTCGAGGGCGATCAGGCCGACGTCGTCGAACAAGTGACAACCCAGTTCGCGCAACACGCGTGTGGCGGCCAGGGCGGCAATGCCGTTGGCGCAGAACAGCGCCTTGGGGCCATGGCCGGGTTGGGCAAGGAAGGTCTTGATGTCCGCGGCCAACTGATCGCCGATTTCCACCACGACACCGGTCAGGGCAGGGCGCCGCTCGATGCCCGCCTTGAAACTGTCGACCCGCTCGATCCGCGAGCTGGTGCCGTCGAATGGCTCAGTCACCAGGAGCAGGTCGCGGTAGCCTCGTTGTTCAAGGTGCTCCAGCGCCATCTCGACGGCTGCGGGGTTGTCCAGTCCGACCAGGTCGCTTTCGAGCTGGTCGACCTTGCGATCCACCAGCACTAGAGGCATTTCACTGCGCAGCTCGAGCAGTTCGTCCCGATGGTGGCCGAGGGTATTCACGATCAGCCCTTCGATGTTGTAGGCGCGCAACAACGCCAGGTGCTGGCGTTCCTGCTCGTCATCGCGGTCGGTGTTGCACACCACCAGGCTGTAGCCATGACGCCGGCAGGCGGTTTCCACGCCATGCATCACGGCAATTGAATAAGGGTTGCGGATATCGGCCACCAGCATGCCGATCAGGCGTGTGCGGCCGCGCTTGAGACCACGGGCCATCTGATTCGGGCGGTAGCCCAGCTCGCTGATCGCCTGCTCGATGCGCCGGGCGATGGCCTCGGAGAGCAGGGCGCGGTCCTCGCCAATGAAACGCGAGACGCTGGCCTTGGAAACCCCTGCGCGTTCGGCGACATCAAGCATGGTCACGCGGCTGCGCTGGGCGGCGGAGAAAGAGTTCACGGATAGAAACCTGCTTATTGGATTTATTAGCGGTTCTGAAACCGGTTTCAGGAAACATCAGAATCCGGTCCTTCGTCAAGGGCGTCGCGACGCGAGAGCGACCGACGGTGGTTCACCCCCGGTTGACGTTCCGCCGCTTGGACAAATGCGGCGACCCGAGTGGCGTCTGTGGCGAGAGAGAGTGGTCGTGTCCGGATTTCACAGTTGGCTGATGTAGGTGCCCGTCCCCTTGAGAATGTTCTGCAACGTCAGCTCCACTTCCGCCAGGTCCGCCGCGTCGGTGTCATGGGTGATGTCCAGCACCTCGTCGCCATTGAGCGCATCGGCGTCGGCTGCGGCAATTTCAATCAGCAAGCGAGTAGGGCTAAGCGTGACCTTGACCCCATCGAGCGTCGAAGGCTCGCCATCGAGGGCGATTTCCAGTTCGTCTTCGTCGGGGTAGCGGGTCATCAGGAACATTTCGCCCTGGGTGCTGTGGCAGCAGAGCATGGCCATGTTGTCTTCTTCGTCGTCGCACGGGTTGGCGATCAGTTGGGCGGTGGTCATTTGCATGGTGATGGCTCCTGGCTCGATGAGCCGAAAAAAGTGGATTTTGCCAGCCTGGAAGACTTTGCGCTGGATTACCGCAATCCGGCTGCGATTTCGCGCTGCCAAGGTGTCGTTTGGCCCCTGGGCTGCTAGGGTTGTTCGAGGAACGCGGACCGGTTTAGCTTGCCGATGACCGAATATGTCGCAGCGCTGCAAGCAGGCACATTGTCGCACTCGTTAAGCTGCGCAACGGATGTGCACCTGCAAAGGCCACCCCGAAGTGCTTTTTGCAGGTGTCCATGACATGAAATTACATGGAAAAGGATGTGACCTGCGGGTCGCGTCCAGCTTCACCCACCTGTCATCCTGTTTCCTCTGCCCGAGAATCAGGAACGGGATGGCCGACAGCCCCGCAAGGGGTTGCACGCGACGCTTTCATCAATAACAAGCCCAAGCGGAGTACCACAGATGGCGTTCTTCACCGCAGCCAGCAAAGCCGACTTCCAGCATCAACTGCAAGCGGCACTGGCGCAGCACATCAGTGAACAGGCACTGCCACAAGTGGCGCTGTTCGCTGAACAATTCTTCGGCATCATTTCCCTCGATGAACTCACCCAGCGCCGGTTGTCCGACCTCGCCGGCTGCACCCTGTCTGCCTGGCGCCTGCTTGAGCGCTTCGATCACGCGCAACCGCAGGTGCGTGTCTACAACCCCGATTATGAACGCCACGGCTGGCAGTCGACCCACACGGCAGTGGAAGTGTTGCACCACGACCTGCCGTTCCTGGTGGATTCGGTCCGCACCGAACTGAACCGTCGCGGCTACAGCATCCATACCCTGCAAACCACCGTGCTGAGCGTGCGTCGCGGCAGCAAGGGCGAGTTGCTTGAAGTCCTGCCAAAGGGCACCCAGGGCGACGACATCCTGCAAGAGTCGTTGATGTACCTGGAAATCGACCGCTGCGCCAACGCCGCCGAACTCAACGTCCTGAGCAAGGAACTTGAGCAAGTGCTGGGCGAAGTGCGGGTGGCGGTGGCTGATTTCGAGCCGATGAAAGCCAAGGTCCAGGAAATCCTGGCCGGCCTGGACGAAAGTGCCTACGCCATCGATGCCGACGAAAAAAGCGAGATCAAGAGCTTCCTGGAATGGCTGGTGGGTAATCACTTCACCTTCCTGGGCTACGAAGAGTTCGTGGTACGTGATGAAGCCGATGGCGGCCACATCGAGTACAACCCCGATTCGTTCCTCGGCTTGACCAAACTGCTGCGCGCCGGCCTCACCGCCGATGACCTGCGCATCGAAGACTACGCCGTCAATTACCTGCGCGAACCGACCCTGCTGTCGTTCGCCAAGGCCGCGCACCCGAGCCGCGTGCATCGTCCGGCCTACCCGGACTACGTGTCGATCCGTGTGATCGACGCCAACGGCAAGGTCGTCAAGGAATGCCGCTTCATGGGCCTGTACACCTCCTCGGTGTATGGCGAGAGCGTGCGGGTCATCCCTTACATCCGTCGCAAGGTCGAGGAAATCGAACGTCGCTCCGGCTTCCAGGCCAAGGCGCACCTGGGCAAGGAACTGGCCCAGGTGGTCGAAGTGCTGCCCCGTGACGACCTGTTCCAGACCCCGGTGGACGAGCTGTTCAGCACCGTCATGTCCATCGTGCAGATCCAGGAACGCAACAAGATTCGTGTGTTCCTGCGCAAAGACCCGTATGGCCGTTTCTGCTACTGCCTGGCCTACGTGCCGCGGGACATCTATTCCACCGAAGTGCGCCAGAAGATCCAGCAAGTGCTGATGGATCGCCTGAAGGCTTCGGACTGCGAGTTCTGGACCTTCTTCTCCGAATCCGTACTGGCCCGCGTGCAGTTGATCCTGCGGGTGGACCCGAAGAACCGTCTCGACATCGATCCGGTCCTGCTGGAAAAAGAAGTGGTCCAGGCTTGCCGCAGCTGGAAGGACGACTACGCCAACCTGGTGATCGAAAGCTTCGGCGAAGCCCAGGGCACCAACGTGTTGTCGGACTTCCCGAAAGGCTTCCCGGCCGGCTACCGCGAGCGTTTTGCCGCGCACTCGGCCGTGGTCGACATGCAGCACCTGCTGAGCCTGAGCGAAAAAAATCCGCTGGTGATGAGCTTCTACCAGCCGCTGGGCCAGGTATCCGGCCAGCGCGAGCTGCACTGCAAGCTGTATCACGCCGACACGCCGCTGGCGCTGTCCGATGTGCTGCCGATCCTGGAAAACCTCGGCCTGCGTGTACTGGGCGAGTTCCCGTACCGCCTGCGCCACACCAATGGCCGCGAGTTCTGGATTCATGATTTCGCGTTCACCGCCGCCGAAGGCCTGGACCTGGACATCCAGCAGCTCAACGACACCTTGCAGGACGCCTTCGTCCACATCGTGCGTGGCGATGCCGAGAACGATGCGTTCAACCGTTTGGTGCTGACCGCTGGCCTGCCATGGCGCGACGTCGCGCTGCTGCGTGCCTACGCCCGTTACCTGAAACAGATCCGCCTGGGCTTCGACCTGGGTTATATCGCCAGCACCCTGAACAACCACACCGACATCGCTCGCGAGTTGACCCGGTTGTTCAAGACCCGTTTCTACCTGGCGCGCAAACTCAGCGGCGACGACCTGGAAGACAAGCAACTGCGCCTGGAACAGGCGATCCTCACGGCGCTGGACGACGTCCAGGTGCTCAACGAAGACCGCATCCTGCGTCGCTACCTGGACCTGATCAAGGCCACCCTGCGGACCAACTTCTACCAGACCGATGCCCACGGCCAGAACAAGTCCTACTTCAGCTTCAAGTTCAACCCGCACCTGATCCCGGAACTGCCCAAGCCGGTGCCCAAGTTCGAGATCTTCGTCTATTCGCCACGGGTCGAAGGCGTGCACCTGCGCTTCGGCAACGTCGCTCGCGGCGGCCTGCGCTGGTCCGACCGTGAAGAAGACTACCGTACTGAAGTGCTCGGCCTGGTGAAGGCGCAGCAAGTGAAGAACTCGGTGATCGTGCCGGTGGGCGCCAAGGGCGGTTTCCTGCCCCGTCGCCTGCCGTTGGGCGGCAGCCGGGACGAGATCGCGGCCGAGGGCATCGCCTGCTACCGCATCTTCATTTCGGGCCTGTTGGACATCACCGACAACCTCAAGGACGGCGCGCTGGTACCGCCGGCCAACGTCGTGCGTCATGACGACGATGACCCGTACCTGGTCGTGGCGGCGGACAAGGGCACCGCAACCTTCTCCGACATCGCCAACGGCATCGCCATCGACTACGGCTTCTGGCTGGGCGATGCGTTCGCCTCCGGCGGCTCGGCCGGCTACGATCACAAGAAAATGGGTATCACCGCCAAGGGCGCGTGGGTGGGCGTTCAGCGTCACTTCCGCGAGCGCGGCATCAATGTCCAGGAAGACAGCATCAGCGTGGTGGGCGTCGGCGACATGGCCGGTGACGTGTTCGGCAACGGCTTGTTGATGTCCGACAAACTGCAACTGGTCGCGGCCTTCAACCACTTGCACATCTTCATCGACCCGAACCCGGAGCCTGCCAGCAGCTTTGCCGAGCGCAAGCGTCTGTTCGACCTGCCGCGTTCGGCCTGGACCGACTACGACACCAGCATCATGTCCGAAGGCGGCGGTATCTTCTCGCGCAGCGCCAAGAGCATTGCCATCTCGCCGCAGATGAAAGAGCGCTTCGACATCAAGGCTGACAAACTGACCCCGACCGAGCTGCTCAACGCCTTGCTCAAGGCGCCGGTGGACCTGTTGTGGAACGGCGGTATCGGCACCTACGTCAAGGCCAGCACCGAAAGCCACGCCGATGTCGGCGACAAGGCCAACGATGCGCTGCGGGTGAACGGCAACGAACTGCGCTGCAAGGTGGTGGGCGAGGGCGGCAACCTGGGCATGACCCAACTGGGTCGTGTCGAGTTCGGCCTCAATGGCGGCGGTTCCAACACCGACTTCATCGACAACGCCGGTGGTGTGGACTGCTCCGACCACGAAGTGAACATCAAGATCCTGCTCAACGAAGTGGTGCAGGCCGGCGACATGACCGAGAAGCAACGCAACCAGTTGCTTGGCAGCATGACCGACGAAGTCGGTGGCCTGGTGTTGGGCAACAACTACAAGCAGACCCAGGCCCTGTCCCTGGCGGCCCGTCGCGCTTTTGTGCGGATCGCCGAATACAAGCGCCTGATGAACGACCTGGAAGCCCGGGGCAAGCTGGACCGTGCCATCGAGTTCCTGCCGACCGAAGAACAGCTGACCGAGCGTGTCGCGGCAGGCCACGGCCTGACCCGTGCCGAACTGTCGGTGCTGATCTCCTATAGCAAGATCGACCTCAAGGAAGCGCTGCTCAACTCCCAGGTACCGGACGACGATTACCTGACCCGTGACATGGAGACCGCGTTCCCGCCGACGCTGGTGAGCAAGTTCTCCGAGGCCATGCGTCGCCACCGTCTGAAACGCGAGATCGTCAGCACCCAGATCGCCAACGACCTGGTCAACCACATGGGCATCACCTTCGTTCAACGGCTCAAGGAGTCTACCGGCATGAGCCCGGCGAACGTGGCGGGTGCTTATGTGATCGTGCGGGACATCTTCCATCTCCCGCACTGGTTCCGCCAGATCGAAGCCCTGGACCACCAGGTTTCCGCTGATGTGCAACTGGAGCTGATGGATGAGCTGATGCGCCTGGGTCGCCGTGCGACTCGCTGGTTCCTGCGCAGCCGCCGCAACGAGCAGAACGCTGCCCGTGACGTCGCTCACTTCGGTCCGCACCTGGCGGCGTTGGGCCTCAAGCTCGACGAATTGCTGGAAGGTCCGACCCGCGAAGGCTGGCAGACCCGCTACCAGGCCTATGTCGCCGCCGGCGTGCCAGAGCTGCTGGCGCGTATGGTTGCAGGCACCACGCACCTGTACACCTTGCTGCCGATCATCGAGGCGTCCGACGTCACCGGGCAGAACGCCGCCGATGTGGCCAAGGCTTACTTCGCCGTGGGCAGCGCCCTGGACATTACCTGGTACCTGCAACAGATCAGTGCCCTGCCAGTGGAAAACAACTGGCAGGCCCTGGCCCGCGAAGCGTTCCGCGATGATGTCGACTGGCAGCAACGGGCGATCACCATCTCGGTCCTGCAGCAGGGCGACGGTAGCCAGGAGGTGGAAACCCGCTTGGCGCTGTGGCTGGAGCAGCATCACAGCATGGTCGAGCGCTGGCGCGCGATGCTGGTGGACATCCGTGCCGCCAGCGGCACCGACTACGCCATGTACGCGGTCGCCAACCGCGAATTGCTGGACCTGGCGATGAGTGGTCAACCGGTCGTTGCGGCCAACTGATCCTGCGTTGAATGAAAAAGCCCCGCATCGAGAGATGCGGGGCTTTTTTTTGGGAGTTTTGTACAAGATCCCCTGTGGGAGCGAGCTTGCTCGCGATAGCGGTGGGTCAGCGACATTGAACTTGACTGATACACCGCCATCGCGAGCAAGCTCGCTCCCACAGGTCCGCCATTGCCATGGTCAGTTTTTCAATGGAATCAACACCGCCTCGTCCTCACCCATCACCATGAACACCAGCAACTTCGCCGGTTCGGTCGCGCTGGCATTCTTCGAAACCAGATGCTCGGACCCCGCGGCTTCGTACCAGAATTCCCCGGCCTTGTAGGTAATCGCGGGCTCGCCCTTGACCTGGGAGGTGATGGCGCCTTCGAGCACATAGGCCATGGCCGTGCCCTCATGTTTGTGGGCGATGGACGACTGGCCCGGGGCATAGTCGACGGTCAGCATCATGGCTTTTTTACCCGGCAGGTTCTTCAGCATTTGCTCCTGCAACACCGTGACCTTTTCCGAAGGTGCCGCTTCGTGGGCGTAGGTCTGGGTCATGGGCAGCAGGCAGAAGGCGGCGATCAGATAGAGGGCTTTCATGGCAAGGTGACCTTCGTGAGTTTGGGGTGAGTCCGCATGGTCGCGGCGATGGATTCACCCTAAGCCCGACGGTGGGGCAAACAAACGTCCAATCTTTCGGAAGGTGGGTAGACCAATTGCAGGGCCGATGACGCAACTGGCTGGTTTGTGATGTTGTGGCGAGGGAGCTTGCTCCCGCTGGGTGGCGAAGCCGCCCCAAGACATAGGCGGTGCGCCCCATCAGCCTCATCGTGTTGACCGTCTTGCATCTGCTGCGCAGCCGAGCGGGAGCAAGCTCCCTCGCCACAGAATGAAGTGCTTGGCTCAGTGGCCCAGACAGGAATAGACCGCGGGCTCAGACGATCGGGAAACTATTGAAATCCACGCTGCGAGCCAGGCGGTTATCGATCAGGCCGATAAAACCCTGCACTTCGGGGCAATTGAAATGGGCTTGCATCGCCGCTTCCGATTGCCAGCGGGCGCTGACGTTCCAGCGGTCGCCATCCTCCGGGCAACGGTCGACCATGTACGCATCGCACCCCGGCTGCGCACGCAGGGTTTCGACGATTTGCTGCAACTGCCGGCCGAGTTCTTCCGAGCGACCGGCGGCGGCTTGCACCTGTACGGTATTGATCACTTGGCGAGACATTGTTCAGGCTCCTGAATCAAGTCGGACGAGGTTTCTCGATAATCCATGACACCCGTGCAGGATAGGCCTGTCGGGACGAGGCTCAAACAGCCAATGGGCGGATAAATGCCCAGTCCAATCCCTCAGGCCATTTGTTGCAGGATGTCCCGCAAGCGATCGAGGGCGATGTCGATATCGAGGGTTTCGATGGCGCCAAAACCGAAGAACAGACCCGGTCGCACCGGGGCCTCGTTGAAAAAACCAGCGAGGCTGTAGAGCCCGACTTCGGCCTTTTTCGCCAGGTCGATCACCAGGGCCAGATCGATCGGCACCTTGCACAGGACCGCCATGTGGAAGCCTGCGGTGGTGGGCACGGCCTCGAACCAGGGCGACAAGTCCCCGGCCATGCGTGCCAGGAGCCGCTCACGCCGGCCAGCATAGAGCGTGTGGCAGCGACGGATGTGCTTGAGCAGGCAGCCCTCGGCGATGAACTTGGCCAATGCCCATTGGGGCAGGGTGGAGGTGTGCTGGTCGGTCAGGCGCTTGGCCAGGATCACCGCCTCGAGAATCGCTGGCGGCAAGATAGCGTAGCCGAGGCGCAGCTCTGGCAGCAGGGTCTTGGAAAAGGTCCCGACGTACGCGACGATCCCGCGCTCGTCCATGCTCTGCAGTGAATCGGCGGGGCGGCCTTCGTAGCGGAATTCGCTGTCGTAGTCGTCTTCGATGATGATCGCCCCCAGCTCATAGGCCCGCGCCAGCAAGGCCTCGCGGCGGGCTTGGCTCATGGGCATGCCCAGGGGGAACTGGTGGGAGGGCGTCACATAAATCAGCCGCGTGCCGTCGGGGATCAGCTCCACGCGCATGCCCTGATCGTCCACCGGCACCCCAGCCACCGTGGCGCCGTGGGAGCCAAACAACAGTCGCGCCGGCGGATACCCCGGATCTTCCATGGCCACCAGGCTGCCTGGCCGGGTCAACACCCGCGAGATCAGGTCCAGGGCCTGTTGTGCGCCGTTGCACACCACCACATCGTCATCCTGACAATTGACTCCGCGGGAAAACGCGATGTGTCGGGCAATGGCATTGCGCAGCGCCGGCAAGCCTTCGGGCTGGCTATAGAAGCCTTTGGCGCTGGCGATCTGGCGCAGGGCGTGGGCGGTGCAGCGGCGCCAGTCGTCGAGGGGGAACTGGCCCTTGCCGGTGGCGCCACCGATGAAGTCGTAACGCAATGCCCCTTCGAGGGTGGGATGGCGCATCAGGTGCGGCATGCTGCGCCAGGCCTCGACGACGTCGGCACCGGCCAGCTCGCGATGGCTTTGTTTGCGCACGATCCTGGCCGGTCGTGCATTGACGTAAGTGCCTTTGCCAATGATCCCGGTGAGGAAGTTTTCGTAGGTCAGTTGGGCGTAGGTGTCGGAAACGGTCTTGCGCGAAACACCCAGTTGTTCGGCGAGCAGGCGGCTGGGCGGCAGTTGCGTGCCGGCGGCCAGGCGACCACTTTCAATAGCGCTGCGTAATTGTTGATACAACTGACCCGCCAGGTCCTTGCGGCCGTTGATGACAACATGAAGTTCCATACCCGCAAGCTCCTGGGCGATTGTTTGGCGGCAGCGTCAAAGGCGCAAGATTACTCGCATTGTGCGACTGCATAGAAGTTGCGTGGGGAAAATCCCGTCCATTGGTATGGGATGGGGTGGCTCTGATTTTTTCGATGAATTGGACCTGCCGCTCACTGACCCCGAGGTCTACCGTAAAGGTCTCGATCGCTACGGAGCCCGCCATGAGCCCGCGTCTGGATTACTACAGTGCGTCCCCCGGGGCGATGAAAGCCATGATCGGCCTGGAAGCCTTGACCAGCCGCCTGAGTATCGAACCGGCGCTGTTGCACCTGATCAAGATCCGTGCCTCGCAACTCAACGGCTGCGCTTTTTGCACCGACATGCATTCGGTCGATGCGCGTCGCCTGGGCGAGACCGAGCGGCGTCTTTACGCCGTGGCGGTATGGCGCGACAGTGGCTTTTTTACCCCCCGAGAACGCGCCGCCCTGGCCTGGACCGAGGCGGTGACGCTGTTGGCTGAAAGCCAGGTGCCGGATGAGGTGTATGCCCAGGCCCGTGCCGAGTTCAGCGAAGAGGAACTGGTGGACCTGACCCTGGCGATCAGCACCATCAACAGCTGGAACCGACTGGCGGTGAGTTTTCGTCAGAGTCCCAGCGCTTGATTGCCAATCCTGAAGGAGACTGTGGCGAGCTGCTTTTGTGTCGTCGTTACTTGGGCAGCGGCGAGGTCCCCGAGGTAGCCGGCGGCCTTTGCGGCTTGACCGAGGTGCCGAAGGTATTGCCCATGCGCACGCCGGTGGCCGCCGGGGTCGCCAGGCCGATGCTGCTCGGTGCGCGTTCGTTGACCGGCACGTTCATGGCGTCCTGGGCGTGTTGCGCCGCAGTCGCGGCCTGTGGGTCGTTGCCCATCTGCCGGCTCAGGCAGTTGTAGTCCGGGGTCTTGTAGCCGCCGACAGTCACCTCGATGCACGCCGGCGCCTCTTCGGCCTGGGCCCAGGGCAGGGCCATGAGCAGTCCGAGGCCTGCGATCATCTTCATCCACTGTTTCATCACCGACCTCCTGGCCCGCCACAGAGGACGGTTCGTTGTCAGGGCATCAGTCTAGTGCGGCCCGCAGGATTTGTATCAGTTGTCATACGACATTCATAAACTCCCCTCAGGATGACGGTTTTCAACGGATACGTCAGTCGTGCAGCAGGGCAGAGCCGGGGGCGGGCGCAGACGTGGATTGACCTGGGCGCCCTTGGGATGGCTGGTAGTGTGGTCGTGTCTGCTGACCGGGCCGGCCCAGGCGGCCGACCTGGTGGACCTGGACATCGCGCCCCAGGAATTGACCACGGCATTGGAGTTGTTCAGCCGTGCGACGGGCATGGCGGTACTGGTCGACCACCAGTTATCGAGCCGGCGCCACACGCTGGGAGTCCAGGGGCGGTTCACACCCTCCCAAGGGTTGAATGTGTTGCTCAGCGGCACCGGGCTTGCTGCGCAGTACGCCCGGGCGGATGCGTTCACGTTGCAGCCGGTGCGGGTCCGTGAGGTACCGCTGCCTCCCGGCGTCACCCCGGGCTTGAGTGACAGTAATTACGCAGCGACGATCCAGGCGGTCATCCAGCGCAACTTATGTCGTTCACCGCTGACCCGCCCAGGCAGTTTTCGGGCGGTGCTGCAAGTGTGGATCGGCCGCGACGGCGTGGTTCAGCATAGCCGCCTGGTCAGTTCCACCGGCGATCTGATGCGTGACAGGACCTTGGTCAACAGTTTGCAAAACCTCAGGATCGACCGCCCGGCGCCCAGTTCGCTACGCCAGCCGGTGACCCTGCTTTTGTTACCCGATTCATCAGGAAAAAGCATGGAATGCACAGCAGGGGAAGGGGTGTCCGGGCGATGAAAGACACAGGTCGCAGCCCGATGGTCAAGTTGTTCCTCACCTCCTACGAGGATTTCAAGGTGCGGCTGCGCCGACGCCTGGGCTCCGAGGAACTGGCCAACGACGTGCTGCATGAAACCTACCTGCGGGTCGATCGCATGGTCGACACGCCGGACATTGCCCAGCCCAACGCCTATTTGTATCGCATGGCCCTGAACATTGCCGCCGATCGTCGGCAAGCCGATGCGCGTCTGCTCACTGGCGACGAAATCGAGGAGTTGCTGCAGGTCTGCGATGAGGCCCTGGATCCGGCCCGGGTGGTGGGCGGGCAGAAGGAGCTGCAGGTCCTGCTCAAGGCTTTGTATGAACTGCCGGCACGGCGCCGCAAGATTTTTATCGCGGCGCGCCTGGAGGAAGCGCCACACCTGGAAATCTCCCAGCGCTTTGGTATTTCCACGCGCATGGTAGAGAAGGAAATCAAGGCCGCACTGGGACATTGCGCCCAGCGCCTGGAAAGAAAAGTCATTCAGCGGTTCGGTCCCGGCGCGGGAAAACCGTCTTGAGAGTAGAGACCAGACTAATTCGTGAGTATGTGTGCGCTTGAACATCTTCAGCATCGCTTCCCCTGACGCCACGCCCCAGGCCCGACTGGACAGCGAGGCCCGAGATTGGCTGATCCTGCTGACCTCGGGACGCGCCACCGTGGCCGATGCCCGGGCCTTGCGCCAATGGTGTGAGCAAAGCCCCGACCATGCGCGAGCCTTCGAACAGGCCAAGGCGCTGTGGCAGGGGCTGCAACCGGCGGCCCAGGCGTTGCAGGCACCGCGACAGTTCGGCCGCCGGGCGTTGCTGGGCGGTGCGATTGCGGCGTCAGCCGGTTTCCTGTTGATAAGGGCCACGGTGCCTGGCGGCGTTTCCGGGCTGGGCGCCGATTACATCACTGACGTGGGCGAACAGCGTCGGGTGGAACTGGCCGATGGCATCAGCCTGGAGCTCAACACTCAGACTCGCCTCAGCCGCCGTCCGCTGGCCGACGGTGGGCAAGGGTTGGAATTGTTCAGTGGTGAGATCGAAGTGCAGGGGCGCAGTGCGCAGGCGGTCAGCATTCAGGCTGGCGCCGGCTGGATCAGCGCGGCACGGGCGCGGTTCAATATCCGCTACATCGACCAGAACGTCTGCGCGACCTGCCTGGAAGGCGTCGTGCAAGTGCAAGTGCAAGGTCAGAGTTTTCGCCTGGAACCGGGCATGCAACTGACCTACGACACTGGCCGGGTCGGCACCCCACAGCATGCCGATGTGTCGGCAGCCATTGCCTGGCGCGATCAAGTGCTGGTGTTCAACAACGCGACCCTGGCCAGCGTCATCGATGAAATCAACCGCTACCGCCCCGGCATGTTGTTGCTGCTCAATCGCGAACTGGGTTTGCGCAAGGTCCAGGCACGTTTCCGCCTCGATCAACTGGCGGGCGTGGCGCTGCTGATCCGCGATGCCTACGGCGCCAAATGCACCGAGTTGCCGGGTGGAGTGGTGGTGTTGAGCTGAGTCCGGTGGCGCCTGGGCGGGCCTCATCGCGAGCAGGCTCGCTCCCACATGGGCCTTGGGTGTTCACAAGGTCCGGTGTTACCACACAGCCCCCACATGGGGCTGTGTTGTTTGGCTTACTCCAGTGGCCCCAGCACTTGCCGATACTTCTCGACGCCTTGGGGTGTCTGCCGACTCAGGCTGATTTCGATGCCCAGCGGGTTTTCCTGGCGGTTGCCGCTGAGTTTGCGCCAGCCTTTTTCCTGGTCCCAGAAGCGCAGCCCTGCATCGCTGACTTCACTGAGCACGGCCACTCCAGCGCCAGGCGCTGGCAATGGGTAGCGGCTGCGGGCCGGGCCTTGGGCGCGATAAAGTGTGTCGCCCTTGAGCCACCAGCGAACTCGTTGCAATTCGCCTTCCTGGGCGGCGGCCACGCGGATCACGTCCAGGCGGAAGCCTTGGCCTTCGGTACTGCGCACGGTGAGGGCGGGCGGGGCGTTCGAAGGGGTGTCGTCGACCCCGGGTTTTACCGGTTCGCTCAACTCGATGCTGGCGCGCAGGGCGACGTCGCGCTCCAGCTGGTTGAATACCCGCAGCAAGGCCTCGGTCTGTTCGGTGCTGGCCTGCAGATGCGCATCGGCCCGGCTCACGCTGTCGAGCCCGCGCCAGGCGATCAGGCTGACCACTGCCATCAGCAGGATCGCGACCATGACTTCAAGCAAGGTGAAGCCCGTCTGCTGGCGGTTCATTGGATCTGCATCCGGCCGGTGGCGTTGCGTTGCACGTTGAGGCTGTTCTGGCCATCCGAAAGGCGGATTCGCAGGGGCTCGCCGATCCATTCGGCATTCAGCACGACCCGCTGCCTGGGCTCCACACGAACCTCCATCGACGGGCTTTGCCAGCGACGCGAATGCAGCTGCGGGTCGTCCTTGAACCGATCCAGCCCAGCCCCATGATCATTGCGACGAGTGAAGGCAAACCCCTTGGCATCCCAGCGCCAGGTAATCGGCCGGCCGTCGCTGCGGGCTTCGCTCTGGGCCAGTTGCAACAGTTGCGTCAGTCGCTCGGCATCCTGGCGCAGCAATTTCAACGGGTCGGGCTTGATACTCAGGCTCACGGCGGCGCTGGCGATGCCGATGATCACCAGTACCACCATCAATTCGATCAGGGTGAAACCGCGTTGCTTGGCGACGTTCATGCGCGCTCCTTTGCGTCGGATCCATCCTGCACGGTGAAGATGATAAGCATGTGAAATAAAACGGAGAGAATTGACGCGTAAGCTGGGGGCTGGAATCAAAAAAAGGAGATCTTGGCCATGGCGTTCATCGAGCGTGTGTCCCCGGCGCACATCGTGCAGGTACTCGGCGTGTTGGCGGCGTTGGCCGGGGTGGCGACCTGGTCTTCATTGCTGCTGACATCAGCCGAATCCCGCACGCCGGATGTCGCCCCGCAACGCATGGCCGAGCGTTCCGATAACCCGGCGCTGCAATGGTTTTCCAACCAGCCGGCACCGGTGCAGATCAAGGTCAGTGGAGTCATGGCAGGCCCCCGTGGTGCCGTGGCAATTCTCAGCCTCAACGACGGGCCGCCGCGCAGTTTCCTGGTGGGTGAGCGGGTGACTCAAGGGGTGCGGCTGGTGTCGATCGAGGCGCAGGCGGTGGTGATCGAGCGCGGGACCGAACAGACCCGACTGGCGCTCGCGCGGTTGCCGGATTCGGTGGTGCTGCCCTCACTGACCCGCTAAATCCCCTTGCCACAGGGGACCGTGTTTGCTGTTATTTCCCCCGGCTGACCAACGTCTCCAATCGCGCCAGCGGCGGCGCGTCGTGGCTGCGATCCGACACGGTCAGTTCAACCCGCAACATCCGGCCATTTTCCGCCGGGCGCAGGTTCTGTTCGCAACGCAGCAGCAACCGCCCCTGATCGCATTCGAAGACGGTCGAGCCTTGGGCAAAGCGTCCTTCCAGACGCAACTGCGCCAGTTGGCTGCGGGCCGCCAACAGGGCGATGGATTTGTCCCGCAACAGGCCGTTGCTCTGGGTCATCACGGCAGCCACGCGCACCGCTGCCGACATGGCCACGGCGATGATCGCCAGGGCCACCAGCACTTCAATCAGGGTGAAGCCGGCTTGTGGAGCAGGGCGTGGCATGGCGCGGGCTCGAGGGGCGAAGGCAGCCCTCAAGGCTAGTCCAGGTTCATGACCGATTGACGACGTAAGCTCCTGAGCAATTTCAATATCACTGACATATTTTCTTGCAACACTGCGCCTCGAATCGAATCCAGCGAAGGACCGTCGAGATGCAGATCGCCCGTTACAACGCCCGTCCCCAAGGCCCACGCGGGCAGCGGGGTTTCACCCTGATCGAAATCATGGTTGTGGTGGTCATCCTCGGTATTCTGGCGGCGATGGTGGTGCCCAAGGTGCTCGACCGTCCCGACCAGGCGCGGGCCACGGCGGCGAAGCAGGACATTGGCGGCTTGATGCAGGCTTTGAAGCTCTATCGCCTGGACCACGGCAGTTACCCGAGCATGAACCAGGGCCTCAAGGTGCTGGTGGAGAAACCTGCCGACGCGAAAAACAGCACCTGGCGCTCTTACCTGGAACGCCTGCCCAACGATCCATGGGGCCGTCCCTACAACTACCTCAACCCGGGTGCCAATGGCGAAGTCGATATCTTTTCCCTCGGTGCCGACGGCCAGCCTGACGGCGACGGCGTGAATGCCGACATTGGCTCCTGGCAGCTATAAGGGCCGTGATGCGAACGAATTCGCCCACCGCGGCGAAGCAGCGCGGCATGGCGGTCATCAGTGCCTTGCTGATCGCCGCCGTGGTGGCGGTGATCGCCGGCGGCATGCTCACCCGTCAGACCCTGTTCACTCGCAGCCTGGAAGCCGAGCAGCTGCGTATCCAGGGCTCGGCGCGGTTGCAGGGTGGCCTGCAATTGAGTCGCCAGTTGCTCTGGGACGCCCGTCAGCGTGATCCGCTGACGCGCTTCGGCCAGCCGTGGGCCAAACCCATCGTGATGCCGGGTTCAAGCCTGGTCGACACGCCGTTCGAAGGGCAATTGGAAGACGAGCAAGGCAAATTCAACCTGCGCAACCTGGTCGCCAATGAGCGGGTGGATCAGGAGCAAGTACGCGCCTTCGAACGACTGTGCGAGCAGCTTGGCGTCGCCGCGACGGTACGTGCGCGCATCGTCGAGCGGGTGATTGCCGCGTACCCGCGCTTGCTGAATCCGGAGCAGGCGGACAAGGCTCCAGCGAGCACTACGTTCGACAGCGGTCGCAGCACCTCGGCGAACGCTTCCGACGCAGCTCTGGCGCCGACACAGCCGATGCTCCGCACGTTGCAAGACCTGCGCAGCGTCAAGGGCGTCACCCCGGCGCTGCTGGAAACACTGGCGCCCTATGTGACGATTCTGCCGACCAATACCTGGCTCAACGGCAATACCGCCAGCGCCCCGGTGCTGGCTGCCTGCGTACCAGGGCTGTCGCTGCAACGGGCCCAGGCGCTGGTACGCGAGCGCGACAGCGGGCACTGGTTCATCAACCGGGGGATTTCGTCAATCGCCTGCGCATGCCGGAGCTGGAAATGACCTCCGTCAAGGTCGGTATCACCAGCGACTGGTTCCGCCTTCGGGGTCAGGCGCGCAGCGGTCAACGGCGGGTCGAGCTCGATGCGTTGCTGCAGCGCGGCCAGGACCGCTTGCCCCAGGTGATCTGGTCACGGGTGGGCGTATGACTCGCTTGCGCATAGCGCTGGCGCCGCTGGCCAGCCTCGACCTGGAAAGCCCGCTGGCGTTTGCCTGGCTGGATCGTCAGGGCCAGGTTCGCGAAGAAGGGCGCAGCAGCCTGCGAGTCCTCGGCCAGGGGGCCAAGAACCTCAAGGTGGAGTGTTTCCTCCATCCGCGTGACAGCTTGCTGACCTCCCTGGAGCTGCCGTTGTTGCCCGCGGCGAAAATCACCGCGGCGGTGACCTGCGCGGCCCAGGCGCTGATGCTCGGGGCCAGCGAACACATGCAGGTCGCCCATAGCCCGCGCGGTGCCGACGGGCAGGTGCAGATTGCCTGGCTGGACCGGGCGTCGCTCGATGCCCTGGGGCGGATGTTGCGCCAGGCCGGGCTGAGCCTGCGTGGTCTATACCCGGCGTCCTACGCCTTACCGGTGCTGTCCGGGCCGGTCGCTTGCATCGAAGACGGGCACTTGCTGGTGCGCCACAGCATGCAGCATGCCGTGGTGCAACCGTTGTTGGACGGGGCATTGGATGAATGGCTGATGGAGACAGGAACCGGGCGGCATTGGCTCGGCGAGTCGCCGCCGCAAGCCTCGATCGAGACCTTGCCCGGCACGCTGCGCTGGACCGGTGCTGCGCCGGGCTGGGGTTTGCACACCGGCCTGATGCACGGCGTAGCCGAGCGCGGCGGTTGGGGGCGGGCGATAGCAATCTGCGTGCTGGCGTTGGCGGTGTGGGTCGTTGGCCTGAATCTCTATGCCGCCCGCGAAGCCGCCCAGGGCCAGCGGCTCAAGGCGCAGATGAGCCAGCGGGTGAAGCAGGCGTTTCCCGAGTTGCCGGTGATTCTCAACCCTTTGCAGCAGGCGCGGCAGCAAATCACCGCGCGCCAGAACGGCACGGCAACGGACCCGGCGCAACGCTTCGTCAGCCTCGTGCAACAGGCGGGTACTGCCATGCCATTCATGGGCGGCAATGTGCAGGAGCTGGTGTTCGAGAATGCTGAATTGCGCCTCAAGGTCGTGGCCGAGGCGCAGAAAACATCCGCTGAAGACGATTGGAAAATCCCCCTGGTCCAGGCCGGCATCGATGTCGCGAGTATCGACCAGGGCTGGAGCCTGCGCGTGGCCCCGATCGGACAGGGTGCCCAGGACAACCCCGACGACGCGCCGGAAGCTGACGATGAATAAGCAATCGCTGGCACTGCTGTGGGGCCGTTGGCAAACCCTGCGTAGCCGTTGCCGGACATCCTGGCAGGGCCTGGCGGTGCGCGAGCAACGTGCCGTGACCTTGGCCGCGCTGGTATTGGGTGGCTGTCTGGTCTGGCTCGCGCTGATCCAGCCCCCGCTCAAGACCATCGCGTACTGGCAGGCTGAAACCCCGAAGCTGCGTTCGCAGACCGCAGCCCTCGAAGTGCTGCTGCGGGATGTCGGCGCAGCCGCGCAAGGCCAGCCACTTGAGGCGGCCTTGCGCCAGACCCTCGATGCCAGCGGCTTGAGCGAGCACTACCAATTGCAACCGTCTGGCGCCGAGGCCGCCAACGGCTGGCAGCTCACCTTCGACGAGGCACCGGCCGATGGCGTCATCGGCTGGCTGTTGAGCAATCCCGGGCATTTTTCCCTGGAAGTGATCGAGGCCCGTTTGCAGCGCACGGCCCCGGCCAGTTCCGACAACCTCGACAACACCGCCGGCACACTGTCCGGAACTGTTCGCATGAATCAGGCGCAAGGCGCTAAGGAAGCTTCATGAAGGGGTCCAGATACCCACGTCACTGGCGCAAGGCCGCGCCGCTGTTGCTGCTGACCTTGAGCGCGTGCAACAGCACGCCGCCCGCGTCGCAGCCACCCTTGCTGGTGGACAGCGAATTGGGCATTCCGTTGGGCAGCACCCAACGCAGTGGCGACGCGTTGCTGGACCGTCAACGGGCCCAGGCTTTGCGTGAACAGAAACCTGCGGTACGGCATCAGGTCGATCTCACCGCCCGGGCCCGCGCGCCCCGCGCCAGCCCTTCGGCGAGCAACCCGTTGGGCGATCAGCCGGTGAGCCTGAATTTCGTCGAGGCTGATATCCAGGCGGTGGTGCGCGCGTTGTCTCGCTCCACCGGCCAGCAGTTTCTGGTGGATCCTCGGGTCAAGGGCAACCTGACGCTGGTGTCCGAAGGCCCGGTGCCGGCTCATCAGGCCTACGACATGCTGCTGGCTGCGCTGCGCATGCAAGGCTTCAGCGTGGTAGACGTTGGCGGCGTGGCCCAGGTGGTGCCGGAGGCCGATGCCAAGCTGCTGGGCGGGCCGATCTACAGCGCCGACAAACCGGCCGGCAACGGCATGCTGACCCGCACTTTCCGCCTGCAATACGAAAATGCGGTTAACCTGATCCCGGTGCTGCGCCCGATCGTGTCGCCGAACAACCCGATCAATGCCTACCCGGGCAACAACACCATTGTCGTCACCGATTACGCCGAGAACCTGTCGCGGGTGGCGCAGCTCATCGAAGGCATCGACACCCCCAGCGCCATCGACACCGATGTGGTACCGATCCACAACGGCATCGCCGTGGACATCGCGCAGATGGTTTCCGACTTGCTGGAAACCCAGGGCGGCGACCAGACCCAGAAAATCAACGTGATTGGCGACCCGCGCTCCAATTCCATCATCATCCGCGCCGGCAGCCCCGAGCGCACCGAGCTGGCGCGCAACCTGATCTACAAGCTCGACAACGCCCAGAACAACCCGAGCAACCTGCACGTGGTGTACTTGCGCAATGCCCAGGCTGGCAAGTTGGCCCAGTCCCTGCGCGGTTTGCTCACTGGGGAAAGCGAAGGCGAGGGCAGTGACAACTCCCGTTCGGTGCTCAGCGGCATGGGCGCCAGCACCAGCGGCCAGAGTGGGCAGGGCAGCAGCGGCGATGGCACCAGCACCACCAGCGGCAGTGCTTCGACCACCAGCAGCGGCTACGCCCAAGGCAGCGGCAACGGGCAGACTTCCGCTTCGACGCAGAACGAGCAGAGCACCGCCTTCAGTGCTGGCGGCGTGACCATCCAGGCCGACGCCACCACCAACACCTTGCTGATCTCCGCGCCGGACCCGCTGTACCGTAACCTGCGGGAAGTCATCGACCTTTTGGACCAGCGTCGCGCCCAAGTGGTGATCGAGAGCTTGATCGTCGAGGTCGGCGAGGACGACGCCAGCGAGTTCGGCGTGCAGTGGCAGAGTGGCAACCTGGGGGGCAGCGGCGTGATCGGTGGGGTCAACCTCGGTGGTAGCGGGCTCAACCTCAATGGCAAGACCAGCATCGACGTGCTGCCCCAGGGCCTGAACCTCGGCGTGGTCAACGGCACGGTGGACATTCCCGGCATCGGCAAGATTCTCGACCTCAAGGTCCTGGCCCGGGCGCTGAAGAGCAAGGGCGGCACCAACGTGCTGTCGACGCCGAACCTGCTGACCCTGGACAACGAGGCAGCGAGCATTTTTGTCGGCCAGACCATTCCCTTCGTCAGCGGCAGCTACGTCACCGGCGGCGGTGGCACCAGTAACAACCCGTTCCAGACCGTGACCCGCGAGGAGGTCGGCCTGAAGCTCAATGTTCGGCCACAGATTTCCGAGGGCGGTACGGTCAAGCTCGATATCTATCAAGAGGTCAGCAGCGTCGACAACCGCGCTTCGAGCACCACGGGGATTGTCACCAACAAGCGTGCGATCGATACCAGTATCCTGTTGGACGACGGACAAATCATGGTCCTCGGTGGGTTGCTGCAGGACGGTTACAGCCAGAGCAACGACGCGGTGCCGTGGCTGTCGACCATCCCGGGTGTCGGTGCGCTGTTTCGCAACGAGCGGCGGCAGATCACCAAGACCAACCTGATGGTGTTCCTGCGGCCCTACATCATTCGCGACACGGCGGCGGGACGCGGCATCACCCTCAACCGCTACGACTTCATGCGCCGCGCCCAAGGCCTGCTGCAACCGGATCGCAGCTGGGCCATGCCGGACATGCAGGCCCCGCAACTGCCGGCCTCGGCCCGGGCTATCCCGGGGGCTGCGCCGGTCAGCTTGCAAACGCCCAGGGCGGCGATCAAGGCAGTGCCGATCGAAGGAGGCGCTCGCTGATGAACACTCATCCTGTGGGAGCGAGCTTGCTCGCGATGACGGCAGCCCAGTCAACATTCATGCAAACTGACACGCCGCTATCGCGAGCAAGCTTGCTCCCACAGGGGACATGTGTGTTTCTTGGGTCTGAGGTGTCAGCATGAACACCCTCCCATACGCCTGGGCCAAGGCCCAACGCCTGGTGCTGCGCCAGTGCGACGAAGGCGCGGTGTTGATGGTGTGTCCCTCCACGCCGGGCTGGTCCATCAGTGAAGTGCGTCGCCAGTTCGGCGAGGTACGCCTGGAGCGGGTGCGTGACGAGGAACTCGACGGGTTGCTCAACACGGCCTACGCCGACACCGGCAGCGCCGCCGCCGTGGTGGGTGCGGCGGAAAACGAGGTGGACCTCGACCGGCTGATGCAGGACATACCCGAAATTACCGACCTGCTGGACACCCAGGACGGCGCGCCGGTAATCCGCATGATCAACGCCTTGCTGACCCAGGCCGCACGGGACGAAGCCAGCGACATTCACATCGAGCCCTACGAAAGCCATTCGGTGGTGCGCTATCGGGTCGACGGCACCCTGCGCGACGTGGTTTCGCCACGCAAGGCCCTGCACGGCGCGCTGGTGTCGCGGATCAAGATCATGGCCCAACTCGACATCGCCGAAAAACGCCTGCCCCAGGACGGGCGCATCGCCTTGCGCGTGGCCGGGCGACCGATCGATATCCGTGTCTCGACGGTGCCCACCGGCCATGGCGAACGGGTGGTGATGCGGTTGCTGGACAAGCAAGCCGGACGCCTGCAACTGGAAACGTTGGGGATGGATCCGGACGTGCTAGGCAAGCTCGACCGCCTGATCCGCCAGCCCCACGGCATCGTGCTGGTCACCGGCCCCACCGGCAGCGGCAAGACCACCAGCCTCTATGCCGCCCTGGCGCGACTGGACGCCAGCGTGCACAACATCCTCACCGTGGAGGACCCGGTGGAATACGACCTGCCGGGCATCAGCCAGATCCAGGTCAATGCCAAGATCGACATGACCTTCGCCCTGGCCTTGCGGGCGATCCTGCGCCAGGACCCGGACATCATCATGATCGGTGAAATCCGCGATCTGGAGACCGCACAAATCGCCGTGCAGGCCTCCCTCACCGGTCACCTGGTGCTGGCGACGTTGCACACTAACGACGCGGTGTCGGCTATCAACCGCCTGATCGACATGGGCGTCGAGCCGTTCCTGCTGGCCTCATCGATGCTCGGCGTGCTTGCCCAGCGCCTGGTGCGCAGGCTCTGCCCGCAGTGCAAACAAGCCGATCCGGCAGCCCCCGGTACCTGGCGCCCGGTGGGCTGCCCGACCTGCAACCAGACCGGCTACAGCGGCCGCACCGGTATTCATGAATTGTTCTGCATCGACGATGACATCCGCACGCTTATCCACCAAGGAGCAGGGGAGCAGGCCCTGCGTGCGGCCGCCCGCCAGGCTGGCATGTTCAGCATGCGCGAGGATGGTGAACGTTGGGTTCGCAGCGGCGCCACCGCCCCTGAAGAAATCTTGCGCGTGACACGGGACGCCTGATGAATCGCTACCGTTTCGAGGCCGCTGACGCCACCGGAAAAATCGAGGTCGGGCACCTGGAAGCCGACAGCCAGAGTGCCGCCTTCAACCTGCTGCGCAGCCGCGGGCTGACCGCGTTGCAGGTGCAGGTCGAACGCAATACAACGCAAGCCAACGGCGGTGGCTTGTTCAGCGCCAAACTCTCGGACAACGACCTGGCCTGGGCCACCCGGCAACTGGCGAGCTTGCTGGGAGCGAGCCTGCCGTTGGAGGCGGCGTTGAGCGCCACGGTGGAACAGGCCGAGCGCAAGCACATCGCTCAGACCCTCAGCGCAGTGCGTGCCGACGTGCGCGGCGGCATGCGCCTGGCCGAAGCCCTGGCCGCGCGGCCACGGGACTTTCCGGAAATCTACCGGGCGTTGATTGCCGCTGGTGAAGAGTCTGGCGACCTGGCCCAGGTCATGGAACGGCTGGCGGATTACATCGAAGAGCGCAACAACCTGCGGGGCAAGATCCTTACCGCGTTCATCTACCCAGGGGTGGTGGGGCTGGTGTCGATCGCCATCGTGATTTTCCTGCTCAGCTACGTGGTGCCCCAGGTGGTCAGCGCGTTCTCCCAGGCCCGGCAGGATCTGCCCGCGCTGACCGTGGCGATGCTCACCGCCAGTGACTTCATCCGTGCCTGGGGCTGGCTGTGTTTTGGCGTTTTGGCCGGTGGGTTCTGGGGTTGGCGGATGTATTTGCGCAACCCGCAGGCGCGATTGAGCTGGCATGCACGAGTGTTGCGCCTGCCGCTGATCGGGCGTTTTGTACTGGGCCTCAATACCGCGCGTTTTGCCTCGACCCTGGCGATTCTCGGTGGCGCCGGGGTGCCATTGCTGCGGGCGCTGGAGGCGGCGCGCCAGACCCTGTCCAACGACCGCTTGAGCCTGAGTGTCAGCGACGCCACGGCCAAGGTCCGCGAAGGGGTCAACCTGGCGGCGGCGCTGCGGGTGGAGAAAGTTTTCCCGCCGGTGCTGATCCACCTGATCGCCAGCGGCGAAAAAACCGGCTGCCTGCCACCGATGCTCGAACGCGCCGCGCAGACCCTGTCCCGCGACATCGAACGCCGGGCCATGGGCATGACCGCGCTCCTGGAGCCGCTGATGATTGTGGTCATGGGCGGTGTGGTGCTGGTGATCGTCATGGCGGTGTTGTTGCCGATTATCGAGATCAACCAGTTGGTCCAGTAAACCGAGCACTTTCTGGTTGACACCACCCTTGCGGCAAGCACGGCCCCCACAAAAACAATCAGTTATTTTTGCGCTGCCGCGACACCTCCCGACCCTTGCCAGCACCAAACTCGGGTTCCTCGTTCTGTCATCTTTCTTTGCCCGACAACCACCCGCCGCCATCCCCACGCCCACCCTGCGCAACAGCGCCGCCAGACCCAGCCGAAACCCCGGTCCAGAGCCCTCGAACACCCGAGGAAAAAAGCCAGAAAACAGCCCTCAGCTCCCGAGGTTTTTTCCTTTATCTGTCACCGGAAACTGCGAATTTCTAACCCATGGCCTCACCCCACCGCCATCGGCACAGGACCGAGCGCCATGACGGCAAGCACGCGTCACCCAACCTACGTACGAACACGATGAAAGGAGATTCTTCATGTTTAAGCGCAACGTTCTCGCGGTATCCCTGACCCTCGCCGGCCTCTGCGCCGCTCAGGCCGCCATGGCTGATGTCAATGGCGGTGGTGCTACCTTGCCTCAGCCGCTGTACCAGACTTCCGGCGTACTGACTGCCGGTTTCGCCCCTTACATCGGCGTGGGCAGCGGTGCTGGCAAGGCTGCTTTCCTGAACAACGACTACACCAAGTTCGTGGCTGGTGACACCAGCAAGAACGTGCACTGGGCTGGCAGCGATTCCAAGCTCAGCGCCACTGAGCTGAGCAATTACGTCACCGCTCACGGCGCTGCCTGGGGCCCACTGATCCAGGTGCCTTCGGTTGCCACTTCGGTTGCCATTCCTTTCAACAAGACTGGTACTGCCAACGTTGACCTGAGTGTCAACCAGTTGTGTGGTGTGTTCTCCGGCCGTTTGACCGACTGGAGCCAGATCACTGGTTCGGGCCGTACCGGCGCGATCACCGTGGTTTACCGTGCAGAAAGCAGCGGTACCACCGAGCTGTTCACCCGCTTCCTGAATGCCAAGTGCGCTGAAACCGGCACCTTCGCTGTCACCACCACCTTCGCCTCCAGCTACAGCGGTGGCCTGCCAGCCGGCGCCGTTTCCGCCTCCGGCAGTGCGAACGTGATGACTGCACTGAACGCAGCCCAAGGTCGTATCACCTACATGAGCCCGGATTACGCCGCTACTACGCTGGCTGGTCTGGACGACGCCACTAAGGTCGCTCGTGTTGGCGGTCTTTCCCCAGCGCCTGCCAACGTGTCGGCAGCTATCAATGCCGTTACGGTTCCTGCTGCTACCGACCGGTCAAAACCGAACGCTTGGGTTCCTGTTTTCACTTCTCAAAAAGTGATTGATGAAACCATCCCGGCTGACCCTAGCTTGCGCCTCTACCCAACCAGCGGCTATCCGATCCTGGGCTTCACCAACGTGATTTTCAGCCAGTGCTACGCCAACGCCGCCCAGAGCACTCAGGTACGTGATTTCTTCACCCGTCACTACGGCGCAGTCGCTGCCAACAACAACGATGCCGCTATCACCGCCAACCGCTTCGTGCCGCTGCCAACGGCCTGGAAAAACGCCATTCGTGGCAGCTTCCTGACCACTACCAGCGCTCAAAGCATCGGCAATACCAACGTCTGCAACGGCATCGGTCGTCCGCTGTAACCCCACGCCTGAGCAACACGCAACACCGATCAGCAACGGCGCAAGCCGTTGCTGATTTTTTGCTCTGGCGCCGCGACCAACACAGCCACATGAAATTTTCATGACAACCGTTCGGTCCCGTCCCCCTGTAACCGCCTATCCCCTATAACCAACGCTGGCAGCCTGACAGCACTGCGTTGTGTCCCCTTAGAGCAAACCGAAAGGATGAGTAGGATGCTGCGCTGCAAACCCCAGACGAACCTGAACGCTCCACGTCGCGACAGCGAGTTGTCGATGCTGCGGCTCAAGCCGTTGGCCCAGGCCATTGCGCTGCTGATGGTGGCCGGCAATGCCCAGGCGGCGACGGCGTTCAGTTCGGCCTGGTTTGCCGCCAAGGGGGCGACCCAGGCCGGTGGCGCGACGCGGCCTACGACCGCGCAGCCAGGCATGCCGCCGCCCTTGGCGCAGCAGCAACGGGCTAACGCGCAGTTGCAGCGTTCGTTGACCAATCTCAACAACACCGTGGCTGCCATCGCGGCCCAGCAAGCCGCCCAGGCAGCGGGGCGGCAAGCCGCGTTCGGGCAGGTGCAGACTGTGCCCGACGGGCTGGGCGAGGGTGGGCTCAAGGTCGATAACAGCCTGACCCAGGGCTGGCTCAACGCCAAGGGCCCGAAGCAGACCCAGTCCGGTGGCAAGACCACGGTGACGATCGAGCAGACCGCCGACAAGGCGATTCTCAACTGGGAAACCTTCAACGTCGGGCGCAATACCACGGTGGATTTCCAGCAGCAGTCGGACTGGGCCGTGCTCAACCGGGTCAACGACCCTCAAGCGCGACCAAGCCAGATCCAGGGCCAGATCAAGGGCAACGGCACGGTGATGCTGGTCAACCGCAACGGCATCATTTTCAGCGGCAGCAGCCAGGTCAACGTGCGCAACCTGGCGGCGGTGGCGGCCAACATCAGCGATGAGCAATTCAGCAAGCGCGGGTTGTACGTCGATGCCACCGGCAGCCAACCGACCTTTACTGACGCCGCCGGCAAGGTCGAGGTGCAGCAGGGCGCGCTGATCGAAACCCACCGCGCTGCCAGCTCCACGACCGGTGGTGGTTATGCCTTGCTGTTGGGCTCCGAAGTGGAGAACGCCGGCTCCATCATCACCGCCAAAGGCCAGACCACCCTGGCGGCTGGTGACAATTTCTACATCCGGCGCGGCCAGGGCACCAGCGGCAACCTGCGTTCCACTACCCGAGGCAACGAGGTCGCGACGTCTCTCAAGCCCGGCAGCAGTGCCGGCACGGTGATCAACAGCGGCCTGATCCAGGCCAGCACCGGCGACATCACCCTTACCGGGCACACTGTGCAGCAGAACGGCGTGGCGGTGGCGAGCAGTTCGGTGGACACCCGTGGCACCGTGCATTTGCTCAACGCCTTCAGCGACGGCAGCGGCAGCGTGACCCTGGGGCAGGGCAGCGCCACGGCGGTGCTGCTCGATGCGGCGGGCGGCAGTGCCCTGGACAGCCAGCGCAATGCCGGACCGGCCGGCCTGGATGGCACGCCGAACAACCTGATCACCGGTCAGTTCAACAACCTCAGTAGCGTGGTCGACCGCAGCGACCAGTCCCGGGTCGAGATCGTCAGTGGCGGCAGCGTCGACTTCCAGAACGGCTCCATCACCCTGGCCACCGGCGGCCAGGTCGCGGTCAGCGCCGCCGGTCGCAGCCTGGTGCGCGATGGTGCGGTGATCGATGTGTCCGGCGCCATCGGCGTCAAGGTGGCGATGGAGTCCAACTCCATCAAGGTCAACGTGCAGGGCAACGAACAGCGTGATGCTCCGGTCAACCGCGAGGGCGGCAAGCTGACCAACAACGATGTCTGGGTGGACGTGCGTGACTTGATCTACGTCCCGGCGGGCACCAACGGCTACGCCACTGACCGTTGGTACACGGCGGGTGGGTTGTTGGAGGTCGGCGGCTACCTGGGCACCCAGGGACACAGCGTGGGTGAATGGGCCGCCCAGGGTGGCACGTTGACGTTCACCGGCAACGACGTCGTGACTCAGCAGGCGGCGCAGTTGAACCTGTCCGGTGGCACCCTGGATGTGCAGAGCGGCTACTTGCGCCAGTCCTGGCTCAAAGGCGCCGATGGGCGCTTGCATGAGTTGTCCAAGGCGCCGGGGGACATCCTCTACACCGGCATCTACAAGGGCTACGAACACCACAGTCAACGCTGGGGCCAGACCGATTACTACTACAATCCGCTGATCGCCCCGCGCGAACGCTTTGAGGCCGGCTACACCGTCGGCCGCGATGCCGGCAAGTTGGTGGTATCGACTCGCAACGCGGTGCTGGAAGGCCAGATCGTCGGCGAGGTCTACCAGGGTGAACGCCAGACCCAGGCGCCGAACCTCAACCTCGATGGTTACCAGCAATCGCAAAACGCTGTGGCCCGACGGGCGCAGTTGTGGGTGGGCAGTTACACGCCGATCTATGACAAGACCAGTGGTGTGATCAATAGCGGCCTGAACCCCACGCTCGATCAGGTCACCGTCGGTAAGGTGGCCGACAAGATTGCTGCGGGCCTGGACCTGACCTCGGTGGTCGGCACTGATCGGCAAGGCAAACTGGTTCTGGATAACGATCTGCTCAACGGCTTCCAACTCGGCGCAGTCAAGGTGGCGGCGCTTGAGGGCATCAAGGTCGAGGGCGCACTCAAGGTCGCCGATGGCGGCGACATCATGCTTTATGCACCGCAGGTCGAGGTGAATGCCGACCTGACGGCCCGCAGCGGTCGCATTGCCTTGGGTAACGTGCTTAAACAGGTCAGAACCGATAATTTCAAGATTGAAGACGTCGTGCTTGCGCCCGCCACTGGGCAGCATGCTGGGGTCACGTTGGGCGAGGGCGTGACGTTGAACACCGCTGGCCGGTGGAGCAACCTGCTGCTTGACGGCGGCGACCGCCAGGGCTTGCCATTCATCAATGGCGGCGTCGTGTCCGTGCGCAGCAGCGGCGGTATCGATGTGCGTCAGGGCAGCCTGATCGACGTCAGCTCCGGCGCCGCGGTCATGGCCGATGGCAAGACCCGCGGTGGTAAGGGCGGGGACCTGACCCTGACCGCCAGTACCGGCGCGTCGTCCGGTAACGGCGCCTTGACCTTAAAGGGTGAACTGCGCGGCACTGGTGTGAATGGCGGCGGGACCTTGAAGCTGGCGGCCAATAAAGTGCTGATCGGCAACAGCGGCTCGCCGCTTGAACCGGCTACCTTGCAACTGGGCGGCGACTTCTTTGACAAAGGCTTCTCGGCCTATGACATCACCGGCAACGAAGGCCTGACGGTAGCCGAAGGCACCCGGGTCGATGTGACGATGCCGGTGTACCGTTTTGGCGAGCAGGCGTTGAGCACCGGCAGCGGCGCAGAACCGGCGGATGCGTTGCAGCGCTGGACACCGGAGCTGTATCAGGAAGATGCGATCAAAGGCGTCCTGACCCAGCGCCGCGGCGCGAGCCTGAGCCTCACTGCCGGCACCGCGAACGCCAGCGCCGCCGACATGGCGAACACGGTGTTGAACCTGGGCAAGGGCAGCGTGATCGGCGTCGATCCGGGGCAGGGCATCGATGTGCGCAGCATCGGTCAGTTGACTGCCAACGGCACCCTCAACGCCTGGGGCGGTCGGGTCAGTCTTACCGAGTCGAGCGTCAGCGATACGGTCCGCGATCAAGTCAATGCCCAGGGCCACGGTCGTTCCATCTGGCTGGGTGAACAAGCACTGATCGATGTATCGAGCCGGGCCGTAACAGCTCGGGATGTGCGTGGTCAGACCTACGGCCTGGTGCGCGACGGCGGACAGATTGTCATCGGCGGCCAGATAGATGCCGCGAAAGGATCGACTTCGGCGTCCGAACTGTTTGTGGTGGTGCGCGATGGTGCGCGTTTGCAAGCGGATGGCAGCCAGGCTGTGCTGGATATTCCAGGCCAGGGGCGTACATCGGTGGCGAGCAATGGCGGCAGTATTTCCCTGGCCTCGGCCAATGGTCTGTACCTGGACGGTTCATTCAGCGCCCGTTCGGGCGGTGCTGGGGCTGCAGGCGGTAGCTTGTCGGTAGCGCTGGAAACGCCCTATTACCTCAAGAGTACGGTCAGTGACCGGGTGTTGAAGGTGCGTGAACTGGTGCTGGCGCGAGCTGCCCAGGCGAGCCCGCTGAGCGATACGGCTGAGACCTCGGCGGATTCGCTGATCTATGGTCACGGGCGGCTAGGTGCCGATCAGGTCCAGGCCGGTGGTTTCGATAGCCTGTCCCTGCTAAGCAACGGCCTGATGAGCGTCGATGGCGACCTGTCGATGTCCCTCGGCCAAAGCCTGAGCCTGTACTCCCGCAGTTTTGGATTGAGTGCAACCGCGCCAGCCAATACCCGGGTCGAGCTCAATGCACCCCATGTGTTGATGGCGCTTGCGACAGGGCTGGCGACCACTCGACCGAGTTTTGACCCCTATACCCGGCCTGTGGTCGATGGCGGCGGGGTGTCGCTATTGGCGAACAAGGCGGTGTTTTCCGTCAACGCTGACCTGCTGGATGTGCAGGGCAGTGTGATGTTCAGTAGCAAAGGCACGGTGAGGCAGGCCGACGGCAATACCGTCGAGCTGGAACGCGCCGGTTTCGACCGGGTTCAGCTACGCAGCCGGGGTGATTTGCGATTCCTGGCAGGGGTCTCCAGTGAGGGATTGCCTACGGGCTTTACCACCCAATTGCTGACCCCTTCGGACATGGTGTTGCAAGCAGCGCAGTTGTATCCGGCGACCGGGGTTGGAGCACGGGTGTTGGCGGGGTATACCGGTGCCAGTGCCTCGGTCTTTGATCCTATGCGCAGCCTGGTCATTGAGCGTACTACCCAGGTCACACCTGCAGTGCCTTATTCGGCATTTGGCCGCTTGCAACTGGGCAGTGCGAAGATCGAGCAGGGTGGGGTGGTACGGGCACCGCTGGGGTTGATTGAAGTCGGCATAAACGATGGCTTGGGTACCACTGATCGAGTGGAGCTGTTACCGGGTAGCCTGACTTCGGTCAGCGGCCTGGGGCTGGTGCTGCCTTATGGCGGCACTGTCGATGGCCAGAGTTATCAGTACGCTGGCAAGAAGGTTGTGTTGCTCGGGCAAGGCGCGGTGCTCACCGAATATGGTGACCTGAATATCGGCGTGATTCTCGGCGGCAAGTCGGTGGCGGCCCAGGAGGGTTCGGTCCTGGACCTCTCGGGTGGCGGTGAATTGCTCGGCGCCGGTTTTATCTCTGGTCGAGGTGGTTCCACCGATGCGCGTTTCAACCCGCTGGTACAAATCGGTGCCAATGGCGGTTTCACCCTGCCGGGGCTGTCCACCAACCCGGTCTATGCCATCGTGCCGGGCAATCAGAGTCAGTACGCGCCGGTCGCCCCCGAAGGCGGCGCGGTAGATCCGAGAGTAGGCCAGCAAATCACCATCGGTGCCGGTGTGCCCGGGTTGGCTGCCGGCACCTACACCCTGATGCCGTCCACCTATGCATTGCTGCCAGGGGCGTTTCGGGTCGAGGTCAATGGCTTGGCGGGGCAAGGTGTCACAACGGGCGCGCAACAGCTGCGCAACGGCTCGTGGACCACCGCTGGGGTGCTGTCGGTGGCCAATACCGGGCAGCGCAACAGTTTGTCCAGTCAAGTCATCCTGACCTCGGGAGATGTGCTGCGTCGCTACTCGCAATACAACGAAACCAGCTACGCCCAATTCGCGGTGGCCGACGCCGCGCGCTTGGGTGTTCCCAGGGCCCTGTTGCCAGTCGATGCCAAGACGTTGAAGTTGAACCTGGCAAAAGGCGCTGGAGATCAGGCCTTCTCCTTCAAGGGCCTCGGCAAGTTCGCGCCTCAGGCCGGGGGGTACGGCGGAACCGTCGCGGTGGTCGCCAGCAATGGTACCGCGCTGGAGGTGGTCGCCGAAGGGCGCGGGGCTACGGCCGGCTTCGAGGGCGTGACCCTCAATGCCGAAAGCCTCAATGCTCTGAATGCTTCACGCCAAGTGATCGGCGGCCAGTTTTCGCTGCTCTATGGCCAGGGGGGGAACTACATCACGCCGCAACGGGTGTCCCGCAGCGTCGCGCTGCGTGAAGGTGCGACCCTGTCGGCGCCTGAGGTATTCCTCCTGGCCGACGGCGGCGAACTGTTGGTGGAACAAGGCGCCGCCATCAACACCATCGGAAGGGGAAAGGCGGCGTACGATGCCCGTGATGGTTTTATCTATAACCTCAATGTGAAGTTCCAAAACTATAGCTTGCTGGCCGCCTCCAATGGCTTGCTCAATGTATTGGCCCCTGTGTCAGGTACCAGCGGCACGGTCAATATCGGCGGCTGCAGCCTGACACCGTGCAGCGGCGTGACCCGGATTCATTCCGAAGGCAGCATCGTCGCTGCGTCCGGCAGCAGCCTGCAGCTTGACGACCAGGTGCGCTACGGCACCCGTCACCTGACCCTGGCCCTGAGCAATATCAACGTTGGCACCGCCCAGGCCCTGAGCAACGCGGCGACGCGCCAGGTCCTGCCTGCCGGCCTGACCCTGAGCCAGACCGTGCTCGACCGCCTGTTGCGTGGGGACACCGAATACGGTGCTCCGGCCCTGGAAACCCTCGAACTGTCGGCCAGCCAGGCGCTGAATTTCTACGGCACCGTCAGTCTCGACACCTATGACCCAACAACAGGCAAGTCGCGGCTGAGCAACTTGATGCTGAGCACCCCGGCCATCTATGGTGCAGGCAGCGCCAATGACGTGGCGACCATTCGCACCGCCAACCTGATCTGGAACGGTGCCGTTGGCGCGCCGGGTTCGGTGATTGCCGGTGGGGCCGGCACCGGCGCCGGTCGCCTGGACATCCAGGCCCAGCGCATCGAATTCGGCTACGGTGACTTCGCCCAGCCTAGCTCGCTCACCACCCTGAACCGCCTTGCCCTGGGATTCGCCAACGTCAACCTCAGCGCCAGTGAACGCCTGACGGCCAACCACAAAGGCAGCCTGGCGGTGTATCAAAGCCAGGGTGCCTATGACGCGAAAACGGGCTACGCCTACAGCGGCGGCAACCTGAATATCCTCACCCCGTTGCTGACCGGTGAAGCCGGTTCGGTCAACCGCATCACCGCGGGCGGGGCGGTCAACGTAGCGGGCACAAGCGCTAAGCCGGGCAGCGTCTCCGGGCTTGGGGGCGAGTTGTCCATCAAAGGCGCGAGCCTCAACCTTGCCAGTGCGGTGGTGTTGCCTAGCGGCAAGCTGACCCTGAGCGCGACGGATGACCTGACCCTGGCCGATGAGGCGTTGATCGATGTGGCGGGCCGCACGGTGACCTTCAACGATGTCACACGCTACAGCGCCGGTGGCGAGGTGATCCTGCAAAGCCAGAACGGCAACATCCGCCAGGCCGATGGATCGAGCATCGACTTTTCGGCTCGCAACAACCAGGCTGGCCGGCTCAGTGCAGTGGCGCTGGACGAGGCCGCCGGAATCGTTGATTTGCAGGGGCGGATTCTCGGCAGCAGCACAGGCGAATATGACGCCGGGGGCACCGCCATGCCGTACCTGGCCGGCAGCGTGGAAATCCAGGCCCAACGCCTGGGCGACAGCGGCGACCTCAGCGAGCAGTTCGCGGCCTTGAACCAACGGTTGAACGACGGGCAGGTGTTCGGCTCCCGTGGCTTCCAGCTCAAACAGGGTGACCTGGTGATCGGCAACGAGCTCAAGGCCTCGACCGTCAGCGTCTCGGTCGACAACGGAAATCTGTTGGTCAATGGCAAGGTGGACGCCAGCGGCGAACGGGTCGGCAGTATCCGGCTTGCCGCCGGGCGCTCTCTGACCCTGGGCGGCAACGCGGTGCTCGATGCTCATGGCAATCGCCTGCGTGTAGACAGTTACGGCAAGATCATCGACTCACCGAACCGCGCCATGGTCGACCTGACCTCCCGGGGCGGCGTGCTGACATTGGCCGATGGTGCGCGCATCGATCTGCGCCATGGCACTGCGGCGCCTGCGGGGCAACATGACGGTCGCGCTCGCGGCACCCTGGAACTCAATGCCCGGCGCGCCGGGCCAGATGCCACTCACGGTGACATCGCCATCGACGCCAGCGGAAACCTGGATATCCAGGGCGCGCGGTCCATCGCCGTCAATGGTATGTGGCAATACAACGATGCAGCCTTTGGCAGCGATCCGGCGGCCAGTGGCCGGCCTTATCAGGTCATCGACCAGGCCTACCTGGATGGCAAGCATCAGGATAGCGTCGCCTTCATCAACGCGGCGCTGGCCAACAGCGATTTGATGCAAGGCAAACTCGCCGGTCTGAACAACGCCCGTTACGCCGATGCGTTCCACCTGCGGCCCGGCGTCGAGATCGTCAGCGCCACGGCCGACGGTGACCTGGTGGTGCAGGGCGACCTGGACCTGTCCGGTTATCGCTACGCCAGTGTGAACCCGCACACCCGGCAAACCGCCGTGTACGGTTCCGGCGAGGCCGGCGCGTTGACCCTGCGCGCCGGTGGTGACCTGAGCATCTACGGCAGCATCAACGACGGTTTCGCACCGCCGCCGGCCACCCAGGATGACAAGGGCTGGGTGTTGCTGCCTGGCATCGACTTCACCGGTGGCGACATCGTCGTCCCCGGTGCCGGCGTGACCCTGGCCGACGATACGGCGTTCCCGGCGGGAGCCACGTTGAACTACGACTTGCCGATCAAAGGCGTGACCCTGGCGGCCGGTACTCGACTGCCGGTGGCCGCGATCCTTGACCAACCGCTGGAACTGCCGGCCGGTACGGTATTGGCGGCTGCGGTACACGACGCCTCCGGCAACCTGCTGTTTGCCGCAGGCACTTTGCTGAGCCGGGCCCAGACCCTGGAGGCCGGCTCGCAGTTGGGGGCCGGCAGCGTGTTGAGCGGAGCCACCGCACTGCGCGGCTTCATCTGGCCCAAGGGCGTTGCGCTGCCCGACGTGGCAAACGCGGGCAATACGCAGACCAATATCCTCAAGCTCGCAGGCAGCCTGGTCTTGAACCGCGGTTCGCTGCTTCCGTCCGGCACCGATGTGAAGTTGCCGGATGGCGTCGAATCGGTGCAGTTGCGTCCAGAGATTGCGGGCAGCGATGGCCGCATGTGGGCCATCGCCCCCATGCTCGCCGAGGGTTCCCAGTCCTGGTCGTTGAGATTGGTGGCCGGGGCCGACACGACGGCGGCAGACAGCCGGATCGTCCAGCCCGAACCGGTACATGGCGACTTGCATCTTGCTGATAGCCACTACGGTATGTTCGGTGTGCTCGTGCCTGGAAAGGGGGGCTTCATATGGACCGAAGCGGGCGTACAAGACATGTTGAACAACGGGATCACGGTCGAACTCGGCCAGCCCGTCGACGAAACCATCTTTCGCGATATCTTCGGTTACGATTCGGCCGAGGCTTTCTGTGTCGATTTTGGTGGTAATTGCGTGCTCCAAGCTTCTTATAAATGGACCGAAGCGGCTGAGAAGCAGTTGGCGAGTTCCGGTTTTGAGGTCAAGGCCGGCGAGTTGATCAGCCAGGCTGCCGTCCAGTTCTTCCAATTCGACTCGGTCCAGTCGCTCTGCGACGCTATGCCGAATATCTGTGCTCCCGTCGATGCGGAATATGCACCGGTTGCCGGCAGTGTCCGTCCGAGCGTCATCCGCACCGGCACCGGCGACCTGGAACTGCTGAGCGGTGGCAGCCTGCGCATGGACTCGTTGTTCGGGGTCTATACCGCCGGGACATCTTCAGCGCCGACGTTCCCGGGCGATCCCTACAACCAGCCCAAGGCCCTGGGCGGCAATGGCACGGTGCTCAACGACAAAGATGGCAGCAATGAAAGGCTGGTCGATGGCGGCACCGAAAGTCTCTATCGCGCCTGGTATCCGGACGCGGGCGGTAACCTGTTGCTTAAGGTCGGCGGTGACCTCAGCGGCAACCTGACCGCGCCTGCCAACCCTATCGGGCGACCGAACCCTGCCGACATGGGCCAGGATTCGGCCAATGTTGGCAATTGGCTCTGGCGCCAGGGCAACGGTGATTCGGTGAACGGCCAGCCGACGGCCTGGTGGATCAATTTCGGCAGCTATACAGCATCGATGGAGCTGGGGGGCGCTGATCAGATGGCCGGTTTCACCGGGTACGGGACCCTGGGCGGCGGTGATCTGGATGTACAGGTGAAGGGCGATGCCGGGGTGTTGGGCCGGCTCGTCGGTAACGACTTCAACATAAACATCAACTCTCGTAGCCAGGGGCTGCTGCTGGCTGTGGGCAGCACCGGGCGCGTAGGCGCCGACGGCAGCCTGCAATTGACCGGCGGTGGTGACCTCAACCTGCGCGTAGGCGGCGCCTTGAATCCCGATAGCGTGTTCGCCAACGGGCATCTCAACGGCGCGGTCATCAACCTGCGAGGGCACGCGCAGATCGACAGTGGCGCCATCGGTCGAATCGACCTTCAATACGGCAATGCTGTCTCAGCACAGTCCCCTGGAGAAACGCGGGCCTACGACTCCTTCAAATCCACACGAGGATCTGCAACGGGTGGACTGACCCTCATGCCGGGCGATGCTACCTTCGATCTGACGACTTCAGGCGACTTGGTCGTGATGGACGTTGCCGATCCGGGGCGGGCACCGATGATGAGCGCCTCACCCTTCAAGGACGGTAACAGTAACGGATCGGGCGTGAGCTGGTTTACGTTGTGGACTGCCAATACGGCGGTGGACTTGTGGTCGTCGGGAGGTAACCTGACACCTTTCACCTTCAGTACCGCAACGGATCTGGCGGTCGTCTATCCGTCGATCCTGAGGGCTGTGGCAGCCAGTGGCAGTCTTTATTACGGGAAGTCCTCGGCACTGTATGACACAGGCTACAACGGCGACAATCGCCCAGCCCTGTTGCTCGCTCCCGGCATCAACAGTGAGTTGCAATTCATGGCCGGCGATTCCATCTACGGCGGCGACATGTCAGTCAGTCGTTCCGGTGCTGCCTCCGCAGCCCTGGCCACACCGTTGCGGCCAGCCTTTGTCGGTATCGTCGATGGTTTCGTCATAAAGGCCAGCAATCTTTCTGCCGATGGCAATTTCGCGCGCCCTAGTGCGAACATCTTGCCGCTGTTTGCCTTCGACACCAGCAGCGCCTCCAGTGAGTGGGCCCTCAATGTCGATCCTGCTCGCTTCTACGCGCTTGAAGGCGACTTGCTGGCAGTCGCCACTGGACGGTCGATGACATCAGTCCCTACGGGCAGAT
Organism: Pseudomonas sp. Tri1; assembly: GCF_017968885.1. Taxonomy (NCBI): domain Bacteria; kingdom Pseudomonadati; phylum Pseudomonadota; class Gammaproteobacteria; order Pseudomonadales; family Pseudomonadaceae; genus Pseudomonas; species Pseudomonas sp. Tri1. The sequence goes on along the minus strand of NZ_CP072913.1, from coordinate 3,903,283 downwards.
GGCCGGGGCGAATCGCATACGAAGGTGCCGGCCCTGTACGCATGATGGCTGGGCGAGACATTGTCAGCAGCGGCATACCGCTGGGCGGGTCTCTGAATACGAACTCCGACGTGGGTAATTACACCAGCACCGGCAACCTCTTCATCCACAACAACCCCACCGACATCTCCATCGTCTCGGCCGGGCGCGACATCCTCTACAGCAATTTCAACGTCGCCGGCCCCGGCCTGCTGGAAATCACCGCCGGGCGCAATATCCTGATGGACGACAAGGTCAGCATCACCAGTATCGGCGCCGTGGTGCCCGGGGATTCTCGCCCTGGCGCGAGCCTGGTGCTGCAAGCCGGCGCGGGACTCAACGGGGCGGACTACGAGCGCTTCGTCAAGGCTTACCTGGACCCGGCGAACCAGGCTTTGGCCGGTGTGCCCCTGGCGAACCAGGACGGTAAGGTCGCCAAGACCTACGAGGCGGAGTTAGTGGATTGGCTGGAGAAACGCTTCGGCTTCAGCGGCGACACCGAACAGGCCCGCAGCTTCTTCGCGGCGCTGCCGGCGGAGCAGCAGCGGGTGTTTGCCCGCGATGTGTACTTCGCCGAGCTCAAGGCCGCTGGCCGTGAGTACAACGAAGTGGGCGGTGTGCGCCAGGGCAGCTACCTGCGGGGCCGGGAGGCGATTGCGCTGTTGTTCCCGGACAAGGATGTGGCGGGCAATGCGATCACCTACAAGGGCGATATCACGATGTTCGGCGGGGCGGGGGTGCACACCGATTTCGGTGGCAGTATCCAGATGCTCACCCCAGGTGGCGGGCAGACCTTCGGCATCGAGGGTAATGCGCCGCCGTCCACCGCCGGGGTCATTACCCAGGGCGAGGGCGATATCCAGTTGTACGCGCAGAACAGCATTCTGCTGGGGCAGAGCCGGATCATGACCACCTTTGGTGGCTCGATCCTCGGCTGGTCGGCCCAGGGCGACATCAACGCCGGTCGTGGCTCGAAGACCACCGTGGTCTACACGCCGCCCAAGCGCTTGTATGACAGCTGGGGCAACGTGACGCTGTCGCCGTCAGTGCCGAGCACCGGGGCCGGTATCGCCACGCTCAACCCGATTGCCGAAGTGGCACCGGGGGACATCGACCTGATCGCGCCGCTGGGCACCATCGATGCGGGCGAGGCGGGGATCCGGGTGTCGGGCAACGTCAACATCGCGGCATTGACTGTGGTGAACGCAGCCAACATCCAGACCCAGGGCAAATCCTCCGGTGTGCCGCTGGCGGCTTCGGTCAACACAGGGGCCATCACCTCCGCCAGTTCGGCGGCGTCTTCGGCCACGCAAGCGGCGGAAGACGTGGCGCGCCAGCAACAAAATGCGGCGCGGCAGAACCAGGCGTCGGTGTTCACTGTACAGGTGGTGAGCTTCGGCTCCGAACAACTGACCCCGTCCCGCGACGGTGCCGGCCGCGAAGCGCCACGGGCCTACGACCCGGCCAGCCCGGTCCAGGTATTGGGGGCCGGCCCGCTCGATGAACAGACCCGGCAGCGGTTGACCGAGGACGAGCGGGGGCGATTGAGTTTGTAGGCCGGTCGTAGACCGAGTCGCCCCCATTCGCGAGCAAGCTCGCTCCCACACGGGTTCTCAGGTGTTCAGAGAATCCGTGTACACCCAAAAACTTTGGGAGCCGAGCTTGCTCGCGATAGCGGTGGATCAGCTTGCAATGATGTTGGCCATGCCGCTGCCATCGCGAGCAAGCTCGCTCCCACACTGTTCCCGGAGTGGCCACAAGATTCATACCCCCCCCAATCCCCTGTGGGAGCGAGCTTGCTCGCGATAGCGGTGGATCAGCTTGCAATGATGTTGGCCATGCCGCTGCCATCGCGAGCAAGCTCGCTCCCACACTGTTCCCGGAGTGGCCACAAGATTCATACCCCCCCCAATTCCCGTGGGAGCGAGCTTGCTCGCGATAGCGGTGGATCAGCTTGCAATGATGTTGGCCATGCCGCTGCCATCGCGAGCAAGCTCGCTCCCACACTGTTCCCGGAGTGGCCACAAGATTCATACCCCCCCCAATCCCCTGTGGGAGCGAGCTTGCTCGCGATAGCGGTGGATCAGCTTGCAATGATGTTGGCCATGCCGCTGCCATCGCGAGCAAGCTCGCTCCCACACTGTTCCCGGAGTGGCCACAAGATTCATTCCCACCCCCAATCCCCTGTGGGAGCGAGCTTGCTCGCGATAGCGGTGGGTCAGTTTGCATTGATGTTGAATGTGCCGCTGCCATCGCGAGCAAGCTTGGCTCCCCCAGTTTTTTTATCGCTAGTGCGATGTGCCCTCGGCAAATTCGATCTTGTTGCCGACGTTGTACTTGCCCGAAGGTTTGTTCATGGGCAGGCGCTTGATCTCCTGCAAGGTATTGCTGTCGTAGACGATCAGCGCGCCGTCGGTGGCCCAGATGCTCAGCAGCAGGTAGCGCCCGTCGCGGGTGAATTCGACGTGGGCGGCAGTTTTGCCGGGCATCGGGCGTAGGGTGTGGGCGATCTCCAGGGTCTGTTTGTCGATCAGGTGGATGGCGTCGTTGTCCGGGCCGAAGAACACGTCGGTCCAGGCGTAGCGCGAGTTGACGTGGCTGCGCAGGAAGAAACCCGGTCCCAGGGTGGGGATTTGCTTGATGACTTTCCAGGTGTTGAAGTCGATCACTGAGATCAGTCCCTTGCTGATGTTCGGGGTGGCGAATACCCAACGACCGTCGCGCTTCCAATAGGTCCCAGAGCTCAAGTGGGGCATGCCCGGCAGCGCAATGTCGGTGACGACACGACCAGAGTCGAGGTCGATCACCTCGCCGCCCTGGGCCTTGCGCGAGGTGGCGAGCAACTGGCGGTAATCGGGCGAGAAGGAGAAGTCGTCCAGATCATCCTCGGTCTCGATACGCCTGGGCACGAAGTCCGGGCTCGGTCCGGTGGACAGTTCCCAAACCTCTTTGACGTCCTTCAACGCGACAATGAAGCTGTCGCGCGGTGGTGCGGTGTAGACCGCGCTGACCCGCGAAGCCTGACCATCGCGGCCCACTGTCGCAATGGTCTTGACCAGAGACAGGTCGCGGGCATCCAGCACCGTCAGGTTGCCGGGCAGGTAGTTGCCAACCAGCACCCAGCGGCCATCCTTGCTCACCGCCAGGTTGCGGGTATTGAGCCCGGCCCGTACCTCGGCGATCAGCTTGAGGTTGTGCAGGTCGTACAGGCTGATCCAGCCGTCCCGGGAGGCCAGGTAGACGAAACGCCCATCCGGCGAGAACTTCGGCCCACCATGCACGGCAAAATGCGAGGCGAAGCGTGCGAGCACCTCGAAGCGATCGCCGTCGACCACGTCGATGTGATGATCGCCGGCCTCCACCACCACGAACAAGTTCAGCGGATCGGCCTTGTGCTGGGGGGTGTCGGGCAGGCTGGCGACATCCGCCAGTACACGGTGGCTTTGGCGAATGTCGTTGTCATTCCAGGTCGGCTCGACGGCGAGGGGACGTTGCAAGTACAGCGCCAGGGCATCGATCCGCGCTGGCTCCAGCACTGCGCCGAACGCCGCCATCTGGCTGGCCGGTCGGCCGTTTTCAATCACCTGGCGCACTTCAGCGGGTTTGATCCTGCCCAGGCTCTGGGGCAACAGCGCCGGCCCGGTGCCGCCGATACGATTGACGCCGTGGCATTGCTGGCAGTGCTGCTGGTAGTCACGCTCGGCCGATTCCAGGCCCGAGGCCGTCGCCCCTGCACTCTGGGCTGCACCGAACCACAACAGCGAGGCGAGCCACCAGCGCTTCATGACGCCACCTTCGAGACGCCAGGTTGGAGCTGGATGACGGCGTGAAGCCGTGCGGGATGTTGCAGTGCTTGATGGGCGAACAAACCCACCACCTTGCCGATCACGGTCAGGGTCGGCAGGCCTTCGGTGCATGCCAGTGCCATGTCCGGTAATTGCTGGAGCGTGCCACGCAGGACCTGCTGGTCGGGGCGGGTGCCGTTGCTGATCAACGCCGCCGGCGTATCGGCCGCAAGGCCTGCTTCCATCAGCCGCGCAGCAATGGTGCCCAGGTTCGACAGCCCCATGTAGAACACCAGGGTCTGGCTGTCGTCCGCCAGACTTTGCCATGGCAGGCTCAGATCGCCTTCGCGTTGCAAGTGGCCGGTGATGAACCGGCAGGAATTGACCAGGTCGCGATGGGTCAGCGGGATGCCGGCGTAGGCACTGCAACCGGCTGCGGCGGTGATGCCGGGCACCACCTGGCAATCGATGCCACGGGCCAGCAAGTACTCCAGCTCTTCGGCGCCACGGCCGAAAATGAACGGGTCGCCGCCCTTGAGCCGGATCACCCGTTGCCCCTGGTCGGCGAGGTCGGCCAGCAACTCGTTGATCTGTGCCTGAGGCAGGCTGTGGCAACCGGCAGCCTTGCCAACATAGTGGCGGGCGCACGTCAGCGGGATCAGGCTCAGCAGCTGCGAACTGATCAAACGGTCGTAGACCACCGCGTCGGCCTGCATCAACAGGCTCCAGGCGCGCAAGGTCAGCAGGCCCGGGTCACCGGGACCGGCGCCGATCAGGGCGACTTCCCCCGGTCTGAGGGTCGATTGCAGGGCAGCGGGCAAAACGAGAGGGGCTGGCATGGGACTTCCTTGGTTCGGCATCAGGTTCGCCATTGGGTTATCGAGCGCAGGGCAACGCAGCGCTGGGAATCACGACGCTGGGGATCGCGTGCACACCAATTTCTTCATCGCTGAGGTGGCAGCCCGGGTCCTGGCCCCACAGGTCGCCGTCGGCCCAGGCGCGGGTGCGGGTGTTGCCATTGCAGATCGCCAGCCAACGACATTGGCCGCAGCGACCGCTCACGGCCCGTGGGTGCTCACGCAGTTTCAGCAGCAGCGCATCGGGACGCTCGAGCCAGAGGGTCTTGAACGGCGTCTGGCGGACGTTGCCCACCGAGTGCTGCCACCAATAAGTGTCGGGATGGACCTCGCCCGTGTTGTCGATGTTGGCGATGCCGCTGCCTGAAGCGTTGCCGCCCCAGGCCCGCAGCATCTGCTCCAGAGCGGTGTGGTGCTGGGGCCGGCGTCGGGCTACCCATTGCAGCAGCAGGATCGCATCGGCGTCGTTGTTGCCGCTGACGAAGTCACTGTCGCGACCCTGCTCGATGTCGCGCCAGGCCCGTTCGAAAATCAGCGTCATTGCTTCGCGGCTCATCTGCTGCTGGGCGTCGAGCTTGCGGCTACGCTTGCCCCGGCCGCTGTAGTTGAGGTGCGACAGGTAGAATTTCTGTACGTCGTATTCAGTCATCAAGTCCAGCAGGCGTGGCAACTGGGTATGGTTTTGCTGGGTGAGGGTGGTGCGCAATCCGACGCGGATCCCTTGCTCACGGCAGAGCCGGATGGCCGCCATGGAACTGGCGAAACTGCCCTTGAGTTGCCGGAACTCATCGTGGGTGGCTTCCAGGCCATCGATGCTGATGCCCACGTAATCGAAGTTCGCCGCGGCAATCTGTTCGATGTTGGACGCGTTGATCAGCGTGCCGTTGGTGGACAGGGCGAGGAAAAAACCTTTGTCGCGGGCATAGGCGCTGAGCTGGAACAGATCCTCGCGCAGCAACGGTTCGCCACCGGACAGGATCAGCACGCGCACGCCGGCGTCATGCAGGTCGTCGATGACCTGCAGCGCCGCCGCCGTGTCCAGTTCATCGCGAAACACGCTGTCGGCGGACGTGGCATAGCAGTGCTTGCAGGTCAGGTTGCAGCGCCTGAGCAGGTTCCATATCACCACGGGCGGGCGGCTGCTGCCCGGTGGCGCGACGCGTGGGGCGGGGCATTGGCCGGCCAGGGCTCGCAGGTAGTGGCTGATCCTCAACATAAGGCGCTCCTTCGGTCGGCGTGTGGGTTCAGCCCAAGGTGGGCGACAGGCGCAGGCCGGTTTTTTTCAGGATGCGGCTGCTCACCAGCATGTCGTCGGCGGCACAGGCGTCACCCAGCAGGTAGCGCAGGTGCTCGCGGTAGCTGTCGATTTCTTCGCGGCTGCGGCCGTGGACCATGGCGAACAGGTTGTAGCGCCAGTGGGGGCGGCGCGGACGCCGGTAGCAATGGCTGACAAAAGGCTGCGCACCCAGCAGGGCACCGAGGCGCGAGATGTCGGTATCGCGCACGTCCCAGACAGTCATGCCGTTGTGGCGATAACCCAGGCGATAGTGATTGGGCACGGCGGCAATACGACGGATCGCCCCCTCGGCCTGCAGGCGCTTGAGCAAATCGAGAGTGGATTCCACGCTCAGCCCCAGTTGCTCCGCGAGCCAGGCCCAGGGATCTTCGAGCAAGGGCAGGCCGGCCTGGGTCAGTTCCACTAGCCGTAGCGCCAGGGGCGTTTCATCCTGTGACGACGGCACTTGCAGTGAGGCCTCAGACGGGGAAATACAGGCCGACATGGTAGGTCTCCTCTTTGGGCAGGTTCAGCGGCACCAGGCCGGTCAGATGCTCGATGCGTGTCAGGGTGTCGGTGATGGCTTGCTCGCTGGGGCAGGCGAGGACGAACCACATGTTCCAGGTGTGTTCGCGGCGGTAGTTGTGGGCCACCTCGGGCATGGCCCCAAGCAACTCGGCGGTGGTCTCGAAACGCGGCTCGGGCACCGCCAGCGCCGCCAGGGTGAAGGCACCGCCCAGGCGATCGATGTCGAACATCGGGCCGAAGCGGGTGAGTACGCCGTCGTTGAGCAGTTCGTGCAGGCGGTCGAGCAATTCGCTGCTGTTGCTATCCAGTTCGCGGGCCAGGGCCTGCCAGGGATGCCGCACCAGCGGCAGGCCCAGTTGCAGGCGGTTGATCAGGCGACGGTCGAGGTCATCCATCGATGCGCGCTCCGGCCGGTGGCGCGAAGCGCCCGCCGCATTGCTTGAACAGATGGGTGCTGAACAGCAACTGGCGGGGCAGATCGTCGAGCAAATGCTCTTCCAGCAACGCCTGGACCTGGGCTTCCACACGATCACGCTGACGACCGTGGATCATGCAGAACAGGTTGTATTGCCACTGGGGCAGGCGTCGTGGCCGTTGGTAGCAAAGGCTGATGCCCGGTGCCTGGCCCAGGCGGCGACCGACCTCATCGACCAGGGCATCCGGCACATCCAGCACCAGCATGGCGTTGGCGGCGAAACCCAATGCGCGATGGTTGACCACCAGGCCGACACGACGGAACAGACCCTGCTCGTGCCAATGCTGCACTTGGTCGAGTACTTGTTGTTCGCTGACCTCGAGCTGTTCAGCCAGGGTGTGGAAGGGCCGTGATGTGAGGGGCAGGCCGATTTCCAGGTGACGGCGCAGCGCCAACGACTGTTGCTCGCTCAAGAGGGTTTTCATGGGGTGGTCTCCAGGGCAAAGCCCAGGTCGATGCGGTAGGCGGTCAGCATGGGCAGGTCCAGCGGTGTGAGGCCGGTGTCGTTTTCCAGCTCCTGGAGAATCTTTTCCAGGTGCGCGCGGTTGGGGCCAGTCAACACGAACCACAGGTTGTAGCGGTGTTCCCGGGCGTAGTTGTGATTGACTTCCGGGTATTGGCTGACGCGCGCGGCGACCTGGTGCAAACGGTCTTCGGGCACCGCCAGGGCCGCGAGGGTACTGGCACCGGCCCGGGTGTGTTCGAACACCGGGCCGACTCGCGACAAGGTGCCGGCCACTTGCAGGTGTTGCAGGCATTCGAGCACCTGGACTTCGCTGCAGCCCAGGGCGTCGGCCATGGCCCGATAGGGTTCGGCGCACAGCGGCAGGCCATGCTGGAATTGATCGATCAGGCGCCGGGCCAGTGAGCTCGATGTCATGGTCAGTACCCCGGCTTGTGCGCGCGGCTGCTGAAGAAAATGCCACTGGGGCTCAGGGCCGGCAGGCTGCTCAGGCGTTCGAGCCGATAGGGGTCCCAAGCCTGTACCTCACCGCCATCGCGGGTGGACAACCAGAGCTGGTCACCGCGGGCGGTGAATTCCATGTGCAGCACTGCGGGACCGGGCCGCAGGTCGGCGACGATGGCGTGGGTCTGGGTATCAATGACCTGCACCCGATCGTTGTCCGGGTAGGCGAAGTTGACCCACAACTGGCGACCGTCCGGCCGCGCCGTGACAAACACTGGTTGTCCGGCCACGGCGATGGCGTCGGTCGGCTGCCAGGTGCGAGTGTTCATCACCAACACCTGATGATGGCCGACGGCGGGCACGAAGGCCTGTTGGTCAGCCAGGGCCCAGCCTTCCAGATGGGGCATCTTGTACACCGGGAGGCGGGCCTCGCCGCGCCCGTAATGCCCCAGTACCCGTTTTACCCCGCGCTGCGGGTGCCAGAGATCGAGTTGCGCCATGCCGTCTTCACCGAACAGCCCAGCCATGTAGTAGCGCCCGTCGGGGGTGATCAGGGCGTCATAGGGTTGTTGGCCGATGGCGGTGAAACGTTCGATGCGCGGTGTATGGCCCTGGCTGAAGTCGGCGATCCAGATTTCGCCTGTATCGAACAGGCTGAACACAAAGCGTTGTCCGGGGGCGTCCACCAGACCCACCACTCGCGAACGTTTCTTGCCGTCGGGCAGGGGCGTGGCCGGAATGTCGGCGACCTGGTCCAGGGTCTGGGCGTCGAACACCTTGACGCCACCGGGCTCGTAGTTGGACACCGCGATCAGCTTGCCGTCCTGGCTGATCGCGCCACCGATGCTGTTGCCGCCCTGGATGATGCGCCGGTCGATGTGCGCGGTCAGCAGGTCGACCTTGCTCAAGCCACCATCACGGCCGAACACATAGGCGTAGCGCTGGTCACGGGAGAACACCACCGAGGCGTGGGACAGGTCGCCCAGTCCTTCAACGCGGGCGAGGGCGGTGCGGGTGTCGCTCTCGATGATTTGCAGGCTACCGGTGGCGCGCTCCACCACCACGCCCAGGTCGCCGGTGCCGCGCAACGGTGTCTGGGCGCAAGCCGAGAGCAGCAGGGCGATGGCTGTGAAGGACAACAGAGAACGGATCATGAGGCGGGTTTTCCTTGAAGGAGCCGGTCCACCAGCCAGCGGATATCGTCGGGGTCGAGCAACGGTGCCCAACCGGGCATGGCGCTGCCTGGCCGTCCCAGCGTGACGGTGGCGATGAGGCTGTCGCGGGATTTTCCGGCCAGGGCATCACGGGTCAGGGGGGGACCCAGGCCGCCGGTCATGTACAGGCCGTGGCAGGCGCCACAATCCTGGTCCAACAGGTGTTGCAGTTGCACCTGGCGCTGGTGGTCGGGAGCGGCCAGCACACAGGAGGAGAAAACAAAGAGGAGGGTGGTCATCAAGGTTGCAGCGCTGTGTCGTTCCATGACGTCCTCCTGATCAAGAAATAAAGTCGAGCGCAGCTTTTGTGGCGAGGGGTTTATGTGGGAGCAAGGCTTGCCCGCGATGGGTGCGATGCGGTCTTTCAGGGATCAAGGCGCCTGTTTCGCGAGCAAGCTTTGCTCCCACATAAATCCCTCGCCACAGGGAGATGCTCTCAGTCAAAGTTATTTAAGGGTCAAGACCCACGCAGCCAGGGTCTTGGCTTCTTCTTCAGTCACGGGGTTGGCCGGCATCGGCATCGGTCCCCAGTTGCCTTGCGTACCCTCCTTGATGTGTTTGGCGAGCAGTTCTTGCGCTCCGGCGACGCCGGCGTTTTTCGCCGCCACGTCCTTGAGCGCCGGGCCAACCACCTTGGTATCGATGGAGTGGCAGGCCGCACAGGGCTTGCTCTTGAACAGCGTCGGGCCGTCTTGTGCCAGCGCCGGTTGCAGGCTGGATACGGCGGTCAGGGCCAAGGCAATCAGAATAGGCTTCATGGTTTTTCCTCTTATTGATGGGGCTCAATAGATGTCGTGTTGGGTGTTGTAGACGTTGAATTTCCCGGTCGGGGTGATCAGGCGCTTGTCCTTGATCACGTTCTTGACCTTGAGGGTCTTGTCGTCGATCACCACCAGCGCCGACTCGTCTTCCTGACCACTCCAGACCGAGAACCAGACCTCGTCGCCGGCCTTGTTGTATTCCGGTTGCACCACGCGCAACGCGCCTTTCTTGATACCGGCGTACTCGGCAATCGGCAGCACGGTGTAACCGGCGTCGAGCTTGTTGATGTCGAACACCGCCACTGACTGGCTGAGCTTGGCGTCGGGGCTGAGGGTGGTGTCGACATACAGATGGCTGGACGCTGGGTGAGTCTTGATGAACAGCGAGCCGCCACCCTGGCCCTGCAGCGAGCCGACCTGCTTCCAGGCGTATTGCGGGTGGTTGACCGGGTCGGTGCCGATCAGCGAGACCCCGGCATCGCCCAGGTGGCTGGTGGCCCAGACCGGTCCGTAAAGTGGGTGGTTGAAGTTGGCGCCGCGTCCCGGATGGGGAGTCTTGCCCACGTCCACCAGGGCGGTGAGCTTGCGTTCCTTGGAGTCGATCACCGCGACTTTGTTGGAGTTGTTGGCGGCCGTCATGAAGTAGCGATGGCTGCTGTCCCAACCGCCGTCATGCAGGAACGGCGCGGCGTCGATGCTGGTGATGGTGAGGTTCTTGATGTCCTGATAGTTGACCAGCATCACCTTGCCGGTTTCCTTGACGTTGACGATGAACTCAGGCCACTCGTGGGAGGCGATGATGGCTGCGACTCGAGGTTCCGGGTGGTATTGCTGAGTGTCGACGGTCATGCCGCGGGTCGAGACGATCTGCTTGGGTTCCAGGGTCTCGCCGTCCATGATGGTGAACTGCGGTGGCCAGTACGAACCGGCGATGGTGTATTTGTCCTCGTAGCCTTTGAACTTGGAGGTTTCCACCGAGCGGGCTTCGATGCCCACCTTGATTTCCGCCACCTTGGTCGGCTCCTTCGGCCACAGGTCGATCATGTCGATCTTGGCGTCCCGACCGATCACCAGCAGGTAGCGACCCGAGGCCGAGATGCGCGAAATGTGCACCGCGTAACCGGTGTCGATCAGCTTGACGATTTTCTTGCTGTCGCCATCGATCAAGGCGATCTTGCCGTCATCGCGCAGGGTCACCGAGAACAGGTTCTGCAGGTTGAGCGTGCTGATCTGCTTGGTTGGCCGGTCTTCAGGCTTGACCAGCACTTTCCAGGTCTTGCGGGTTTCGGCCATGCCCCATTCCGGCGGCGTCGGTGGCGTGTGCTGGATGAACTTGGCCATCACCGTGATCTGGTCCTTGGTCAGGGCATTGGACGTGCCCCAGTTCGGCATGCCGGCGGCCGAGCCGTAGGTGATCAGCGCCTCCAGATAGGCCTGGCCGCGGGACTGGGTGATGTCGGGTGTCAGTGGCTTTCCGGTGGCGCCTTTGCGTAGCACGCCGTGGCAGCCGGCGCAGCGTTGGAAATAGATTTCCTTGGCCGAGTCGAAGTCGGCCTGGCTCAGGTCGGGCGCGCCTTCGGTCTTGACCACGCGGGGTTGTTCCGGCGCAGCGGTTTGGTCGGCGAAGGCGTGGGGGGCGGCCAGCGCTGTAAACAGCGCCGTGACCCGCAGGGCCCACGATTTTTTGTGGCTGATCAGCATTCCATTTCTCCTCAGGCGTGACCCGCGCTGCGCTGCAATTGAGGTTCGGCGCGCAGGTTCTTGGTGCGGTGCAAGGCTATGCCCAGCCCGGTGGTTAGCCGCTTGACGGCGATCAAGTTTGCCCGCCGCAGCCCTTGCCAGGTTGTCGCAGGGCCCCGTAGCGTGGCCGGCAATCGCGTCTCTGATCAGGCTCTGTCATGAACACTCTCCATACCCTGCAGCACCCGGACGAACCCTTCTATCAACCCCAGGACAACGAACAGGCGCTGTTCGAACAGGCTTGGCATCACGGCATGCCGGTGCTGATCAAAGGCCCCACTGGCTGTGGCAAGACCCGTTTCATCCAGCACATGGCCCACCGTCTGAAACTGCCGCTGTACACCGTGGCCTGCCACGATGACCTGAGTGCGGCCGATCTGGTGGGCCGACACCTGATTGGTGCCCAGGGCACCTGGTGGCAGGACGGACCATTGACCCGGGCGGTGCGCGAGGGTGGTATCTGTTATCTGGACGAGGTGGTCGAGGCGCGCCAGGACACGGCGGTGGTGCTGCACCCGTTGGCCGATGATCGGCGGCAGTTGTACCTGGAGCGCACGGGCGAGGTGCTCCAGGCTCCGTCGTCCTTCATGCTGGTGGTGTCGTATAACCCCGGTTACCAGAACCTGCTCAAAGGCATGAAGCCCAGCACCCGCCAGCGTTTTGTGTCGATGCGTTTTGGCTATCCGGCTGTCGCCGATGAAGAACGGATCGTTGCCCGTGAAGCGAGGGTTGACCTGGCCCTGGCGGCCCAGGTGGTGCGATTGGGGCAGGCGCTGCGCCGGCTCGACCAGCACGACCTGGAGGAAGTCGCCTCGACGCGCCTGCTTATCTTCGCCGCGCGCATGATCGGCTCCGGCATGGACCCTCGCCAGGCTTGCCTGGCCTGCCTGGCCGAGCCGTTGAGTGACGACCCGCAGACCGTCGCCGCGTTGATGGATGTGGTCGATGTCCACTTCGGCTGAAACCGCTATCGCCCTCCGGCGTTTGCCGGGGGACTTGGCGATGTGGTTCTTCATCCTCGCCGAGCTGTCGGTGTTTGCGCTGTTGATCCTGGCGTTCGCTGTCGCCCAGGCTCTGCACCCGCAGATGTTCAGTGAAGGCCGGCATTTGCTGGACCGTTCCACGGGGCTGGCGATGACCCTCAGCCTGTTGACCGCCGGGCTGTTCGCCGCCCTGGCCCAAGAGCAGGTCAGGCAAGATCGGTCGGGTCGAGGCGCGCTGTTTTTAGCGGTCGCGTTGTTGCTTGCCTGTGGCTACGTGGGGATCAAGCTCACCGAGTACGCCCATCTGTTGGCGAGCGGCCTGGGCATGGAGCGCAACACGTTCTTCACCTTGTACTGGATCCTCACCGCGTTTCATTTCCTCCATGTGCTGCTGGGCATGGTGATCCTCGGTTGGCTGGCCGAGGGTTGTCGGCGACGTCGTTATGATTCGCAGCGCTACAGCGGGCTGGAGTCCGGTGTGCTGTATTGGCACATGGTGGATATGGTCTGGGTGCTGTTGTTCCCATTGGTCTACATCCTCGATTGAGATGAAATACCCATGTCGGCTTCTCGTGTCCTGATCGTTTGTTGGTTGGCGCTGGCGGTGTTGAGCAGCGCCACCGTAGCCCTGGGCCAGGTCGCAGCCACCGGGTTGATCTCCATTGCCATATTGACGGTTGCGGTCGCCAAGGCCTGGCTGATTGCCGACGGCTTCATGGAACTGCGCCACGCCCCGCGTCTGTGGCGGCGTCTGGTGTTGAGCTGGGCTGCGCTGCTCGCGACTGCGATCGGGGTCGTCATTTTCTCGGTCTGATCGTTGCCACGCTCCGCATGGGAATACAGCCCATGAGGCTCTGCGTCACCTTCCAGAAGAGGAACGCGGAGCGTCCCAGGCGGCGTGCCCACGCAGGAGCGTGGGCACGATCGAAAAGCTCACCTGCCTTTCGGGCAGCGTTGGAACAACCGACTAAAACCATCGGAGATTCTTGATCGCCATCAAGCGGTTTCTGACCCCTCGCTTCCTAGAATGAACACGCCAAGCAATGAGGAAGTGACCATGTCAGATACCTTCACCAAAGGCATGGCCAGGAATATTTACTTCGGGGGAAGCGTGTTCTTCTTCCTGATATTCCTGGCCCTGACCTACCACACGGAACAGACCTTTCCCGAGCGTAGCAACCAGGCGCAATTGACCGAATCGGTGATACGCGGCAAGGGCGTCTGGGAGCGCAACAACTGCATCGGCTGCCATACCCTGCTGGGCGAGGGTGCGTACTTTGCGCCGGAGCTGGGCAATGTGGTCAACCGGCGCGGTGGCGAGGAGGCCTTCAAGCCGTTCCTGCAGGCCTGGATGAAAATGCAGCCGCTGAACGTTCCGGGTCGTCGGGCCATGCCGCAGTTCAACCTGAGTGAGCAGGAGGTCGACGACATCGCCGAGTTCCTCAAGTGGAGCTCGAAAATCAATACCAATGGCTGGCCGCCAAACAAGGAGGGCTGAGAGATGAGCATGGCTAATCCGCATCTGAAATTCGCCTCGCAGGCCGTCGCCAAACCTTACTTCGTGTTTGCCCTGATGCTGTTCCTGGGACAAGTGCTGTTCGGTTTGATCATGGGCTTGCAATACGTGGTCGGCGACTTCCTGTTCCCGCTGATTCCCTTCAACGTGGCCCGCATGGTCCACACCAACCTGCTGATCGTCTGGCTGTTGTTCGGCTTCATGGGCGCGGCGTATTACCTGATACCGGAGGAGGCTGACCGCGAACTGCACAGCCCGAAACTGGCGCTCGTGTTGTTCTGGGTGTTCGCCGCCGCAGGTGTTGCAACGATCCTGGGTTACCTCTCGGTGCCTTATGCGACGCTGGCGAAATTCACCGGCAACGATTTGCTGCCCACCATGGGCCGTGAATTCCTGGAGCAACCGACCATCACCAAGATGGGCATCGTCGTGGTGTGCCTGGGGTTCCTCTACAACATCGGCATGACCCTGCTCAAGGGGCGCAAGACCACGGTCAGCATGGTGATGATGACCGGTCTGATCGGCCTGGCAGTGTTCTTCCTGTTCTCCTTCTACAACCCGGAAAACCTCGCCCGTGACAAGTTCTACTGGTGGTGGGTGGTGCATCTCTGGGTGGAAGGCGTCTGGGAACTGATCATGGGTTCGATGCTCGCCTTTGTCCTGATCAAGATCACCGGCGTGGACCGCGAAGTGGTGGAAAAATGGCTCTACGTGATCATCGCCATGGCGCTGATTACCGGGATCATCGGTACCGGTCACCACTTCTTCTGGATCGGTGCGCCCGAGGTCTGGTTGTGGGTCGGCTCGATCTTCTCGGCGATGGAACCGCTGCCGTTCCTGGCGATGGTGGTCTTTGCCTTCAGCATGGTGAAAAACCGTCGCCGGCAACACCCGAACCGCGCCGCCACGTTGTGGGCCAAGGGCACTACGGTGACTGCGTTCTTCGGTGCGGGTGTCTGGGGGTTCCTGCACACCCTGGCACCGGTCAACTACTACACCCACGGTTCGCAACTGACTGCGGCCCATGGTCACCTGGCCTTCTACGGTGCCTACGCGATGATCGTGATGACGCTGATCAGCTACGCCATGCCACGCTTGCGTGGCTTGGGTGAAGCGGCGGACGAACGCTCGCAGCGCCTGGAGATCTGGGGCTTCTGGTTGATGACCCTGTCGATGGTGATGATCACCTTGTTCCTCACCGCCGCCGGTGTGGTCCAGGTGTGGTTGCAGCGCTGGATGACGGACGGCAGTGCCTTGCCGTTCATGGCCACGATGGATCACTTGAAGCCGCTGTTCTGGGCTCGGTTGGTCAGCGGTGTCGGCTTCCTGGCTGGGTTGCTCTGCTACCTGTTCAGCTTCCGCCAGCGTGGCCGCGCGGCCCTGCGTGCCCCGGCAGCGGTGGTGCCGTCGTAACTCACCACAACAGCTGAGCCGGACTCATTTGTGGCGAGGGGATTTATCCCCTCACCACACTGGGCTCGGTTTGGGAGGAAGATAACCATGGCCTTCACCCTAGAGCTGGAAGAATGGGTCGGCAGTGTCTGGCACCGTTTCATTACCCGCCGTGCCAGTGTCGATTTTCCTGAGGCACGGGTCGAGCTGATCCCCCGGCAACGCGCGCTGCAGGTGCTGTTTCGCGCCACCGGCGGCGCTCGTCATCTGGGGGTGGAAGCGGTCAGCGACCGTGATCTGTTGCTACGTCGCAACCTGTTGCAGCAGATCGCCGGCACCTGCAAGCAAGTGCCCCTGGCCTGCTGCGATGGCGACAACCTGCGTTTGCCCGCGAGCCTGGCAGCGTTTCCCGATACCGAATTGAACGAGGAACTGTATCGCTGGCTCGCGTTGCTGGCCGCGCAATCGGGGCCAATGCGTCACTGGGGGCGTGACAATCAACGCTGGACCCAGGCAGTGTTGCAGCGCTACCCGGCACTGCGCCCTCGCTACCGACGCCTGGTGGATGCGCACCTGTCCCTGCGCCCTGATCCGGCCACACTCAACCCGGCCGAAGCCACCCTGGAGCGTGCGCTGTGCCAAGCCTTGCGCGAACCGGGCAGCGTCGAACATTTTCCCCGTAGCGAGCGGGCGGCCTGGCCGTTGCCGCTGTGGCTTTACCCACCCCAACACCTGGCCAATCCCCAGGCCGCCAACCTCGAAGAGTCCGAGCA
This sequence comes from Pseudomonas sp. Tri1, assembly GCF_017968885.1. Taxonomy (NCBI): domain Bacteria; kingdom Pseudomonadati; phylum Pseudomonadota; class Gammaproteobacteria; order Pseudomonadales; family Pseudomonadaceae; genus Pseudomonas; species Pseudomonas sp. Tri1. Next base: position 3,887,058 of record NZ_CP072913.1, on the reverse strand, counting down.
ATACCTGGCGACACCGCCGGGTGAGCAGCAGGGCGGTCGCAAGCGCGCCGAGCGCATCGATGAAACCAGTCGTGACGGTGGGCTGCTGATCGTGCGCCTGGAGAACCTGTTCAGTTGGACCGAACATGTGGACCTGGATCGCTGGGCGGACGACAGCGAAGACCCGGACGCCGCTCGGGTGGCTGAAGACCTTGACCAATTGACCCTTTCGCGCACCCGCTTGCGCAAGGGGGGCGGCCTGAAACTGCACTTGGACCTGCCGCCGGCCGATGTGGATGACATCCCCTTGGGCGAGGGCATTCGCCTGCCCGAATGGGACTACCGCAAGCAACGGCTGCAGGATGATTTCGTCAGCGTACAAACCTTCATCCCCCGGGACTGCGAGCCACAGCCGCTGCCTTTGCGCTTGCGCCCCTCGGCCCAGCGCTTGCGTCGTCAATTCGAACACCTGCGTAACGATCGGCAATGGCTGCGCCAGCAAACCCAGGGCTCGGAACTGGACCTGCAAGCCTGGCTGGATTTTCACGTCGAGCGCCAGCACGGCCAATGCAGCGAGCGCGGCTTGTTCCTGGAACAACGCCAGACCCGTCGCGACCTGGCCTGCCTGCTGCTGGCGGACCTGTCGATGTCCACCGATGCCCACCTCAATGACGAACACCGGGTAATCGATGTCATACGCGATAGCCTGTTGCTGTTTGGCGAAACCCTGTCGGTGCTGGGGGACGATTTCGCCCTGTACGGGTTCTCTTCCCTGCGCCGCCAGCAGGTGCGCATGCATGAACTCAAAGCTTTCAATCAGCGTTACGACGATCACACTCGCGGACGTATCCAGGGACTCAAGCCCGGTTACTACACGCGTATGGGGGCGGCGATCCGCCAGGCCACGCAACGGCTGGAGGGCTGCAAACGGCGGCGCAAATTATTGTTGCTGCTCAGTGACGGCAAGCCCAATGACCTGGATCTCTACGAAGGGCGCTACGGTGTGGAGGACACCCGCCAGGCGGTGATCGAGGCGCGGCGCCAGGGGTTGACGCCGTTCTGTATCACCATCGATCGCGAAGCGGGGGATTACTTGCCGTACATGTTCGGGGCCAACGGCTACACCTTGATTCGCCAGCCCGAACAATTGCCGCTGCGGCTGCCGCAGTTGTACCGGCAGCTGACGCAGGATTGAGGGTTCAGACGATGTCGCGGGGCAGCCAGAAGAACATGCCGATGCAGAAGATCGTCAGCCCCACACAGAACCAACCGAAGCGCCGCAGCCGACGCTCGTCGGCCAAGGCAGCGTCGGCCGGCAGGGGCATGCCGCACTGGCGACATTCGTTTTCCTCGGCAGGGTTGGCGTGTTGGCAATACAGGCAGATGGACTGTGCGCTCATTCGAATTGCTCCAGGCGCAGGCGATCGAGAATGGCGATCTGGCGACCGTCCTGGGTGATGATCTTTTCGTCGATCAGGCGTCGGATGATCCGCGAGAAGGTTTCCGGCTGGATCGACAGGTGCCCGGCGATCAACTGCTTGGCCATTGGCAGTTCGAACTGACTGTCCACGGTTTGCAGGCGCACCAGTTGCGTCAGCAGGTAGCGCACCACCCGGTGGGTGGCATTTTTCAGCGACAGGGTTTCAATCTCGTTGACCCGCTGGTGCAGGCGTACGCAGAGCTTGCCGAGCAGGGCAAAGGTCAACCGGCTGTTGCTGTGCAACAGGCGCATGTACGTGGCGTTGGACAGGCGATACAACTGGGTCGGGCCGACGGCTTCGGCCGAGGCCACGTAGTTGGGCGTGTCCATCAGCATCATGGCTTCGGCGAAGGTCTGGCGCTCGCCGATCACCTCGAAGACTTTTTCCTGGCCGTCCGGGGTCAGCCGGTAGATTTTCACCGCTCCGGAAATCACGAAGTAAAACGCCTGCGCCGGTTCTCCCTGGCGGAACAGCGGATCGCCCTTGTCGATATTCAGCAATTGGCTGGTGCTCATCAGTTCGTCGAGCTGTTCTTCGTTCAACGGCTCGAACAGGTGATGGCTGCGCAGAATCTGGTGATGGACACGATGGAGCACCATGGCATGAATCCTTTTATAGGCAAGAAAGTAAACGGTTTCAGACCAGGCTCAGGGATAAGCCGCTGGCGAGCGCGACGATGCAGGCGAGCACAACGAACCAAGTGAGAGGCAAAACGACGTGTTTCATGGAGAACCCCTGGCAGAAAGTCTATGCCGTGCCTGAGCAAGAGACGGGCCATGCCTGTGGGCATTGATTCGTGGGGAGATACTGCGGGGGTGGGTATAAATGACCCTGTCGCAATAGGGTCAAAACAACCACGAAAGGGTAATAAATACCCTTTGAGCTACAGTCTTGGTGGGAGCGGGCTTGCTCGCGATGACGGTGGTACACCCAACATCAATACCCACTGACCCAGCGCTATCGCGAGCAAGCTCGCTCCCACAGGCAGGGACGGCATTTTATTGAGAGGCTCGACTGTGTTCGGCAAGCCCCTTGCAAGTACCTGTTCGAGACGGGAGGTTGCCGATGGGCGGGCTTGATCTGAGACAAGGCCTGCCGGCGTCGATAACCGATCATTCGAACCCTGATTTGTCGTACCTCGCTGGCGGGCCAGATCCCGGGTGAGGCTGAGGAGTGGTGTATGCAAGTGCTTGATCGTCGCAAGGCCATGGCCATTCTGCCGCTGTGGCGCCTGGCGTTCCGGCCGTTCTTTTTGGCCGGTTGCGTGTTGGCGCTGTTGGCCATCCCCCTATGGCTCGCGGCGTTCACCGGGCGGTTGTCGGCCTGGCAGCCGGCTGGCGGCTGGTTGGCCTGGCACCGTCATGAACTGTTGTTTGGTTTCGGCCTGGCGATTATCGCCGGCTTCCTGCTGACGGCGGTGCAGACCTGGACGGGTACCCCGGGGCTCAGCGGCAAGCGCTTGGCTGCGCTGGCTGTGGTGTGGCTCGGCGCACGATTGGCCTGGTTGGTCGATGCACCCTGGCCTGTGCTGACGGTGCTGGAGCTGGGGTTCGCCCTGGCGGTCGCGGTGTTGATGGGCATGACGTTGTGGCGCGTGCGGCAGAAGCGCAATTACCCGATCGTGCTGGTATTGCTGCTATTGGCCGCCGCTGATGGGTTGTCTGTGTACGGCCTGCTCCAGCACAACGAGGGCTTGCAACGCCAAAGCGTGCTCACCGGCTTGTGGTTGGTGGCGGCGATGATGGGGTTGATCGGCGGACGGGTGATTCCGTTCTTTACCCAGCGCGGCCTCGGGCGGGTCGAGGGCGTCGCGCCATGGCCGTGGCTCGATCGTCTGTTGCTGGCGGGTTCGGCGCTGGTGGCGTTGCTGTATGCCTTCGGTCCGGCGCTGGTGGCCAGTGCCTGGGTGGGCCTGTTGTTCGCCGCGCTGGCGGTGGGGCACGGGATTCGGCTGGTGCGTTGGCATGATCGAGACTTGTGGCGGGTGCCGCTGCTGTGGTCGTTGCACCTGGCCTACGCTTGGCTGGCGGTGGCCTGCCTGGGCATGGCGCTGTGGCACTTCGGTGTGCCGGTGAATCCGAGCCTGGCGGTGCATGGCCTGACCATCGGTGCCATGGCCGGGCTGATCCTGGCGATGATCGCCCGCGTTAGCCTGGGTCATACCGGGCGCCCCCTTGAGCCACCAGCGGGCATGACCCTGGCCTTCATCCTGTTGAACCTGGCGTGTGTGAGCCGTGTGCTGCTGGTGCTGGTATTCCCGTTGGCCGGGCTGTGGTTGGCGGGGTTGTGCTGGACGTTGGCGTTCGGCCTCTACGCCTGGCGTTATGGCCCGATGCTGTTGCAGACCCGGGTGGATGGGCATCCGGGATGAGTCGCCTGCGCGGAGGTAGTCGATGATGTATGGGGTCTTGCTGGTCACGCACCTGTTGGCGGCCATCGCCTTTATCGGCACGTTGTTTTTCGAGGTTTTTATCTGGCATGCCGCCCGTCGACCCCTGGCCCAAGGTGTCAAGGACGCCGCCGACCAGGCGATCGCCAAGCGCTCGCGGCATGTGCTGCACGGTGTCGTGGTGTTGCTGTACGGCGCCGGCCTGGGCCTGGCGTGGCAGCACCGAAGTGCACTGAGCCAACCGTTGAGCAGCAGCTTCGGCCTGCTACTGAGCCTGAAAATCCTCCTGGCCTTGAGCATCATCGGTCACTACTTGTGGCTGGCGTACTGGCTCAAGAGCGGTCGGCTGACCCCAGGCCGAGCCTGCTGGCTGCGCCGCAGTATCCTGGGGCACATGCTGCTGATCGTGGTGTTGGCCAAGGCGATGTTCTATTGGCAGTTTTAAGCAAGAGGGTGAAGGCCAACACTTGATTCAAGGGGGGGCCAAATAGCTTGAACACCATCAGTCCCCTGTGGAGCGAGCTTGCTCGCGATAGCGTCGGATCAGCCAGTATTGAGTTTTCTGGTCCACCGCCATCGCGAGCAAGCTCGCTCCCACAGGGGGCAGGTAATGCTTGATGGTCAGCGAACGGTTTTCATCGCATTGACGAACAACACATTGTTTTCCAGATGGATGTGCTGCATCAGGTCATCACGAAACTCCACGAGCCCGCGATACAGGGCGCGCCAGGTGTTGCAGGCGTTGGCGGGCGGGGTGATCTGGTCGGTCAGGGCTAGCATGGTTTCCAGGGCTTCACCGTGCTGGTCGTGTTCGTAACGCAGTACCTGGATCGGTGCCGAGGCCCGTTCGCCGAGGCCCTGTTGCAGCATCGGGAACAGCACCTGTTCTTCCTTGAGCATGTGGCCTTCGAGTTCCTGGTACATGTCCTGCAGGTGATCGGCCAGGCCATTCGGGCAGTTGGGCCGCGAACCGTGGACCTGCTCGACGCGCCGGGCCAGGCGGATCAGTTCCGGCAGTTGCTCGCGATGGCGGGCGTGGTAGCGTTCCAGGATGTGGGCGATCAGCAGGGCCTGGGGCTCGTCGCGCCAGTCATGGCCGAGTTCGCCGGCGGCTTGCAGTGTGCGCAGGGCATCGGCGATCAGCAGCGGATTCAGGCCTTTGCCCAGCGCGGCTTCGCGCAAGGACTTTTGCCCGCCGCAGCAGAAATCGAGGTTGTAATGATGGAAGGTGCGCGTGGCACCGGGAATGTCGCAGGCCAATTGGCCAAGGCTTTGTTCCAGCAGATCGAGGCTCATCATGTTTCCTTGGGTGGAATCCCGGGGAGGGACAGATGAGCGAGCTTTGCAGCCAGCGTGCCATATATAACTTGCTGAAAATAAAGCATTAAATTTTTGCCAGGGTGATTGTCACCCTGGCTGCGATGGGTCAAATGAACCCTGGAGGGTAATCACTACCATGCTGCGTGAAAGCCTGGCCGCCGACCTGATCGTCGAGTTGCCCAATGCCGTGCGATTGCAGCGCCTGGTGCAGACCCTGCGCGAATACTTCAACAGTGGCGCCGTGGGCCTGTTGCGTCTGGACGATGACAGCCTCAGGCCCGTGGCCACCGTAGGGCTGGTCCACGAGGCGCTGGGCCGTCGCTTCGTGATCGCCCAGCACCCGCGCCTGGCGGCGATCATGGCTTCGCGCGAACCGACTTGGTTCGAGCCCGACAGCCGTTTGCCGGATCCTTATGACGGCTTGCTCGACAACCACGTCGGCGAACCGCTGCCGGTGCACGATTGCATGGGCGTGAGCCTGTATGTGGAAGGCCGGTTGTGGGGCGCGATCACCCTCGATGCGCTCCACGCCGGCACCTTCGACAGCCGCGCCCGCGAGGAACTCAAGCGCTGCACCTTGCAGATCGAGGCGGCGGTGCGGGTCACTCGACTCGAGCAGGAAAACCGTAGCCTGCGGGCATCGCGCAGTGATCCGGCGGACCTGCGCCTGCCGGCCGAAGAGGGCGAGATCCTCGGGCGCAGCGAGGGGCTGCAGCAGTTGCTCAATGAGCTGGACGTACTGGCCGATTCGGAGTTGCCGGTGCTGTTGCTGGGGGAAACCGGTGTCGGCAAGGAGTTGTTCGCCCGCCGCCTGCATCGCCTGTCCCGGCGTGGCCACAAGCCGTTGGTCCAGGTCAATTGTGCGGCGTTGCCGGAGTCTCTGGCCGAAAGCGAGTTGTTCGGTCACGTCAAAGGCGCGTTTTCCGGCGCGACCACCGACCGCGCCGGGCGTTTCGACGCGGCCAATGGCGGCACGCTGTTTCTCGATGAGGTCGGCGAGTTGCCGTTGAGTGTGCAGGCCAAGTTGCTGCGCACCCTGCAAAACGGTGAGATCCAGCGCCTGGGGGCGGACAAGCCGCTGCACGTCGATGTGCGGATCATCGCCGCCACCAACCGGCATTTGCCCGACAGCATCCGTGACGGCCTGTTTCGCGCCGACCTGTATCACCGGCTCTCGGTCTACCCGGTGCCGATCCCGCCGTTGCGCGAACGCGGCCACGACGTGTTGATGTTGGCCGGACACTTTCTTGAACTGAACCGCACGCGCCTGGGCCTGCGTGGGTTGCGCCTGTCGCCGGCGGCCGAACAGGCGCTGCTGGCGTACTCCTGGCCGGGCAACGTGCGGGAGCTGGAGCACGTGATCAGTCGCGCGGCGTTAAAGCAACTGAGCCACGGCGCCAGTCGCAGCTTGATCATGACCCTGGAACCGCAGGTGCTGGATCTGGACGTCAATGCCAACGCAACGTCGGCGCAGGCAATGCTCCAGGCGCCCCTTCAAGCGCTCGATTCGCCGCTGCAGCCCTTGGGTGAGGCGGTCGATGCTTGTCAGCGCCAGGCGATCCTCAAGGCCCTGGAGCGTTGCGGGCAGAACTGGGCCGGGGCGGCGCGGCTGTTGGAGGTTGATCCGAGCAACCTGCATAAGCTGGCGCGGCGGTTGGGGCTCAAGTAGCGGTTTGTCTTTGTCTGTCACGACCGAGTTGCCTTCATCGCGAGCAAGCTCGCTCCCACACTCGCTCCCACATTCGTCCTATGGCGTTCACCTACCCCCTGTGGGAGCGAGCTTGCTCGCGATGGCGTCGGTAAATTCAACACAGGAATCAGCATTGACAACGATCAAGGTCGGCTCAGGTGGCCAGGCGCAGACTGGGCTAAACCTATCGGGAGATCACCGCCATGCCCCTTTCCCTGGCCAAGATGCGCCGCCAGTACACCCTCGATGGCCTGGATGAAACCCAGGCACCGGACGACCCGATGGTTTTGTTCGGGCTGTGGATGCAACAAGCACGCGACACCGAGAGCCCGCCGGTGGAAGCCAACAGCATGGCCCTGGCGACGGTGGACGAGCAGGGCCGGCCTCATTGCCGGATCTTGTTGCTCAAGGGCTTCAGTAGCGAAGGCTTCTCGTTTTTCGGTAACTACGACAGCGCCAAGGGCCAGGACCTGGCCGCCAATCCCTGGGCGGCCATGACTTTTTTCTGGCCGGGGCTGGAGCGGCAAGTGCGTATCGAAGGACCGGTCTGCAAACTCGATCCGGCGCTGTCGGATGCCTATTTCGAGTCCCGATCCGTGGCCAGTCGTCTTGGCGCCTGGGCCTCGCCACAAAGCCGCCGACTGGACGATCGCGCCGCCCTGGAAACCAGGCTGGCGCAAACCGAGCAACGGTTCGCCGATCAACCGGTGCCGCGTCCCGCACATTGGGGCGGTTATTGCCTGCGACCCGAACGGCTGGAGTTCTGGCAAGGGCGTGCCGACCGTTTGCATGATCGTCTCGACTACCGCCTGCAGGATGGTACCTGGCAGCGTAGCCGCCTGGCACCCTGACGCCGAGGGAGGTACCTCCATGGAGGAATAGGCCCGGCACCGAATGCGGTTCAGGCTGGGCCATCTTTTCTGACAGGACGGCTGACTATGGCCCATCTGACGCAACGCCTCTTCCAACCACTGAACATCGCCGTACTCACCATCAGCGATACCCGCTGTTTCGACACCGACACCTCCGGCCAGACCCTTGCGGATCTGCTGCAAACAGCCGGTCACGTGCTGATCGATCGCGGGCTGGTGAAGGACGATATCTACCAGATCCGTGCCCAGGTCTCGCAATGGATCGCCGACCCGAAAGTGCAAGTGGTGTTGATGACCGGCGGCACCGGTTTCACCCCGCGCGATAACACGCCTCAGGCGGTGGCGCCGCTGCTGGACAAGCACGTCGACGGTTTTGGTGAGTTGTTTCGCCAGGTGTCGTTGGCCGAGATCGGCATGTCCACCCTGCAATCGCGGGCGTTGGCGGGCATGAGCAACGGCGTGCTGGTGTGCTGCCTGCCGGGTTCGCCGGGGGCTTGCCGCACCGGTTGGGAACAGATCCTGGCCGGGCAATTGGACAGTCGCACCGGTCCGTGCAATTTCACGCCCCACCTCAAGCCGCAGACAGGTATTGCCCTGCAACCTTGTGAGGCGCGTTCATGAGCAGCGGTGCGTGTGGCAGCGCCTGTGACAGCGGCGCGCTGATGCCGGTGGATGAAGCCATCCGCTACTTGCTGGATCAGGCGCCGCTGCCGCCTCCGGTGCAGCGGGTGGCGCTGGACCAGGCCTTGGGCCGCGTGCTGGCGACCGACATTCGCTGCCCCATGAACCTGCCCCCATGGGACAACAGTGCCATGGACGGTTATGCCCTGCGGGCCGCCGACCTGCCGGCCGCTGGCGGTCATCTGACCTTGGCCGGGCGCATTGCCGCCGGTGAGGCACCGGGGCAACCGTTGCAGGCCGGGCAGTTGGTGCGGATTTTTACCGGTGCGCCGCTGCCGCCGGGGGCTGACACCGTGGTGCCCCAGGAAAGCTGTCGGGTGGAAGGTGAGCGGGTCTGGTTGCCACCGGTCAATGGCGGGGAGCATGTGCGCAAGGAGGGCGAGGAAATGCAGCGCGGGGACCGTTTGCTTCAGGCTGGAAAGCGCTTGCGAGCCCAGGAGTTGGGGTTACTGGCCGGTGCCGGGATTGCCCGGGTAGAGGTCTATCGCCCCTTGCAGGTAGGCCTGCTCAGCAGTGGCGATGAACTGCGCGAACCGGGCGAAACGCTGGCACCCGGGCAGATCTACAACAGCAATCGCCACAGTCTTCTGGCGCTGTTGCGCGGCTGGGGCCTGGAAGTACATGACTACGGCGTCATGCCCGACAAACTGCTCGCCAGTCGCCAGGCCTTGAGCCTGGCGGCGACCGAGTGCGATTTGCTGCTGACCTCCGGCGGCGTGTCGGTGGGTGAGGAAGATCATCTCAAGCAAGCCATCGAAGCGCTGGGTAGCGTTGACCTGTGGCGCTTGGCGATCCAGCCGGGCAAACCCCTGGCCTTTGGCGAGGTGGCCGGCAAACCCTGGATCGGGCTGCCGGGTAACCCGTCGGCGGCGCTGATTACCGCGTTGATTGTGGTGCGGCCGTTCCTGTTCCGGGCCCAGGGCATGGATGAGGTATTGCCCGCAGCGTTGCAGGTGCCAGCAGGATTTGACTGGTTAAAGCCCAACCGACGACGGCAGTACCTGCGGGCGAAATTGACGCCGAGCGCCGACGGCTCGCTGTGTGTCGAGCTGCATCCCCAACAAAGTTCGGCCATGTTGGCGGCCGCATGCTGGGCCGACGGGCTGGCCGTAGTGGAGAGCCAGGCGCAAGTGCGCAAGCACGACAAGGTGATGTATCTGCCGTTCGCGAGCCTGATGCAGTGACGGCAATTGATTGCCGTCAAGGTGGCCAGCGGAGGGCTGGCTAGACTGGCGGCGCCCTTAGTTTTCTCACGAGGATGCCCCATGCAACTGGTTTGCCCGGCAGGGAATCTGCCTGCTCTAAAAGCGGCGGTGCGCCAAGGCGCCGATGCCGTCTATGTCGGCTTTCGCGATGACACCAATGCCCGGCACTTCGCCGGGCTGAACATGGACGACAAGCAGTTCGACGCCGCTGTCGCGCACATCCGTCAACACCAACGCAAACTGTACGTGGCGGTCAACACCTACCCGCAACCCAAGGGCTGGGAGCGCTGGCAACGGGCGGTGGACCGCGCCGCCGATTTTGGCGTGGACGCGTTGATCGCCGCCGACCCCGGTGTGCTCAGCTACGCCCGCCAGCGCCATCCACAACTGGCGTTGCACCTGTCGGTACAAGGCTCGGCGACTCACGCGGCGGCCCTGGCTTTTTACGCCGAGCGCTATGACATCCGCCGCGCCGTGTTGCCTCGGGTGCTGTCCCTGGCCCAGGTGCGGCAGGTGGCAGCCGCCAGTCCGGTGCCGATCGAGGTCTTTGGTTTCGGCAGCTTGTGCATCATGGCCGAGGGGCGTTGTCACTTGTCTTCCTACATCACTGGCGAGTCGCCGAACCTGTGCGGTGTCTGCTCGCCCGCCAAGGCGGTGCGCTGGAGCGAGGACGCCGATGGCCTGAGCGCCCGCCTGAGCGAAGTGCTGATTGACCGCTACACCGCCGAAGAACCCGCCGGTTACCCAACCCTGTGCAAGGGCCGCTTCCTGGTGGGCGGCAAGCGTTTCCATGCACTGGAAGAACCCACCAGCCTCGACACCCTGGACCTGCTGCCGGAACTCACGGCCATCGGCGTCGAAGCGGTGAAAATCGAAGGCCGCCAGCGCAGCCCGGCGTATGTCGAACAAGTCACCCGGGTCTGGCGCGCTGCGCTGGATGCACACCAGGCCGCGCCGCAACGGTTCCGGGTACAGGAAGAATGGCGCCAGGTATTGGCCGGTTTGTCCGAGGGCAGCCAGACCACCCTGGGTGCCTACCATCGATCATGGCAATGAGGGAGGCCAGATGAAACTCAGCCTGGGACCGGTCCTGTTTTACTGGGACAAAGCGCAACTGGGGAATTTCTATGCCGAGATGTCGGCATTGCCGCTGGACGTGATTTACCTGGGGGAAACCGTGTGTTCGAAACGCCGGGCGTTCTCCCTGGATCAATGGCTGGGCTTGGCGCGTGAGCTGCAAGCGTGCAGTCAGGCGCAGATCGTGTTGTCGAGCCTGACGCTGATCGAGGCGGCCTCGGAGCTGTCCTCGCTGCGACGCCTGTGTGACAACGGCCAGTTGTTGGTGGAGGCCAATGACATGGGCGCGGTGCAGTTTCTCGCCGAGCGCAAATTGCCCTTCGTCGGCGGGCCGGCGTTGAACTTGTACAACGGCCATGCCCTCGGGCAATTGCTCGACAGCGGCATGATCCGTTGGGTACCGCCTGTGGAGTGTTCGGCGGCGCTGATCGGCGATGTGTTGGAGCAGGTGCGCGAGATGGACCGAGAAGTACCCGAGGTGGAGATTTTTGCCTACGGCCATCTGCCTTTGGCTTACTCGGCGCGCTGCTTCACCGCTCGGGCCGAAAACCGCCCCAAGGACGACTGTCAGTTCTGCTGCATCAATTATCCCGATGGCCTGGCCTTGACCAGCCAGGAAGGTCAACAGCTGTTCACCCTCAACGGCATCCAGACGATGTCCGGCGAGGTGACGAACCTGCTGGCCGATTACCCCGCGCTGATGGCCAGTGGCGCCGATTTGCTGCGCCTGAGCCCGCGCGCCCAGGGCATGGCCGAGGTGGTCACGGCCTTCGACAAGGTGCGCCAGGGCGAGGCACCACCGCTGTTCGTGGACGGTTGCAATGGCTATTGGCATGGTCACGCCGGCATGTTGAAAGTAGAGGAGGCGGGCCTGTGTTGAGTCCGAAGAAGTGGCTGCTCAAAGGCGCCGACCGCGTGTTGCCGCTGGTGAGCAAGGTGCCGTTCGTGGTGCAGCGACTGGCGTTGCAGCAGGCGCTCAATCGTTGCCTGGCCGAGCCAGTGCGCGATGGCGGATTCGAGGTGCTGCGCGGGCGTTGGTTGTGCCTGCGGGTACCCGACCTGAAACTGTGCTGGTACCTGACCCTGGCGCGGGACGGACTGCGCATCGCCGAACGGGCCGAGGCCCAGGTCACCATCAGCGGCAACTGGCGTGAGTTCCTGTTGCTGGCCAGCCGTCAGGAGGATCCCGATACCTTGTTCTTCCGCAGGCGCCTGGTGATTGAGGGCGACACCGAACTCGGGCTGGCGCTGAAGAACCTGATCGACAGCCTTGACCCGGAGGTCTTGCCGCCGTGGTTGTGGCGCAACCTGGAGCGGGCGGGCAAGGGGTTGGCAGCGGTGTGATGAAAGCCCCGAGTGTGTTGCCCCTGGTGTATTCCTGTTCCGGTTGCTCCAACGTCGCGCAACTGGCCAACAGCGTTGCCCTGCGCCTGGACCGTGCCGGCCTGGCGGAGATGTCCTGCATTGTCGGGGTGGGTGGGCATGTGGCGGCGCTGGTCAACAAGGCGCGCTCGGGGCGGCGGATCATTGCGCTGGACGGGTGTCCGTTGCAGTGCGTCCAGGCATGTTTGCAGCAGCATGATCTGACGGCGGATGTGCATGTGATTTTGAGCCAGTTGGGGCTGCGCAAGCGTTTCGGGGTCGATTGCTCGCAAGAGGAGGGGGACGAGTTGTTCGAGCGGTTGATACCGATGATAGGCGTTGATCGATAACCTGTGGCGAGGGAGCTTGCTCCCGCTGGGTCCTGTAGGAGCTGGCGAAGCCTGCGATCTTTTGATCTTTTGATCTTTCGCTTGAGAATCAAGTGTCTGGGGAAAGATCGCAGCCTCGTTGCACTCGACAGCGCCTACTGCTGGTAAGCCTCCAGATCATCTTCGGCCAGGATGCGAATGTTGCGCCGCTCCATGGCAATCAACCCCCCATCCACCAACCGATGAAGAATCCGCGAAAACGTCTCCGGCTGGATCCCCAGCTTGGAAGCCACCAGACGCTTGGACACCTGCAACACCACCTGACCATCCCGCGGATCCCGCTCCTGCAACAGGAAATTGATCACCCGCCGACTGGCGCTGGCCAAGGTCAGGTTGTCGATATCCTTCAGGCGCTGGTGCAGATGGATGCTCATGCTCGCCAGGATCGCCAGGCAAACCATGGGCTGGTCCTCGAGGGCCTTGCGATAATGCGTGCCTTCGACACTCACCAGCACACTGTCCTTGATCGCCGCCGCGCTGACCGGGTAGCAACGGGCCTGGCTGAACAGCAGGGCCTCGGCGAAGGTCTGGCCGGGCTGGATGATCTCCACCAGGTTTTCCTGGCCTTCGCCGGTGACCCGGTACAACTTGATCTGCCCACTGACCAGCAGGAAAAACCGCTTGGCCGGGTCGCCCTGGTGCATGAGCGTGCTGTTGCAGGGCAGGCGCTTGAGGACGGCGAGGTTGCACACGTCCTCGAAAATCCGCTCCGGCAATTGGCTGAACAGGTGGTGACGACGCAACAGTAAAACGATGGAAGGGTGAGTCAGCATGGCGTACCTCCGCGTACCCTCATGGTAGGGCCCAAGGCGTCGCCAGCCTATGCCTCGGCAGGCCTACCTCGGAAGAGGGATGGGCCCCCGCTCAAGACACAAACCTTGTGGGAGCAAAGCTTGCTCGCGATAGCGTCGGATCAGTCAGTATTGAGTTGTCTGGCCCACCGCTATCGCGAGCAAGCTGTGCTCCCACAGGGGGGATGTGTTGGCTGGGCTAGCCCGCTCCGCGCAGATGCTCCATGGCCCATACGGCCGCTTCGACCCGTGAACGCAGGCCGAGCTTGTGCAGCAGGTTTTTCACATGGACCTTGACCGTGCCTTCGGTGATGCCCAGTTTGTGTCCGATGACTTTGTTGCTGTAGCCGCCGGCGATGGTCTTGAGGACCTGGCGTTCGCGCTCGGTCAGTTCCACTTCGGTCTGCCGGGGCGGGGAGCGCAGGGCCTGGGCCATGACGCGGGTCAGGCCGGGGCTGATCACCAGCGCGCCGTTGAGGGCATCGCGGATGTACTGGATCAGCAGTTCAGGTTCCATGTCCTTGAGCAGGTAGCCGTTGGCATCCAGGCGCAGCGCATCGCGAATGTCGTCTTCGGCGTCGGACACGGTGAACAGCAGCACCTTGCCGGTGTAGTGCATGGCGCGCAGCCGACGCAGGGTTTCGATGCCGTTCATCTGCGGCATGTTGTTGTCCAGCAGCACCAGGTCGGGCTTGAGCGGTTCGATCAGCGTCAGGGCTTCTTCGCCGTGGTTGGCTTCGCCGACGATCTGCAAATCGTCTTCGAGCTCGAGCATCTGGCGGATCCCGCGACGCATCATCGGGTGATCGTCGACCAATAGCAGGGTGTGACGCAGAGGGGCGTTCATGTTGCGAGGCCTTCGGTGTGTTGGCCCAGGAATTCCGGTTGGAAATGCACCTGGATACGGGTGCCCTGGGGTGTTCGGGAGAGAATCTGCAATTGGCCACGCAGGCTGCGGGCCCGTTCGTTCATGATGTTCAGGCCATGATGTTCGCGCTGGTCCACTTCGCCACTGAAGCCTCGGCCATCGTCTTCGATTGACAGCCGCACCGTCTCGCCTTCCTGGCGCAGTTCGAGCCAGGCGTTCTCGGCATGGGCATGGCGCAGGCAGTTGGACAGGGCTTCACGGGTGATCTGCAGAATGTGGATCTGCTCGCTGGCCGACAGCTCGAAAGCCAGGCTGTCAACGAACAGGTGCACCTTGAAGTCGCCTCGGTTGGAGAACTCTTCGGCGGTGTCCTTGAGCTCCTCGACCAGGCCGTCGTCGTGGATCTGCAAACGGAAGGTCGTCAGCAATTCGCGCAACTGGCGGTAGGCGTTGTTGAGGCCTTCGCGCAGTTCGCCGGTGACGGTTTCCAGGGTCTGCACCGGCTCGCCCCGACGCATCAGGGTCTGCATGCGGCTGACTTGCAACTTCATGTACGACAGGGCCTGGGCCAGGGAATCATGCAACTCCCGGGCAATGATCGTGCGTTCATCGAGCAGCAGCAGGCGATGGTCCTGTTCGCGTTGGCGCTTGAGCGACAGCGACGTGCCGATCAGGTTGGCCAGGGCCTGGATCAACGCGGTTTCCCAGGGCTGCGCCGCGTGGCCGTCGACAAAGTGCGCCTTGAGCTCACCCAGCTCAGTGCCCTGGTTACTGATGCTGAAGGTCTGCGGCCGGGCAGTGTGATGTTTCTGGCAGGTGGCGCAATCGCTGCTGGCGCACACCTCGCGGCTGGCGGCACCATGCAGGGCCAGCAGTTGCCGGGCCGGCGCCTGCAATTGCCCTTGCAGGCACAGCGACAGGCGCAGGCCGGGCAGCCGCTGTTGGAAGCGCCGGATCAATTCATCCAGCCCTTCGGCGTTGGCCTGGCGGGTGGCGAGGTTGCGACTGCTCTGGTACAGCAACTCCAGGGCGGCATTGGCCTGTTGCAGGTTCAAGGTCTTTTGCTGGACCTGGTTTTCCAAGGTGCGATGAGATTGCTCGATGGTCTCGGCCATGGTGTTGAAGCTCGTCGCCAACTGGCCCAACTCATCCTCGGACTGATGATTGACCCGCACCTGGAACTCGCCCCGGCGAAAGCGCTGGGTGGCGTCGACCAGTTCCTGCAAGGGCGTGACCACGCCGTACTGCAACTCATACAGGCCGATCAGCAGGATGATCATGGTGCTGAACAACGCCATGCCCTGGATCGTCTGCTGCCAGCCTTGTTTGTGCTCGCTCTGGCGTTGCAGCAGGGTCACGAACTGGTCCAGTTGTTCGACGAAGGAACTGGCGCTGGCCTGGAAAAACGCCGCATCGCCGCGCTCGATGGCCGGGCGCAGGGTCTGGTTCCAGCGTTGCACAAGGTTCTGGTAGCTCTGGTGCAGGGACGTCGTGGGCCCGTCTTCCAGTACGGCGCGCAGGGCAGGGCTGTCGAGGCGCTGTTGCAGGCTGTCGATAATCGGGGCGATGTCGTCGTTGGCCCCAGCCGCCAGTTTCCAGCTCAGGTGGTAGGTCTCCATGCGCACGGAGCCGGCGGTGTTGATGGCTGCCGCATCGCCCTGGCTGAACCAGGCGATCAACCCGGCGCTCAGGGAGCTGGCCAGGGCCAGGATGGCAATGAGGATCACCGCCAGCCCGGCGCGAGCGGGCAGGGAGCTGCGCAGCCAGCGCATCATCGGCGTTGACCTGCGAGGAAAATCGGTGAGCCGAGCATAGGGGCGCCCTGGAACTGGGGTATAGCAGCCAATCCTGGGCGCACTACCTCTAAAGAGTTGTCGGCCGCTCCGTTTCGATAAAAGCTTCGGCAGACTTGCTCAAGATACTGATAAACAAAGGGTTTTATCGGTATCTGGATCTACCTCCTTAGAGGTAGACGGGCCAAGCATAGACCAGTACCGCCTCGGGGCACGTTGACTCAGGTCAAGTTTTTGCGGGGTTCGCATCACTAGGCTGCGCCCATCGAACTGACGGAGTGCATCGTGATGCGAGCGCAAGTGCAACAAGGGCTGGTACTAGGGATGAGTACCTTGGCCTTCACCGTGTGCTTCATGGTCTGGATGATGTTTGCCGTGCTCGGCGTTCCGATCAAGGAAATGCTGGCCCTCAACGAAACCCAATTCGGCCTGCTGGCCGCCACGCCGGTGTTGACCGGTTCGCTGGTGCGTTTGCCCCTGGGCCTTCTGACCGACCGCTTTGGCGGACGGATCGTGTTCTTCCTGCTGATGCTGTCCTGCGTGTTGCCGCTGTACCTGATCACCCTGGCGACTGCCTTCTGGCAGTTCCTGGTGTTGGGCCTGTTCGTCGGCCTGGCTGGCGGCTCGTTCTCGGTGGGCATCGCCTACGTCGCCAAGTGGTTCGACAAGCAGAACCAGGGTTTTGCCATGGGTGTCTTCGGCGCCGGCAATGCCGGGGCGGCGGTGACCAAGTTCCTCGCCCCGGCGTTGATCGCCTTCGGCTCCTGGCACCTGGTGCCGAAAGTGTTCAGCGCCATCCTGTTCATTACCGCGCTGCTGTTCTGGTTTCTCACCAGCGAGAAAAAGGAACACAGCGGCACTGGCGGCGCGACCTTGCGCGAGCAATTGAAAACCCTCAAAGAACCGGCCGTGTGGCGCTACTGCCAGTACTACTCGATCGTGTTCGGCGGCTACGTGGCCCTGGCCCTGTGGATGACCAAATACTACGTGCAGGAATACGGCTTCAGCCTGCAAAGCGCGGCGCTGCTGGCGGCCTGTTTCTCCCTGCCCGGTGGCGTGCTGCGGGCGGTCGGCGGCTGGATGTCCGACCGCTGGGGCGCCCAGAGCGTGACCTGGTGGGTGTTGTGGGTCAGCTGGATCTGCCTGTTCCTGCTGTCCTACCCCCAGACTCAACTGCAAGTACAGACCGTCAACGGCATCGTCGATTTCCACATCGGTCTCAGCGCCACGCTGTTCACCGTGCTGCTGTTCGTGATGGGCATCGCCTTCGCGTTCGGCAAGGCCTCGGTCTTCAAGTACATCGCCAACGACTACCCGAAAAACATGGGCGCGGTGTCCGGCATCGTCGGCCTGGCCGGCGGCTTGGGCGGGTTCGTGCTGCCGATCATGTTTGGCGCCCTGGTGGACCTCACCGGCGTGCGCTCGTCCTGCTTCATGTTGATGTACGGCGTGGTCTGGGTGTCCCTGACCTGGATGTACTTCAGCGAAATGCGTAAGCGCCCGCTGCTCGGTAAACAGCCGCCGGCCACCCAATCCCCGTTTTCCAGCATTGCCCAAGGAGAAGAACATGTCCGTTCTGCAAACGCCTGAAAAGGGCCCGGTCATTCATGACTGGCGCCCGGAAGACCCCGCGTTCTGGGGCAAAAGTGGCAAACAGACCGCCCGGCGCAACCTGTGGATTTCGATTCCGGCGCTGCTGTTGGCCTTCGCCGTATGGATGGTCTGGAGCACGGTGATCGTGCGCCTGAATGCCATCGGCTTCAGCTTCACCACCGACCAGTTGTTCTGGCTGGCGGCGTTGCCGGGCCTGTCCGGCGCGACCTTGCGCATCTTCTATTCGTTCATGGTGCCGATCTTCGGTGGCCGGCGCTGGACCGCCCTGAGCACCGCGTCGCTGCTGGTGCCTGCGTTGTGGATGGGCTTCGCCGTACAGAACCCGGCCACGCCCTACAGCGTGTTCGTGTTGATCGCACTGCTCTGCGGTTTTGGTGGCGGCAACTTTGCATCGAGCATGTCCAACATCAGCTTCTTCTATCCCAAGTCCCAACAGGGGACCGCCTTGGGCCTGAACGCCGGGCTGGGTAACCTGGGTGTGTCGGTGATGCAGTTCAGCGTGCCGCTGGTGATCTCTTTCGGTGTGTTCGGCTTCATGGGCGGTCAGCCGCAGGTGCTGGCTGATGGCAGCTCGTTGTGGCTGCAGAACGCCGGTTTCATCTGGGTGCCGTTCATCCTCGCCGTGACCCTGATTGCCTGGTTCGGCATGAATGACTTGTCCAGCGCCCGTGCTTCGTTCAGCGAGCAGGCAGTGATTTTCAAGCGCAAGCACAACTGGCTGATGTGCTGGTTGTACCTGGCGACCTTCGGTTCATTCATCGGTTTCTCCGCCGCCTTTCCACTGCTGATCAAGACCTCGTTCCCGGAAGTCATCGCCCTGAAGTTCGCTTTCCTTGGCCCGCTGGTCGGTGCCTTGGTGCGGCCACTGGGCGGCTGGCTGGCGGACAAGCTCGGTGGCGCGAAGGTCACTTTGTGGAACTTCGTCCTGATGATCGCGATGGTCTTCGGGGTCTTGCACTTCCTGCCGCAAGGCGGCCAGGGCGGCAACTTCTACGGCTTCCTGGGCATGTTCATGTTGCTGTTCATTACCACCGGCGTGGGCAACGGTTCGACCTTCCGGATGATCCCGGTGATTTTCCGCACCCTGCATGAAAAAGCCGCCTTGGGCAAAAAGCCCGAACTGCGCGAGCAAGCGATCAAGAACGCCGGCAAGGAGTCGGCCGCGGTGCTGGGTTTCAGCTCGGCCATGGGCGCCTTCGGGGCGTTCTTCATCCCCAAATCCTTTGGCACTTCGATGGCCCTGACCGGCGGCCCGGAGATGGCCTTCTACATGTTCGTCGGCTTTTACCTGAGCTGCATCGTGGTGACTTGGTGGTGGTACGCCCGCAAGGGCGCCGCGACACCTTGCTAAGCCGAACCTAAACCTGCGTGGGCGGGGCGCAGACCCCGCGGAGCAAGCCTGAGAGGAACACACTGTGAGTCATTTATTGGATCAACTGCGGTTTTTCAACCGCAAGCAAGGCGAGTTTTCCGACGGCCATGGCGAGACCCGCAAGGAGTCCCGCGATTGGGAGAACGTCTACCGTTCCCGCTGGCAGTACGACAAGATCGTGCGTTCCACCCATGGAGTGAACTGCACCGGTTCGTGCTCGTGGAAGATCTACGTCAAGAACGGCCTGATCACCTGGGAAACCCAGCAGACCGACTACCCGCGCACCCGTAACGACCTGCCCAACCACGAGCCACGCGGCTGCCCTCGCGGCGCCAGCTACAGCTGGTACATCTACAGTGCCAACCGGCTCAAGTACCCGAAGATCCGCAAGCCATTGCTCAAGCTGTGGCGCGAAGCCCGGCAGACCCTGCCACCGGTGGAGGCCTGGGCCAGCATCGTCGAGGACAAGGCCAAGGCTGACTCCTATAAAAGCAAGCGCGGCATGGGCGGTTTCATCCGTTCCAACTGGGAAGAAGTCAACGAGATCATCGCCGCGGCCAACGTCTACACCGTCAAGGAACACGGCCCGGACCGCGTGGTCGGCTTCTCGCCGATCCCGGCCATGTCGATGGTCAGCTATGCCGCCGGCTCGCGCTACCTGTCGCTGATCGGTGGCGTGTGCCTGAGCTTCTATGACTGGTACTGCGACTTGCCGCCAGCCTCGCCGATGGTCTGGGGTGAGCAGACCGACGTGCCGGAATCGGCCGACTGGTACAACTCCAACTACATCATTGCCTGGGGTTCCAACGTTCCGCAGACCCGTACCCCCGACGCGCACTTCTTCACCGAAGTGCGCTACAAGGGCACCAAGACCGTGGCGATTACACCGGACTACTCGGAAGTCGCCAAGCTCACCGACCTGTGGCTCAACCCCAAGCAGGGCACCGACGCCGCGCTGGCCCAGGCCTTCAACCATGTGATCTTCAAAGAATTCCACCTGGACAAGCCCAGCGCCTATTTCACCGAATACGCCAAGCGCTACACCGACCTACCGGTGCTGGTGATGCTCAAGCCGATGCTCGGCATGGCCCCGGGTGCCGGTTACCAGCCCGACCGCTTCCTGCGCGCCAGTGACCTGACTGAAAACCTTGGTCAGGAGAACAACCCGGAATGGAAAACCATCGCTCTGGATGCCAACGGCGAGCTGGTTTCGCCCCAGGGCTCCATCGGTTATCGCTGGGGTGAGAAGGGCAAGTGGAACATCCTGCCTCGTGAGGGCGGCGAGGGCCGTGAGATCGACCTCAAGCTGAGCCTGATCGGCGGCGACGTCGCTGAAGTGGCCTTCCCGTATTTTGCCGGCGAGGCCCAGGAGTACTTCCAGCATGTGGCTGGTGCTGCGGTGCAATACCGTCGCGTTCCGGTGCACAGTGTGGTGCTGGCCGACGGCAGCGTGGCGAAAGTCGCCACCGTGTTCGACCTGTCGGCGGCCAACCTGGCCATCGACCGTGGCCTGGGTGGCGCCAACGTCGCCAAGGACTACGACGACGCCTCGGTACCGGGCACCCCGGCCTGGCAAGAGCAGATCACCGGCGTGAGCCGCGAGAAGGCGATCCAGATCGCTCGCGAGTTCGCCGACAACGCCGACAAGACCCGTGGACGCTCGATGATCATCGTCGGTGCGGCGATGAACCACTGGTACCACATGGACATGAACTACCGCGGGCTGATCAACATGCTCATGCTCTGCGGTTGCGTCGGCCAGACCGGCGGCGGCTGGGCCCACTACGTCGGCCAGGAAAAACTCCGTCCGCAATGCGGCTGGCTGCCCCTGGCCTTCGGCCTGGACTGGAACCGTCCGCCACGGCAGATGAACGGCACCAGCTTCTTCTATGGCCACAGCTCGCAATGGCGCCACGAGAAGATGAGCATGCACGACGTGCTCTCGCCGTTGGCCGACAAATCGCAATTCCCCGAACACGCCCTGGACTACAACATCCGCGCCGAACGGGCCGGCTGGTTGCCGAGCGCGCCGCAGCTCAACACCAACCCGTTGCACATCTGCCGCGATGCCGCCGCCGCGGGCCTGGAGCCCAAGGACTATGTGGTCAAGTCGCTGCAGGACGGTTCCCTGCGCTTTGCCTGCGAACAGCCTGACAGCCCGGTGAACTTCCCGCGCAACATGTTCATCTGGCGCTCCAACCTGCTGGGCTCCTCGGGCAAGGGCCACGAGTACATGCTCAAGTACCTGCTGGGTACCAAGAACGGGGTGATGAACGAAGACATCGGCCATAGCTCCGAATGCAAGCCTACCGAGGCCGAATGGGTCGACGAGGGCGCCATTGGCAAGCTCGACCTGGTGACCACCCTGGACTTCCGCATGTCCTCGACCTGCGTGTATTCCGACATCGTCTTGCCGACCGCTACCTGGTACGAAAAAGACGACATGAACACCTCGGACATGCACCCGTTCATCCATCCGCTGTCGGCTGCTATCGATCCGGCCTGGGAGTCGCGTTCGGACTGGGAAATCTACAAAGGCATCGCCAAGGCGTTTTCCGCCATGTCGGTCGGCCACCTGGGTATCGAGAAGGACCTGGTCACCGTGCCGTTGATGCATGACAGCGTCGGCGAGCTGGCCCAACCCTTTGGCGGCACCGACTGGAAAAGTGCCGGTGTGGCGCCGGTCCCGGGCAAGAACGCACCGAACCTGCAGGTGGTGGAGCGCGACTACCCGAACATCTACAAGCAGTTCACGTCCCTGGGGCCGATGCTCGAGAAGCTTGGCAACGGAGGCAAGGGCATCAACTGGAACACCGACACTGAAGTCAAATTCCTCGGTGAGCTGAACCACAAGGAAGTCGAGGCGGGTATCAGCCAAGGGCGGCCGAAGATCGACAGCGCCATCGACGCCGCCGAAGTGATCCTGTCCCTGGCCCCGGAAACCAACGGCCATGTCGCGGTGAAAGCCTGGGCTGCGCTGTCGGAATTCACCGGTATCGACCACAGCCACCTGGCGGTCTCCAAGGAGCATGAGGCGATTCGCTTCCGTGATATCCAGGCTCAGCCGCGCAAGATCATTTCCAGCCCCACCTGGTCTGGCCTGGAAGACGATCACGTGAGCTACAACGCCGGCTACACCAACGTTCACGAGGCGATTCCATGGCGCACCATCACCGGTCGCCAGCAGTTCTACCAGGATCACCCGTGGATGCAGGCGTTCGGCGAGCAGTTGATGAGCTACCGGCCACCGGTCAACACCCGCACCATCGCCGGTGTGAAGGGCAAGCGCAGCAATGGCGAGACCGAGATCGTCCTGAACTGGATCACCCCGCACCAGAAGTGGGGCATCCACAGCACTTATAGCGACAACCTGCTGATGCTGACCTTGAGCCGTGGCGGGCCGATTGTCTGGCTCTCGGAAATCGACGCCAAGCGCGCCGGTATCGAGGACAACGACTGGATCGAATGCTTCAACGTCAACGGCGCGCTGACCGCCCGCGCGGTGGTCAGCCAGCGGGTCAAGGAAGGCATGGTGATGATGTATCACGCCCAGGAACGGATCGTGAACGTGCCCGGCTCGGAAACCACCAAGACCCGTGGTGGCCACCACAACTCGGTGACCCGCGTGGTGCTCAAGCCCACCCACATGATCGGTGGCTACGCCCAACAGGCCTATGGCTTCAACTATTACGGCACGGTCGGTTGCAACCGCGACGAGTTCGTCGTGGTGCGCAAGATGTCCAAAGTCGATTGGCTCGATGGTTCCAGTGGCGATGATTTGCCGCGTCCACTGCCGACTGATATCGAGGAGAACTGAGATGAAGATTCGCTCACAAATCGGCATGGTCCTGAACCTGGACAAATGCATCGGCTGCCACACTTGCTCGATCACCTGCAAAAACGTCTGGACCAGCCGTGAAGGCATGGAATACGCCTGGTTCAACAACGTTGAATCCAAGCCGGGTATCGGCTACCCCAAGGAATGGGAAAACCAGGACAAGTGGAAGGGCGGCTGGATCCGCAACGCCGACGGTTCGATCAACCCGCGCATCGGTGGCAAGTTCCGCGTGCTGGCGAACATCTTCGCCAACCCGGACCTGCCGAGCCTGGACGATTACTACGAACCGTTCGACTTCGACTACCAGCACCTGCACACCGCACCGCTGGGCGAGCATCAGCCCACCGCGCGGCCGCGTTCGCTGGTGTCCGGCAAGCGCATGCAGAAAATCGAATGGGGCCCGAACTGGGAGGAAATCCTCGGCACCGAATTCGCCAAGCGGCGCAAGGACAAGAACTTCGACAAGATCCAGGCGGACATCTACGGCGAGTACGAAAACACGTTCATGATGTACCTGCCACGCCTGTGCGAGCACTGCCTGAACCCGGCGTGCGCGGCGTCCTGCCCAAGCGGCGCGATCTACAAGCGCGAAGAGGACGGCATCGTCCTGATCGACCAGGAGAAGTGCCGCGGCTGGCGCATGTGCATCAGCGGCTGCCCGTACAAGAAGATCTATTTCAACTGGAAGAGCGGCAAGTCGGAAAAATGCATCTTCTGCTACCCGCGCATCGAAGCCGGGATGCCGACCGTCTGCGCGGAAACCTGCGTCGGGCGGATTCGCTACCTCGGTGTGCTGTTGTATGACGCCGACCGTATCAGCGAAGTGGCCAGCACCGCCAATGAGCAGGACCTGTACGAGAAACAACTGGAGATTTTCCTCGACCCGAATGACCCAGCGGTGATTCGCCAGGCCCTGGCCGATGGCGTGCCGCAGTCGGTGATCGATTCGGCGCAACGCTCGCCGGTCTACAAAATGGCCGTGGACTGGAAACTCGCGCTGCCGCTGCACCCTGAGTACCGCACTTTGCCAATGGTCTGGTACGTGCCGCCACTGTCGCCAATCCAGAATGCGGCCGCCGCTGGCACCGTGGGCATGAACGGGGTGATCCCGGACGTCGACAGCCTGCGCATCCCGCTGCGTTACCTGGCGAACATGCTCACCGCCGGCGATGAAAAACCGGTCAAGCGCGCCCTCAAGCGTCTGCTGGCGATGCGTGCCTACAAGCGTTCCGAACAAGTGGACGGCGTGCAGGATCTGCAAGTGCTGGCCGACGTTGGCTTGAGCGTGAACCAGGTGGAAGAGATGTACCGCTACCTGGCCATCGCCAACTACGAGGATCGTTTCGTTGTGCCAAGCGCCCACCGCGAAGACGCCATGAGCGATGCGTTCGCCGAACGCTCCGGTTGTGGTTTCAGTTTCGGCAGCGGTTGCAGCGGCAGTTCCGACACCAACATGTTCGGCGGCAAGAAGGCCAATCGCCGCGATGTGATCAAAACCGTGCAGTTGTGGGAGGAATGAGCATGCGCATTCTCAAGGTGATTTCGTTGCTGCTCGACTACCCGACCGAGACCCTGGTGGCCGGTCGGGACGAGCTGGAACAAGCGATTCTCCAAGCGCGGGAAATCAGTCCGAACCAGCGCGCCGGGTTGTTCGAGTTGCTCGAGGTGATCTGCGGCAAGGACCTGATGGACGGGCAGGAACACTACGGTGCGCTGTTCGGTCGTGGCCGCGCCCTGTCGCTGCTGTTGTTCGAACATGTCCATGGCGAGTCCCGCGACCGCGGTCAGGCCATGGTGGACATGATGGCCCAGTACGAAGAGGCCGGCTTTGCCATCGGCGTCAAGGAGCTGCCCGATTACATCCCGCTGTACCTGGAGTTCCTGTCCACTCGTGAAGACATCGAGGCCCGCGAGGGCCTGGCCGATGTGGCGCACCTGCTGGCCTTGCTTGCGGCGCGCCTGGACGAGCGTGAAAGCGCCTACGCCAGTTGCTTCCGGGCCTTGCTGCAAATCGCTGGGGCCGAGCCTCAGGTGGCGGTGGCCGAGCTGCGCGAGCAAGTGAAGGCCGAGCCACGGGACGACTCCCTCGAAGCCCTGGACAAGATATGGGAAGAAGAGGCAGTGGATTTCATGAAGGCCGAACAGCAGGACCGTTGCAGTTCGCTGCCCAGCGCGCCGGGCAAGGCGCGGGATGAAAGTGCGGTGCCGTTGCACTGGGTGGATTTTCAGCATGAAGGGTTGGCCGCAGCGCCAGCCGGGGAGGTGGGCAATGTCTAAATGGGATCTGTTGTTGTTCGGGGTCTACCCCTATGTCGCTTTGGCGATTTGCCTGCTCGGCAGTTGGGCACGGTTCGACCTGTCCCAGTACACCTGGAAGGCCGGTTCCAGCCAGATGCTGAACAAGCGCGGCATGCGGGTGGCGAGCAACCTGTTCCACGTCGGCGTGCTGTTCGTGCTGGCCGGGCACTTTGTCGGCCTGCTGACGCCTTCGGCGATCTACCACCATGTACTGAGCACCGAGAACAAGCAGTTGCTGGCAATGGTTTCCGGTGGCTTCTTCGGTGTGCTGGGCCTGATCGGCCTGGTGATGTTGCTTAACCGCCGCCTGACTGACCCGCGGGTCCGTGCCACCTCCAATGTCTCGGACATCCTGGTGCTGGTGGTACTGCTGGTGCAACTGGTGCTGGGGCTGATGACCATCGTCGCTTCGACCGCGCACATGGACGGTTCGGTGATGGTGATGCTGGCCGACTGGGCCCAGAACACTGTGCTGTTGCGTCCGGTGGAAGCGGCCACCTCGATAGCGCCGGTGGGCCTGGTCTACAAGCTCCATGTGGTGCTGGGCCTGACCTTGTTCGTGTTGTTCCCGTTCACTCGTCTGGTCCATATCGTCAGTGCGCCGGTCTGGTACCTGGGACGTCGTTATCAAATCGTTCGGCAGAAGTTTTGAGGAGAAGATCATGGCGAGTGGATGCGGATGTGGCGGTAGTGGTGGCGGCAGTGGCGGCTGCGGTTCTTCGGCAAAAGCGGCACCGGTGAGCGCGCCGGTTGCCGATGTCGAACCGGCCGGGGCGGTGCAGTTCGAACCGGCCCAGGCCGAGCCGGTGGCGGCTGATCAAGCCCCTCAATTGATCGCCAGCAGTGAGCAGGAGTGGCCGATCATCAGCGTCAACGGGGTGTCGATCACCCCACAGGCGATGGCCCAGGAACTGCAATATCACCCGGCTGACAGTCGCGAGGATGCGGTCTATCAGGCCGCGCGGGCCTTGGTGATACGCGAACTGCTTCAGCAGCGTATTGCCGAGTTGGGCCTGGCGCTGCAGGTCGGCGCCGGTGAAAACGAAGAGGAGGCGGCCACGCGGCTGCTCCTTGAACGTGAGGTTCAGGTGCCGAACTGTGACGAGGCGACTTGCCTGCGTTACTACGAGAGCAATCGAGCGCGCTTTCATAGCGCCCCATTGTTGGCGGTACGGCACATCCTGCTCGAATGTGCGCCGGACGATGCCGAGTCGCGCAGCCTGGCCCTCGCCCAGGCCGAGTTGCTACTGGAGCGGCTGGACCAGTTCCCGGGCAGCTTTGCCGAACTGGCGCTGAAGCATTCGGCGTGTCCGTCCAAGGAGCAGGGCGGCTCACTGGGGCAGATCAGCAAGGGCCAGACCGTGCCCGAGCTGGAGCGCCAATTGTTCACCTTGCCAGCGGGCCTGGCCAGCAAACCCTTGGAAAGCCGTTATGGCTGGCACGTGATCAGTATCGACCAGCGTATCGAAGGCCAGCCGTTGCCTTACGAGGCGGTGGCGACGGCGATTCGTACCCAGTTGCAGCAGGGCGTGTGGCAAAAAGCGTTGGTGCAGTACCTGCAAACCCTGATCGGTGCGGCGGACATCCGTGGCATTCATCTTCAGGGTGCCGACTCGCCGCTGGTGCAGTGAGCACTGGCTCAATCGGGGGATATACATGAACGCCGTGTTGCAGGACGGGTTTGGGCGCCAGATAGATTATTTGCGGATGTCGGTGACTGATCGTTGTGATTTTCGCTGTGTGTATTGCATGGCGAAGAACATGACCTTCCTGCCGCGCCAGCAGGTGTTGACCCTGGAAGAGTTGCAACGGCTGGCACGGCTGTTCGTCGGCCTGGGGGTGAAGAAAATTCGCCTGACCGGTGGCGAGCCGTTGATCCGTCCGGGCATTGTCGGGCTGTGTCGCGAGATCGCGGCATTGCCCGGCTTGCGGGAACTGGTGATGACCAGCAACGGCTCGCAGCTGGGGCGCCTGGCCCAGCCGCTGGTCGATGCTGGGGTCAAACGCATGAACATCAGCCTCGACAGCCTGGACGGGGAACGCTTTCGGGCGATCACCCGCAACGGCAACCTGGACCAGGTGCTGGCCGGCATTGAGGCGGCGAAGGCGGCCGGGTTCGAACGGATCAAACTCAACTGCGTGGTGATGAAAGGGCGCAACTTCGATGAAGTCCCGGCGCTGGTGCAGTACGCCATCGAACAACGGATCGATATCAGTTTCATCGAGGAAATGCCCTTGGGGGAGGTCGGGCGTTCCCGGGGTGAGGCGTTCTGTTCCAGCGATGAGGTAAGGGCGCAGATCGCCCATCATCACCGACTGCTCGACAGTGCCGAGAACAGCGGCGGGCCGGCGCGTTATGTGCGTTTGGAACGGCATCCGGATACCCGGATCGGTTTCATATCGCCCAACACCCATAACTTCTGCGCCAGTTGCAACCGCGTGCGCATGACCGTTGAAGGGCGCTTGCTGTTGTGCCTGGGACAGGAAGACTCCCTCGACCTGCGCGGCTTGCTGCGGCGTTATCCGCTGGAAGACCAACCGGTGATCCAGGCGGTGCAGCAGGCGTTGCGCGGCAAACCCCTGCGCCACGACTTCAGCCCTGGCGGGGAGGTGCAGATTGTGCGGTTCATGAACATGAGTGGGGGCTGAGCTTCACTGCATATGTTGAATGTACCGCCGCCATCGCGAGCAAGCTCGCTCCCACAGGGGATTTGTGGTGTACGCAGAAATCGCAGTCACCTGAAACCAATGTGGGAGCTCGCTCCCACAGGGGATTTGTGGTGTACGCAGAAATCGCAGTCGCCTGAAACCAATGTGGGAGCTCGCTCCCACAGGGGATTTGTGGTGTACGCAGAAATTGCAGTCGCCTGAAAACCAATGTGGGAGCGAGCTTGCTCGCGATGGCGGCAGCAAGGTCAACCTCAATGCTGCTGACCCACCCTCGATTCTTGATATCGATCAATTGCAACCCGTGCCTTTGTCCGTACTATCCACTGCATGTTGTGTTTTTAAGATTTTAAAAATCTATATGTAGTGTCTGGAGCCAAAATGCAGAGCACGTTGATCTCAGTAGGCTGTAACCGCTTGCACAAGCGCGATGGCAGCGTGGTCGCCTTTGACGCGGACAAGATCCGCCAAGCGCTGATCGCTGCCGGCAAGGCCACCGGCGAGTACGCTGAAGCCGAAGCCGAAGGGTTGCTGGAGGCGGTGTTGGCGCGGTTGGAAGGGCAAGCGCGGTTGAACGTCGAGCAGATCCAGGACCGCGTCGAGCGGGTGCTGATGGATGCCGGTTTCTTCCTCTCCATGCGTGCCTACATCGTCTATCGCGAGCAACACGGCCGCCTGCGCCGGGATCGCCGCACCCTGGTGGAAGTCGCCACCTCGATGAACGAATACCTGGACCGTGAAGACTGGCGCGTGCAAGCCAACGCCAACCAGGGTTACTCCCTCGGCGGGCTGATCCTCAATGTATCGGGCAAGGTCACCGCCAACTACTGGCTCGATGAGGTCTACAGCCAGGCCATCGGCCAGGCCCACCGCGAGGCCGACCTGCATATCCACGACCTGGACATGCTCGCCGGCTACTGTGCCGGCTGGTCCTTGCGCACCCTGTTGCACGAAGGCCTCAACGGCGTGCCAGGCCGGGTCGAGGCCGGGCCACCCAAGCACCTGAGCAGCGCCCTGGGACAGATGGTGAATTTCCTCGGCACCCTGCAAAACGAATGGGCCGGGGCCCAGGCGTTCAGCTCGTTCGACACCTACCTGGCGCCCTACGTGCGCAAGGACCAACTCAGCTACGACGAGGTTCGCCAGTCGTTGCAGGAGTTCATCTACAACCTCAACGTACCGTCGCGCTGGGGCACGCAAACGCCGTTCACCAACCTCACGTTCGACTGGGTCTGCCCGCAGGACCTGCGCGAGCAGATTCCGGTGATCGGCGGCGAAGAAATGCCGTTCGCTTATGGCGACCTGCAAGTGGAAATGGAGCTGATCAACCGCGCCTACATCGAGGTGATGCAAGCCGGTGATGCTAAAGGGCGAGTGTTCACGTTCCCGATCCCGACCTACAACATCACCCATGACTTCCCGTGGGACAGCGAGAACGCCGACCGCCTGTTCGAAATGACCGCCCGTTATGGCCTGCCGTATTTCCAGAATTTCCTCAATTCGGACATGCAACCCAACCAGGTGCGCTCGATGTGTTGCCGTCTGCAGCTGGACGTGCGCGAACTGCTCAAGCGCGGTGGCGGCCTGTTCGGCTCGGCGGAACAGACCGGCTCGCTGGGGGTGGTGACGATCAACTGCGCACGCCTGGGCTACTTGTACAAAGGCGATACCAGTGCGTTGCTGCAACGCATCGATGCCCTCATGGAGCTGGCGAAAGAGAGCCTGGAGGTCAAGCGCAAGGTCATCCAGCACCACATGGACGCCGGTTTGTACCCCTACACCAAGCGCTACCTGGGTACCTTGCGCAATCACTTCTCCACCATCGGCGTGAACGGCTTGCACGAAATGCTGCGCAATTTCACCGATGACCAGCAAGGCCTGCACACCGAGCAGGGCCGGGCGTTCGCCCTGAAACTGCTGGATCACGTGCGGGCCACGCTGCTGCGTTTCCAGGAAGAAACCGGCCACCTCTACAACCTGGAAGCCACGCCTGCCGAAGGCACTACGTATCGCTTCGCCAAGGAAGACCTCAAGCGCTACCCCGATATCCTGCAGGCCGGCAGCCCGGTTGCGCCGTACTACACCAACTCTTCGCAATTGCCGGTGGGTTTCACCGACGATCCGTTCGAAGCCCTGGAGCTGCAAGACGAACTGCAATGCAAGTACACCGGGGGCACCGTGTTGCACCTGTACATGGCCGAGCAGATTTCCTCCACTCAGGCTTGCAAGCAACTGGTGCGCAAGGCCCTGGGACGTTTCCGCCTGCCGTACCTGACCATCACGCCGACCTTTTCCATCTGCCCGGTGCACGGTTACCTGGCCGGCGAACACGAGTTCTGCCCCAAATGCGACGAAGCCTTGCTGCTGCAACAGCAGTTGGCAGGCAGCGTTCACTGACCCGATCCATCGACCGCAAGGAGCTTCATCCATGAACGCATCACAATCTCTTCCGCAGGCACAGCGTCAACGTTGCGAAGTCTGGACCCGCGTGATGGGTTATCACCGCCCGGTGGCGGCCTTCAACCCGGGCAAGCAGTCTGAGCATCGCGAACGGCTGCACTTCACCGAAAGCGCGGCCGGGCGTCCATGAGTCGAGTGCTACGGGTCGGGGGCATGGTGCCCCTGACCACCCTCGATTATCCGGGCCAATTGGCTTGCGTACTGTTTTGCCAGGGCTGCGCCTGGCGTTGTCGTTACTGCCACAACCCGCAACTGATCCCGCCGCGCGGCAGCGAGGAGGTGGATTGGTGTCGGGTCCTGGCGTTCCTGCAACGCCGCCAGGACTTGCTCGACGCCGTGGTGTTCAGCGGCGGCGAGCCGACCTTGCAGGACGGCCTGGCCTCGGCCATGGACGAGGTACGGCAGATGGGGTTTCGCATCGGCCTGCACAGCGCTGGAATCAAGCCGGCGGCCTTCGCCAAAGTGGTCGGGCAAGCCGACTGGGTGGGGTTCGACATCAAGGCCTTGCCCGAAGATGCCCTGGACGTGACCCGGGTCGAAGGCAGCGGCGCCGCCAACTGGCGCAGCCTCGACCACCTGCTGGCCAGCGGTGTGGATTATGAATGCCGCACCACTGTGCATTGGCACCTGTTCGACCCCGAACGACTGCTGACCCTGGCCCGACGGTTGAGCGAGCGCGGTGTCAGCCGGTTCGCCGTGCAATTGGTGCGCACCGCGCGGATGCTCGATCCCCATCTTTCCAGCGTCTCGGCACAAGCCTTGCAGCCTGAGCTGTGGGCCGCCATGCGCGAGTTGTTCCCCTCGTTCGTCTTACGCAGTTGAACGAGCGCAGGGCGGAACGACCGACAGCGGCCCGGGATGACCGGGCCACACTTTTTTCAAGGTTTTCAAATGCGCTGCCAGTTGGCAGGTAGTTGAACAGGGAGCATTTGATATGACCAGACTCACCACTGCCCAACGTATCGTGATCGGCTTCGCCATCGCTCCATTGGCCTTGATCGCCTTGGCGCTGTACGCCTTGAGCGACCTGGCGATGCTGCGCGACCAGGCCGAGCAGATCGTCAGACAGGATTGGCCGAAGATCGATCCGATCATGGTGATCGCCACGGGCGTGCGCGATAACGCCCGCAACACCCGGGACTTGTTGATCGACAAGAACAATGCGCAAGTCCAGCAATCGATCGATACCACCCGGCAGCGCATCACCCAGGCCTTCGCCACGTTGGAGCCGTTGTTCGATCAGCCCGAAGGCAAGGCCGCGTATGCCGAGTTGAAGAAGCGCCGCGAGGCCTATGTGGCGGCGTTCGTCCAGGTGCAGGCGTTGATCCGCCAGGGCGCGACGGACGAGGCGATGACACAGCTCAAGCAAGGCGTGATGCCGGCAGAGCTTGAGGTGTACAAGAGCCTGGATGTGATGATGGCGATGCAGGGCAAGGTCTTTGTCGAACGTGAACAGTTGGCCCAGGCGCGCTACAGCGAGGCGCGGCGCAACATGCTGGCGTTGGTGCTGGCTTGCCTGGCCCTGGTGAGCCTCGTCGCGACACTGGTGACCCGCAGCGTGACCCGTCCCTTGGGCGGTGAGCCCAATGACGCGGCACGGGTGCTGAACCTTATCGCCCAGGGCGACCTGACGATCCGCGTGCCGGTGGGTGTCGGCGCCAACGACAGCGTGATGAGCAACATGCACGACATGCAGCAGAGCCTCAACAGCATGGTCCGGCACATTGCCGCCTCGGTGGATCGGGTGGCCAGTTCCTCCGAAGAGTTGAGCGCGGTGAGCAGCCAGACCAACAGCACCTTGCAGTTGCAAGGGCAGGAAATCGAACAGGCCGCGGCGGCGGTGAACCAGATGACCGCCGCCGTGGATGAAGTGGCGCGCAATGCCGTGAGCACCAGCGAAGCTTCGCGAGTATCCGAGCAAACCGCCCAGCGTGGCCGTGAACAGGTTCAGGAAACGGTCGCGTCCATCACGGCGTTGGCGGACGGTGTGACGGACAGCTCCGAGCGCATCCAGCAATTGGCCGGGCGGGTGCTGGACATCAGTTCGGTGCTGGATGTGATCCGCAGCATTGCCGAACAAACCAACCTGCTGGCCCTGAACGCTGCCATCGAAGCGGCTCGCGCGGGTGATGCCGGGCGTGGTTTTGCGGTGGTCGCCGATGAAGTCCGCGCTCTGGCCCATCGGACCCAGGTTTCGACCCGGGAGATCGAGGACATGATCGGCAATATCCGCCTGGACAGCGGGCACGCGGTGACCTCCATGCAAAACAACAGTGAACTGGTGCAGGCCACTCTGCTAGTGGCCCAGCGTTCCGGCGATGCTCTGGATGAAATCGCCCATTCGATTTCGCAGATCAACGAGCGCAACCTGATGATCGCCAGCGCCACGGAACAGCAGGCCCTGGTGGCCCGAGAGGTGGACCGCAACCTGGTGGGCATTCGCAACCTGTCCGAACAGGTGCTGCTGGGCGCCCGACACACCGATACGGCCGGCCAGGACCTGGCGCAGATGGCCGGTTCACTGCATGAGACGGTGGCGCGGTTCAAGGTGTAGGCGAGGCACTGCCAGGCTTCACAGCAATCGACCTCACCGCAAATCCCTGTGGGAGCGAGCTTGCTCGCGATGGCGGAGGGTCAGATTGCAGTGATGTTGGATGTGCCGATGTCATCGCGAGCAAGCTCGCTCCCACAGGGATTTGTGTCGTGTCCGCATGTTGTGGGCAACACAAATCCGATGTGGGAGCGAGCTTGCTCGCGATGGCGGAGGGTCAGATTGTAGTGATGTTGGATGTGCCGATGTCATCGCGAGCAAGCTCGCTCCCACAGGGATTTGTGTCGTGTCCGCATGTTGTGGGCAACACAAATCCGATGTGGGAGCGAGCTTGCTCGCGATGGCGGAGGGTCAGATTGCAGTGATGTTGGATGTGCCGATGTCATCGCGAGCAAGCTCGCTCCCACAGGGTTTTGTGTTGTGTCCGAATGTTGTGGGCAACACAAATCCGATGTGGGAGTTCAGGTGTTGGAGCGGTGATCACCACCCCCAGAACTGCAACCACCAGCCGTAGCCCACCAAGCCGCTGGCCAGGACCAGGCAGGCCATGGCTGGCAGTCGTTGAATCGGTGATGCAGTCATCTGCCCCAGGCGTTTCCAGCCCAACCACAGGCTCCATGCGATCGCCAGCACCAGCAACCCTGCCCGTGCCGGCTGCACCCATTCCAGCAGCAGTCCTTCATAACGCAGCAGCTTGACCGTGGTGGCCGACAAGCCGAGGAACAGTCCTGCACCGCCAAGGGGCGTCAAGGTGATGGCCAAGGGCCAATACTGTGCGGGATCACCCGAAATGCTTGCCGCCAGGCGCATCAATAGCATCAGCGAAGTGCCCAGCAACAAGGCACTCATGCCCAGATAAACGACGATGCAAAAGCCATCGAGCCAACTGAAGCTGTCGTTGAGTTGCGGATAGTGGGTCAGCAGCCACCAAGGTGCGTTGTCCTGTAAGGCCCAGAACCATCCATGCGCGACCAACCATTGCGCCAGGCTTTGCTTGAGGGCAATGAACCAAGGGCTGACAGTCCATTGAAAGGCGCCCATGGCCAGGCCGATGACGCCGAACAACAGTAAGCGAACATCCCAGGGCGAGAGCGTGTTGGCGGTAGAGTGAAGGATTTCCTCATTACTGGAGCGGGCAATCAGGCGCACCGCATCGCGTTGGCCGCTGCAGCGACCACAGGCATGGCAATCGGCGGCGCCGCGCATACGGCGGATGTCCAGCAAGGGCGCGCAGTTGGGGGGAGGGCGCCGTGGAGCGGGGTTTTCCAGCCAGCGTTGTTCGTTCACCTGGAAATGCACTGGCGCCAAACGGGCGAGCAGGGCGAAGACGCCGCTGACTGGACACAGGTAACGGCACCACACCCGCTTGCCGCGGGCGAACAACAGGCCAACGATCACCGCGGCGACGGTCGAGCCACCCAGGATCAGCAACGCAGCCTGGGCATAGTCGTAGACGCTGATCAGTTGACCGTAGAGGGTGGTCAGGCAGAACGCCACGGTGGGCCAACCGGCCCAGCGCAACCCGCGGGGCATGCCCAGGCCCTTGCCGTACTGGCTGGCCCATTCACTCAAGGCGCCTTCGGGACACAGCACGCCACACCAGAGCCGCCCGAACAACACGATCGACAGCAACACGAACGGCCACCACAGGCCCCAGAACAGAAACTGTGCCAGCAGCGTCAGGTTGTCGAACAGGCGCGCCTGGCTGCCGGGCAATGGCAACAGGGCCGGTATCACCAGCAGCACTGCGTAAAACAGCACCACCGCCCATTGCACGGCGCGAATGCTTGCACCGTGGCGCCGCATGCCGTCGCCCAGGCGCTGGAGCCAAGGGTTCAGGTCGGACATGGCAGGTCTTGCGCCTTGCGTGGCCGCAGCCAACCCGCGACGACACCCCAATAGCAGAGCCACACCAGCAACGTTAGCGCACTGGGGCTGGCGCGATAGCCGGTGAAGTCAGCCAGGAATCCACCGAAACCATGGCCGTCGTCCAGTATCGCGCTGCTGTCCCAAAGCGCCTCGCCAATGCCGCGATACACCGCGTCCGGCCAGTCCATGCCGAGCAGTTGCCCGCCGATCCGCTCGATACCGCTGACCAGCAACGCCGCTCCCAACAGCAGCAGGATCGCTTCGCTGATGGCAAAGAAACGCGGCCACGAGATGAACCGGCGAGTGCTGTGCAGCAAGGAAACAGTCAACAGCGCCAGTGTCAGGCCAGCGATTGCCCCGACGGCGAACAGACCCAGTTGCGAGCCTTGCAGGCGGGCACCGGCGCCGTACAGGAAGACCACGGTTTCACTGCCTTCACGGCTGACCGCCAGTAACGCCAGTACCATCAAGCCGAGGCCACCCTGGCGGCTCAGGCGTTGATCGGCGTGGCGCGTCAGGTCATGCTTGAGCGTCCTCGCGTTGCGGTGCATCCAGCCGACCATTTGCACGATCAGCAAGCTTGCGATCAGTGCCAATGACGCCTGGAACCATTCGTTGGCGGCGCCGCTCATGGCCTCGCCAGCCAGCAGAATCAGCCCGGCCAGCACGCCGGACAGCAGCAAGCCCAGCACCGCGCCGGCCCATAGGTAGCGCAGCAGTTGGCTGGCTTGTTGCTGCCGGCCGACCCAGGCCTGGAGAATACCGATCACCAACAGCGCCTCGACGCTCTCGCGCCAGACAATAAACATCGATTGAGTCATGCAAACGCCTCCTGCTGGCCGATTACTGGGCCAGGATGCCGCCCTCGGGCAGTTGCGGATTGAATTCATCGAAAAACGGATAGCGCCCGGGGCGCAGCGGATGGATCACCACAAACGTGGTAACGCCGGGGGACAGCACTTTCTCCACCCGCAGTGGCGTGCTCTCGAACTCCGCCGGGCCCTGGCCGACGTTTTTCAGCACGATCTTGAAGCGCTGCCCGGCCGGTACTTCCAGTTGCGGCGGCGTGAAATGCCCGTCGCGGATGCTCAACTCGTAGGTCGGCAGTTCGGCATGGGCGATCGAGGGCAGCATCAAGCCGGCCAGCGTCAACCAGGCCAGGCGTCGATGAGCCGCGCCGCGCCGTGGGCAGGATGAGCGGCTCATGCTCAGTACCCGCCTTTTTTACCGATCCCGGCGTAGACGAATTCGTAATGCAGTTCGCAGCGTTCGAACCAGGGCGCCACGCCGGTTTCCTTGTCGGTATGACGACCAAGGGAGCCATGGCCGCCGGGTGGCAGGACAGTGAAGGTCAGTTGATATTTGCCAGGGCCGAGCAGCTTGACGTTGTCGCCATAGTGCGGCCCGTCGTTGGCGACCATGGCGTGGAAGTCACCCTTGAGCTCGGTGTCGTTGCCTTGTTTCTTCAGTTGGAACGACACGTTGAGGTAGGGCACGAAGCTGCCTTCCTGGAAGCCCTGTTTGTTGTCCGCCGTGGCGCGGATGTCGGCTTCCAGGTGGACATCGGAATCGGCCGTGGCCCGCATCATCCCGGCCGGGGCCATTTCAATCGGCTGCAAATACACTGCACCGACCTCCAGCCCGGGGCACATCTGCGGTTCGCCGATGGGGTATTCCTTGGCCTGGGCCAGGGGGGAGAGAAACAGAAGGGCGATAGAGAGAGGAGCAAGGGTACGCATACTGACTTCCTGGACGACTAAGGGATGGCCGAGTCTAGGAGGCTTCGCTGCGAATAATAATGATTCTTGTCAATTTTCAGCGTTAATTCACGCTCGCCAGCGGCAGTTCACTCAGGCTCGGCGGTTCTTGATCAGAATCAAGGGCCACTGCGCCCCTACGCGGTACGGTACGGCTACACCCACCGGTTATACGGGGTCGTCATGGCAAAGCCTTTTCCCATCAGTCCCAAACATCCCGAGCGCATTTGCTGGGGCTGTGATCGTTACTGTGCGACCAGTGCGCTGGCCTGTGGTAACGGTGCCGATCGAACGATGCACCCGGCTGAGATGATCGGCGAGGACTGGTACCTGCATGGTGATTGGGGGCTGGAGCTGGTGGACATTACGGCCAAGGTCATCGACCCAAGCGCAACCCACCTGAAGGAATGAAACAAACCTGTGGCGAGGGAGCAAACTCCCTCGCCACAATGGATCACACTTGTCTTAGAGCTTCGGCAACTGCCCGATCCGTCCCATCATCTCGGTCACGATCTGCAGGTCCAGCAGGAACTGCTCGACCGTCTTGAACTCGTTGTCGTTATGGCCGGTGTACTTGACGTCAGGCATGGCCAGGCCGAACTGCACGCCGTTGGGCAAGTCATGAACCGAAGTGGCGCCGGCGGAGGTGCCGTACTTGTGTTCCATGCCCAGGTTTTCGGTGGACACGGCCAACAGCGCCTTGACCCATTCGCCTTCAGGGTTGCGGTACATCGGTTCATCGATGGAATAATCGAAGGCTACGGCGACGTGGGACTTCTTGCTCCAGGCGGCGAGCTTATCGGCGATTTCAGTCTTGAGCGCTTCGGTGGACTTGCCGACCGGTACCCGCAGGTTGACCGCCAGCTTGAAAGCCTTGTCATCCATGCCGACATAGGTCAGGGACGCCGTTAGCGGCCCCATGAAGGCGTCGGAAAAACCAATGCCCAGTTTGTTACCCAGGTAGTCCAGGCCCCAGTTGTCGGCGGCATAGCGGGCGGCATCGGTGATGTGGTTGTGCTTGAGCGCGACCTTGCCGCCCAGGCCGTTGATGAAGTCCAGCATCCTCGCCACCGGGTTGACGCCTGACTCGGGTTCGGAGGAGTGCGCCGACACACCGGTGAAGGTCAGCTTGACCTCCTTGCCGACGACCTGGCTGGACACCTCGAAGTTGCCGCCATTGCGCTTGGCATAGTCGCTACCGGCCTTGAGCAGGTTGGCGGCCAGTTCGGCCGGCTTGTCGCTGGCAAAGGTAGCTACCGAGGTCGACGGAATCTGGTTGGTGGCCAGGCCACCGGTCAGCGCAGTGATCTCAGCGCCCTTGCCCTGTGCATTGCGCCGGGCGAAGTTCGCCATGACCGTGCCGTAGCCTTTTTCGGCAATCACGACCGGATAACCACCATCCAGCGCCAGGTTGTAGTTGGGCGTTGGGTTGTGTTCGAAGTAATAGGGGATCGCGTCGCCAGTGGTTTCCTCGGTGGTGTCGACCAGCAGCTTGAAATTGCGCGCCAGCGGCAGCTTCTCTTCCTTGATGACCTTCATGGCATAGAGCGCCACCACGATGCCATTCTTATCGTCCTCGGTGCCGCGGCCATACATGCGGTCGCCCACCAGGGTGACCTTGAACGGATCGAGCCGGGTGCCGTCCTTGAGCACCCAGTTTTCCGGCGTCACCGGCACCACGTCGGCATGGGCGTGAATGCCCACGACTTCGTCGCCGCTGCCTTCGAGGGAAATCTCATAGACGCGGTTGTCGATGTTGCGGAAGTTCAGGTTGAAAGATTCGGCCAGGCTTTTGATCTTGTCGGCGATCTTGAGGAACTCCGGGTTCTCGTGCTGGGCAACGCCGTCCTTGCGAAAGGTCGGGATCGCTACCAGCTCTTTCAACGTCTCGGTGGCTGCGTTGCCGTACTTCACCCGGGCATAGAGACCCAGCAGGCGATGGATTTCGTTCTGCTGTTCAGCCGAAAGCGGCTTGTTGTCGAGGAAGGCGCTGATAGCTGGGGCGAGGTTGGCTGTCTTGGCCACGTCGTTCTTGGCCACGCTTGCCAGGAACTGCCGGAAATCGGTGACAGGGGCGTCGGAAAAGGTTTTGACAATGGCCGCGCTCTGTTGCGCGCTGATATTGGCAAATGCCGGGGTGGTGATTGATGCGAGGCTGGACAGGAGCAGGGTGGTCACGGCCAGGTGCTTGAGGGAGAAGTCCATTGCTGGGGGCATTCCTTTGCAGGCAGTTGAGAGAGAAGTGTCTGATTTGATGACACAAACCCTTACAACCTAACATTGCGAAGAAGCGCTGGGGGAGTCCCGAGGAAAAATCTGTCGCACAGCGAGGCAAAAACGGCGCAGAAATGAAAAATTTATTCCAGCCACCCAAAACCCAATGTGGGAGCGAGCTTGCTCGCGATAGCGGTGGGTCAGTTTGCATCAATACTGATCCTGGTGACGCCATCGCGAGCGAGCTCGCTCCCACAGGGGATTTGCGCTGGATACAAATTCTGCAGTTACCCAAAGGCCAATGTGGGAGCAAGACTGCTCCCACAGGTTGGCGTTGCTCAATGCGGCGCGCGAGGAATCGTCTTGAGCAGGTCTTCAGGGCTGATGTAGCCGACCACTGGCTGCGCGGTGCTGCCCGGTAGTGGCAGGTCAAGGATGTGGCCCTTGATCTTGCCCACCACATGCATCTCGCAGGGTTTGCAGTCGAACTTCAGCGTCAGTACTTCATCACCGTGGATCAGTTGCATTGGCGCGACCTTGGTGCGCACGCCGGTGACGCCCTTGGCCTGCTTGGGGCAGAGGTTGAACGAGAAGCGCAGGCAGTGCTTGGTGATCATCACCGGCACTTCCCCGGTTTCTTCGTGGGCCTCGAACGCGGCGTCGATCAACTTCACGCCGTGACGGTGATAGAAGTCCCGGGCCTTCTGATTGTAGACGTTGGCGAGGAACGACAGGTGCGACTCCGGGTACACCGGTGGCGGACTGGTCTCGGCCTTGCGGCCACCACGCGGGTGGGCCTCGATGCGGGCGGCGGTCAAGGCCTCGATGACTTCGCGACGCAATGCCTTGAGCTGCGAGTTGGGAATGAAGTACGCCTGGGGCGCATCCAGCCTGGTCGAGGTGGCGTGGTATTCGGTCGTGCCCAATTGCCCGAGCAGGTCGTGCAACTGCTCCAGCGCTTGCTCCGGCTTGTTGGCCAGGCCGAACGGTCCATCCAGGGCCACGCTGGCGCTGATGCCTTCCTCGCTGGTGGCGGTCAGTTCCAAGCGTTCTTCGCGCAGGCGCGCCACCCAGGACAGACCCACGCGGCGCTCGGAGGAGGTCTTGAGCAGCGCCTGCTGCCAGTTGTGGTCCAGGTTGCGGCTCAGCGGATGGTTGGGGCGCAATTGGTACATACCTGCGGGCATCTCGTTGGGCTCGACGCGGTAGCGGTAACGCTTCTGGCCGTCCTCTTCGAATTCGCCCTTGGGCTCGGCGATGTTGGCCCGGAACCCCAGCACTTCGCGCTTGACCAGCACATTCAGGCCGTCGCCGTTGGACAGCGGGTCGAAGGTCACCACTTGCAGGTCGCGCTTGCCGACTTTCTCCACCACGCCCACCGGCACGCCGGTAAAGGTCGGGGAGTCGAAGGCGCCGATGTCGATCTTGCGCTCGCTGACGAAATAGTCGGTGCTACCGCGATGGAACGTCTTGTCTGGATCCGGCACGAAGAAGTGTGCGGTGCGGCCGCTGGAAGCGCGGGCCAGGTCCGGACGGTCTTCGAGGACGTCGTCCAGGCGCTGGCGGTAATAGGCGGTGATGTTCTTCACATAGCCCATGTCCTTGTAGCGCCCTTCGATCTTGAACGAACGCACGCCGGCTTCCACCAGGGCACGGATGTTGGCGCTCTGGTTGTTGTCCTTCATCGACAACAGGTGTTTTTCGTAGGCGACCACCCGGCCCTGGTCATCCTTGAGGGTGTAGGGCAGGCGACAGGCCTGGGAGCAGTCGCCACGGTTGGCGCTGCGACCGTTCTGGGCGTGGGAAATGTTGCACTGGCCGGAAAAGGCCACGCACAGCGCGCCATGGATAAAGAACTCGATGGCCGCCTCGGTCTCGTCGGCGATGGCGCGGATTTCCTGCAGGTTCAGCTCGCGGGCCAGCACCAGTTGCGAGAAACCGGCCTGGTCGAGGAACTTCGCCCGTGCCAGGGTACGGATGTCGGTCTGGGTACTGGCGTGCAGCTCGATGGGCGGGATATCCAGCTCCATTACCCCAAGGTCCTGGACGATCAACGCATCGACACCGGCATCGTACAGTTGGTGGATCAGCTGACGGGCCGGCTCCAGCTCATTGTCGTGCAGGATGGTATTGATCGTGGTGAACACACGGGCGTGGTAGCGATGGGCGAACTCCACCAATCGGGCAATATCACCCACCTCGTTGCAGGCGTTATGACGCGCACCGAAACTCGGGCCACCGATGTACACGGCGTCGGCGCCATGCAGGATGGCTTCGCGGGCGATGGTCACGTCGCGGGCGGGGCTGAGCAGTTCCAGATGATGTTTGGGCAAGGACATGTATTTTTTATCAGGCTGGTCACGGACGAAGCGACCATTGTAGCCGCCAGGCACCTGGTCGGCACCTGTGGACTTGGGTTCGTGTGATGTGGACCGATGCGCGGTTGTCCCGCTGGCGTCATCCCTGGGACGCACCGGCGCTGCACCAGCGATTTCGCCCAGTGTTTTTCGCCAGGTACAAAAAAGCGTCGGCAGCCTTTATCAGCATGGCCGGGGTCATGTCCTCGCTGCCCGGCTCGCTGGTGGTGATGCCCGCGCTGGCGGTAACGATGCCCAATGGGTGGTCGACGTGTTCGATGTTCAGCGCCCGGATGGATTGCAGGATCTCTTGGGCGATCTTGGTCGCACCTGCACTGTCGGTGTGGGGAAGCAACACGGTGAACTCTTCGCCGCCGTACCTGACGGCCAGGTCACCCGGTCGCTTGATGGTCTTCTGGATCGCACCGGCAATCGCGCGCAGGCAGTCGTCCCCGGCGGCGTGGCCATACTTGTCGTTGAAGCGTTTGAAGTAATCGACATCGAGCATGATCAACGCCAGGGAAGAACCCTGGCGCTTGGCCAGGCGAATCTCATCAGCCAATGTAATGTCCAGGCGCCTGCGGTTGCCCAGCCCGGTCAGGCTGTCGGTCAACGCCATGTCCCGCATGGCCTGGTGTGCGCTGCGGATCTGTTTTTCCATGGTCATCCGGTAGCGCAACTGGCTCAACACGATGAGCCCGAAGCCAACGAGTATCACGATCAGGAAAATCAGCACGAAGCTGGTCTTGAGCAGGTCGCGACGCCAGGGGGCGATGATGGATTCCCGGGATAGACCGGCCTCTACCACCAATGGGTAGGTGGTCAGGGCCCTGTAGCCGTACAGCCGTTCGGTGTCGTCTATGACAGCCTTGGCCTCTGCGACACCCTGGTTCGAAGTGGGCAGATAGCTTTTGAAGATCACACTATTGAGTAGACTTTTGCCGACCACCGAGGCAACGAAGGGCCGGCGTACCAGAATGGTCCCGCTTCGCGTGGCCAGGACCAGCGCACCCTTGTCGTC
Organism: Pseudomonas sp. Tri1; assembly: GCF_017968885.1. NCBI lineage: Bacteria > Pseudomonadati > Pseudomonadota > Gammaproteobacteria > Pseudomonadales > Pseudomonadaceae > Pseudomonas > Pseudomonas sp. Tri1. The sequence continues at coordinate 3,845,143 of NZ_CP072913.1, read as the reverse complement.
GATCTTGAAGTCGCCGTAGTAGTCCACGAAGTAGCTGACCTTGACCGTGCCAAGCAACACGCCGGCGAACGAGCCGTCAGGATTGTTCAGGCGTCGGGAGATGGGGATGATCAGATCGTTGGTGGATCGACTCCTGATCACCTCGCCGATACGCACGCCTCGATCGGCGTGAGTGCGGTGGTACTGGAAGTAATCGCGGTCGGCGTTGTTGGCCGGTTCCGGGGTCACTTCCTTGTCCGTCACGATCCACTGGCCGTCCGGGCCGTAGATAAACAGCCCGTGCAGTTGCGGCATGATGGCGGACTGTTGTACCAGCAGCTTATGGATGCGCGGGATGTCCATGTTCGGGAGACCGTCGCCTTCTACCCGCTCACTGAGCGCGGCAGTCACCACATCCACTTGCCGGATGGTGTCTTCGGCGTGCTGCGCCGTGGCCCGCGCCAGATTCGTCACGGAGTCGCGCGCGGACGAAAACGCGGCACGATAATCGCGCCAGGTCCGCCAGCCTTCAACGGCCAGGAAGGCGATAACCACCACCAGCATGAAGCTTACGGTAAGCCGCAATGCCGCTCCGGTCCGTGCAGCCTCGGGGGAAAAGGCCTCATCAGGGTTGGCAATCCTTGGCTCTGGGCGTTTGCGTCCGAGCATCAATATTTCCTTCTACGACGGGTCTGCGCACGATTGAGGCGGAGCCTATCTTATTCGATTTCAGCACGTTAGCTAGCTGCGACGCGGCCGGCATGTGCGGTGACACGCGTGGGTAGATATCAGGCGTTAAAGTAAGGACACAAACGCCCGCGGTTAGTGCCTAATAGCTGTCGGTCAAGCCATGCTGCTTTCCAGGGTTTGCCTGAGTCATTGTGGCGCGCAAGCTTGCTCCCGTTGGGCTGCACGGTAGCCGCTGTTTTCTGCGAGGGGACCGCTCATGAAGGTTGGCGTCATTTCCGATACCCACGGTCTGCTCCGTCCGCAAGCGCTGGCAGCGTTGGAGGAATGTGATCGGATCATCCATGCCGGTGACATCGGCAGCCACGGGATCCTGGATCAACTGGCATCCATCGCACCATTGCATGTGGTGCGTGGCAATAACGACTTGGGGGCCGATTGGGCTGGGCAACTTGCCGACCGCCTGCAATTCGAGCTCTGCGGGTGGCTGGTTTTGCTGGTGCATGACATCGCTGATGTGCCGGCGGTGCTCGAACCGGGAGTGAAACTGGTGATCACCGGCCACTCCCACAAGCCAGGCATCGAGTGGCGCGGCGAACGTGTGTACCTCAACCCCGGCAGCGCCGGCCGGCGGCGGTTCAAGCTACCGGTGACGCTGGCCTTGCTCGAGGTGAGCGCAAGCGCGATAGAGCCGCGGATCGTTCAATTACTGGAGTGACGAACGCGTCTACCTGAAGTACTTATCGACGTAGGCCTGGATTTCCTTGCGCATGAAGCGCCCGGATTCATCCGCCCGTTCTTCCCAGCCGAACACGCAGGCGGTGACGATGCCGTCAAAGCCAGTCTTGGCCAGTTCGCTGAAGAACAGGTCCCAGTCGATCTCGCCCTGGTGCATGTCCATGTGCTGGTGGACGGTGACTTTGGCACCTGGTGGGTTGACGATGTAGCGCAGGCCGGAGGAGGCCTTGTGGTTGTAGGTATCGGCGATGTGGACATGGGCGATCATCGACCCCGCCTCGGCGATCATGGCCTTCATGTCATCGCCGAAATAGAAGGTGTGCGGCGTGCAGTAAAGAAACCTGACGTTGTCCGAACCGATGGTCTTGAGCATGTCCAGGGCCGGGTGCAGGGTTTCGCACCAGTCTTCCGGGTGCGGTTCGACGTTCAGCGTGACGCCCTCGCTTTCCAGGATCGGCACCAGTTCCTCCATCGAGCGCCACCAGGCCGCTTCGCTGGACTCATGGCTGTGTAGCCCCCCGCAGCAGCTGACTTTGTGCCCGCGATCCGGTGAAGGCCCGCGACCGAACTCCGAATTCATGGTTGTGCAGCCCATCTCCACGGCGATCTGGATGGCTTCTTTCCAGTAATTCACCGCCGCCCGGCGTTCGTCTTCATGGGGGCTGGCCCAGCGGTACATTGGCAGCAGAGAGGCCAGTTGCAGATTATGGTCGCGCAGGGCTTTCTTGAATTGGACGATGCGTTCCTTGTGGGCGCGGGGGCGCACCCACCAAGGCAGGAAGTCTTCCCGTGGCGACAGCTCCAGGTACTCGTAGCCAAGCTCGGCGGTCTTGCGGCACAGATCCGGCAGGCTCAGGTGGCGGTGCATGTACGGGTCGAGGGCGATTTTCATTGTTGTTCTCCTTCAAGTAATGCTCATTACCGTGGCGAGGGGGTCAATACGCGACCCAGGCTGAATCCTGGTTGGCTGATTCCACACAGCGTTCGACCCAGCGCACGCCGTCGACGCCGGCGTTGATGTCGGGGTAGCGCAGGGCGGCCAGTGCCTCGCTGTCGCCACGGTCGGATGCGTCCATGGCCAGGGCAAAGCGGCGATAGAGATTGGACCAGGCTTCGAACAGCCCTTCGGGATGGCCACCGCCGATACGGTCGTCCTGCAGCGCGTCGGGGTGCAGGTAGCCCATGCCGCGCTCCAGGACCTGCGCCGGTTGGCCCTGGATTTCGAAACTCAGTTGGTTGGGCCGTTCGTCCCACCACTCAAGGCTGGCCCGGGAGCCGATCACACGGATCTTTTGCCCGTGCATGGACCCGGCGTTCACCGCGCTGGACCAGACCATGCCCATGGCGCCGCCTTCGTACTCCATCAAGGTGTAGGCGTTGTCCTCCAACGGAGCGCGGCTGGCGACGAAGCTTTGCCGACTGCACATCAGCCGTTTGATCTTGAGGTCGGGCAGCATCACTTTCGCCAGGTACAACGGGTGGGTGCCGACATCCCCCAGCACGTAGCTGGGCCCGGCCTGGCGCGGGTCGACGCGCCACTGGGTGGCCTGGTTCTGCGCCTCGACCGGTGCACTATGGAAACCATGGGCGAACTGCATGTGCACCATACGCACGTCCCCCAGTTCTCCCGCCGCGATCATCGCCCGGGCCTGTTCGACCAACTGGTGCCCGGCGTAGCCGTAGGTCAGGCCAACGATGCGGCCCTTGGTTTGCGCCAGGGTGCGCAGTGCCTCGGCCTGTTCGAGGGTAAAACACAGCGGCTTTTCGCAGACTACATGCAGCCCGGCTTCCAGGGCGGCCCGGGTGATGGCGTAGTGGGTGCCGTTGGGCGTGGCGATCGACACTGCCTCGATCCCATCGGCACGTTGCGCTTCCAGTTCGAACAGGCTCAGGTAGTCCGAATAGCAGCGCGCGGGGTCGATGCCCAATTGCTCGCCAAAGGTCCGGCCGCGTGCAGGGTCGATATCCAGCGCCGCGGCGACCAATTCGAAACTCCGGTCGCGCAGGGCGGCCGAGCGGTGGATGTAGCCGATCTGGCTTTGCTCCCCGCCACCGACCATGGCCCAGCGGATGGGGCGCGTAAGGGTTTTGCTGCCGTTGATCATGGGGTTTGTCCTTGTGCTGATCAGAAACCGATTCGGGCCAGGTAGGCGCGGCTGGCCGCTACGTCGTCCAGGCTGGTCCCGGCGTTGCGCGGGTCACGTTCCTGTTCGACGGTGATGCAGCCCTGGTAACCCAATTCATGCACGAGGCTGTGCAGCGCTGGGTAGTCGATGACACCACGCCCGATGGGGCACATCACGCCTCGGGCGCAGGCGGCAAAGAAACGGATGTGCTCGTTCAGCACCTGGTCGAACACCACCGGGTCGATGTCCTTGAAGTGCAGGTAGTCCAGGCGATGAGCGTAGGTGCGCAGCGAGGCGAGCGGGTCCATGCCCGCGTAATAGAGATGCCCGGTGTCCAGGCACAGCCCGGCGACTTCGTCGGGAATGTCGTCCACCAGGCGCGCCAGCTCATCGGCGAACTCGATGTAGCCGCCGGCGTGGGGATGGATAACGGCGCGGATGCCGTAGGTGTGCCAGGCGAGGTCGGCGATGGCGCGGATGTGCGCCATCATGGTGTTCCAGCGTGCATCGTCCAGGCGTGGCGCGCGGTCCGAGTGGCCGGCGGCGTAGTCGCGCTCCTCGTGGCCCCAGTCGATGATCACCAGGTAGGGCCCTGCATGACGTTGGCCGGTTTGCTGTTCCATGGGCGGCAGCTGTTTGAGCAGCGTGCAGATGTCATGGGTCTGGCGCAGCAGTTCGGGCAGGTTGGCGGGGGTGACGAGGTCGTCGAAGATCGTCCCGGCGACCACATGCAGATCAAGTTCGGACAAGACGGGACTGACGGTTCCGGCGTCGAGCGGCAGGTAACCATAGGGGCCCAGCTCGATGCCGCGATAGCCGGCCTCGGCCGCTTCGCCAAGCACGCGGCGCCACGGAGGCAGGAAAGGATTCTTGACGTCATCGACGCCCCAGCAGCAAGGCGCGGTGCAAATGTGGATGGTCATGGGGCACTCCGGCTGTGTTTGTTTTTATGTGCTTGGCCTGATGCTATTGGGTTGCCGCAGAGGGGGCCATGGGGTGATGGCTTAATCTATCAAAACCCCTCATGATGCCCGATAGAGGTGTCAAAACATGTCAGAAAAACCACGTCGTAAGCTGCGGCCCACGATGGCCGATGTCGCTCGGGAAGCCGGAGTCAGCCTGTCCACCGTCGACCGGGTGCTGAACCTGCGCGCTGACGTGCGCGCCGACACCGCCCAGCGCATCGCCGCGGCTGCCGCGCGGTTGGGGTTTCATGCCAAGGGCGTTATCGAACAGCGGGTGCTCAATGACCGCCCGACCTTGCGGCTTGGCTTCCTGTTGCAGAAAAGCGGCGTGCCTTTTTACCAAGGCCTTGCCCACGCGTTGTCGAATGCCGCCGCAACGTGCACGCGAGCGCGGATTCGGGTGGTCATCGGCTATCTGGATGACCTCGACCCGATCACCGTGGCGCAGCGCATCTCGTCCTTGCGCGATCAAGTGGACGGCCTGGGCGTGGTGGCGGTGGACCATCCCAGGGTGCGCGAGGCGGTCGCACAACTGCGCGAGACGGGTGTTTCGGTGGTGGCACTGCTGTCCGAGCTGTCCAGCGCTACCGGCACAGGTTATGTCGGGTTGGACAACCGGCTCACCGGGCGCACGGCAGGCTGGTTCGTCAGTCGCCTCGCCGGCCAGCCTGGCCCGGTGGCGGTCATGCTCAGCAGCCAGCGTTTCCAGTGCCAGGAGTTGTGTGAACTGAGCTTTCGCAGTTATCTGGCGGAGCACTCCAGTGAATGGGAACTGCTCGCCTCGCGCCTGACGCTGGAGGACGATGAGTTCGCCTATGGCAACACGTTGGACCTGCTCACGGCAGAACCTGATCTTGTCGGGCTTTATGTGGCTGGAGGTGGCATAGCGGGGGTGTTGCGGGCTTTGCGCGATCTCAAGGACCGACAGCTGCGCTTGCCCATCGTGGTGTGCCATGACCTGACGCCACTGACGCGTGACGCGTTGAAGACGGGGCTGGTCCAGGCGGTGCTGTCGCATCCTGTCGCGGCCATGGCCGAACAAGCGGTTGAAGCACTGGTCGAGGCAGCAACAGCCACGCCGCCAGGCTCGGCGTCAAGGCGGGTGGTGCCACTTCAGATCGATGTCTCGGAAAGCATATAGCTGCACATACGATCCGGTTTATCCATTCTGCGAAATGAGCCTCGTGTAAGTAAGCGGAGTTTTCTTTAAAAGCTGTACAAAATTAATTTCTTGTACAATTATCAAGGCTCCCTTGGTAAACGAGTAGTGCTTTCATGGCCCGGTCGCTCGCGCTCAGGAAAAGCTTGGTCGCTATAGTGGTGTGCATGTCTACGCTTTATTGCACTCAAACCTTGTCGGACTGGCGCGGCGTTTTGCCAGGCACGCGCCTGGTCGGGCAAGCCGATTTCGACTGGTACGGGTTCGACATCTACCAGGCCAGGCTCTGGAGTGCGGCCGCTGTGCCAAGCCTGGAAACGGCGTTTGCCCTGGAACTCAGTTACCGGCGCGTCATCGGTAAAGAGGCTTTGGTCCAAACGAGCCTGAAGGAAATGCAGCGCCTCAACGGGGCGCCCCTGGACGTCAAGCGCCGGGACGAATGGGCCGGTCAAATGCGCCGTGCTTTTATTGATGTGAAGCCTGGAAGCCGTATCACTGGCGTGTATCTACCGGGGCAGGGCTGTCATTTCTATGTGGGTGAAAAGCTGTCTCTTGTGGTCGCAGACCCACTGTTTGCCCGGGCATTTTTTGCTATCTGGCTCGATCCTCGAACTCGAGAACCCATTCTTAGGAATCAATTACTTGGAATCCAGAGTTCAAGTGAAGGGAGAGAGAATCAGTGAAGCATTTTCTGCTGGCATTGCTGCTGATGCTGGGCCTGACCAGTTGCGGGAATGTGAATGTCGAACGTTATGCCGACCAGCAACCACGACTGGATCTGGCGCAGTTTTTCAGCAAGCCCGTCAAGGCCTGGGGCATCTATCAAAAGCGTTCGGGTGAAGTGATCAAGCGTTTTGTGGTGGAGATTTCCAGCCGCCACGAGGGTGATCGACTGATCCTGGATGAGCGTTTCCTCTACAGCGACGGCACTCGCCAGCGGCGGGTCTGGACGTTGACGCCTGTTGGGCCAGGGCTTTGGCGCGGTCGTGCGGACGACGTGATCGGCGAGGCGCAGGGAGAAGTGGCTGGCAATGCTCTACGTTGGCGTTATCGGCTGAACCTGCCGGTCGACGGTTCGACCTATGAAGTCACTTTCGATGACTGGATGTACCTGATGGATGAAGACACGCTGATCAACCGTTCCAGCATGAGCAAGCTCGGTGTCGAGCTGGGCCAGGTGACCCTGTTTTTCCGGCGTCAGGCCGGGAGTACGCCATGACCTTGCAGGAGCTGACCGATCTGGCCGTCGACGGTCGGATCCACGAACTCGAGCTCTTGTCGCTGGAAGGCGGTCTTTACGTGTTGCGCGCTCGGCGGGGCAGTGGGTTGTATACGCTGCTCGACGAATCGGGCAAGACGTTGCCGGTGCGCTCTACCACCCATCTTCGTGAACTGCTGCGTTTTGTGCCGCGCCTGCCGTGCGTGCTGGTGCAACAGGTGGTCCATGATGAAATGTGCGGTTTGCGCGAGGGGGGGGCGAGCCATTGCGCCTGCCACTTTTTCTGGACGAGCCTTGGTAGCTGCCCGCTTGCATCCCGTGGTCAGCGCGATTCAGCCAGGCGCAACGCCAGTGGTAGCCATAACCCCCAGAGAGGGGCCAAGACCAACGCGGTTCCGAGTACGCCAAGGGGCAGCGTAACCCCGGCCAATGGTGCTCCCACGCAATAGGCCAGCGGACCACCCACCATGCCTGCCAGCGCACCGCGCCAGACCGGCCGTATGGCCCAGGCCAGGCTATGCCGCAAGCCCGTGGCGAAGACCAGCCAGAGCAGGGCCAGCCAAAGTGGCAACGGGCTCTGCTTGAACACGAACAGGCCCTGTGCGCCCAGGCTCCAGTCCAGCAACATGCCGCAGAGGCCAACGCTGGTCACCGCATAGAACTCGGACTTGGGCGTCGGGCTGAATGCTAGGTGAGCGAGCAGGCCACAGATTACCACCAGCAGCCAGCCTGGCTGGTGGGCGCCAGCCACGCATCCCCACCAGCCCAGTTGCAGCCAGAGTGCGTTGATCAGCAGGCCGATGCGGTTCATCGGGCCTGCCGTTGTTCCGCCAGGGCCGTCGGGCGGGCAGCGGGGCCGGCGAACAGCAACTGGGCAACGCCGATGGCACGCTCCTGGAATCCCCCTTCGCAGTAGCACAGGTAGAATTCCCACAGGCGCTGGAAGGTTTCGTCGTAGCCCAGCTCCAACAAAACCTGGCGCGATTGGCGCAGATTCTCATGCCAGTGTCGCAGCGTACGGGCGTAGTGCGCACCGAAATCCTCAAGGTGCAGCAGGTTGAGTTGCGTCCGCGTGCTGGCGATGCTCAACAGAATCGACAGCGACGGCAGTGCGCCGCCGGGGAAAACATGGCGCTGGATAAAATCCACCGAACGTCGGGCCTGGGTGTAGCGCTGGTCGCGGATGGTGATCGATTGCAGCAGCATCAGGCCGTCATCCTTGAGCAACGCGGCGCAGCAGCGGAAATACTCAGGCAGGTATCGATGCCCGACGGCTTCGATCATTTCGATGGACACCAACTTGTCGTAGCGCCCATGCAAGTCACGATAGTCCTTGCACAGCACGTGCACGCGGTCCTGCAGACCCAGCGTCTCGATGCGCTGCAGCGCGTGGCGGTATTGCTCGTCGGACAAGGTCGTGGTGGTCACCTTGCAACCGTAGTGAGTGGCTGCATGGATGGCGAGGCTGCCCCAGCCCGTACCGATTTCCAGCAAATGGTCGCCTGGGCGCAGATCGAGCTTGCGGCAGATGCGTTCAAGCTTGTTGAGCTGGGCGTCTTCCAGGCTTTGCTCCGGGCTTTCGAACAGTGCGGCCGAATACATCATAGTGGGGTCGAGCAGTCGCTCGAACAGCTCATTACCCAAGTCGTAGTGAGCGATGATATTGCGCCGCGAGCCTTTTCGATTGTTGCGGTTGAGCCAGTGCAAGCCGCGCATCAGGGGGCGACTGAGGCGGGCCAGGCCGCTGTCCATGGCGTCGAGCACTTCCAGGTTGGCCACAAACAGGCGTGTCACGGCGGTCAGGTCGGCGCTGCGCCAGTAGCCCCGGATATAGGCCTCGCCGGCGCCGATGGAACCGTTACCGGCGACCATGCCCCAGGCGGCGGCGTCGAGGATCTCGACCTCGGCTACCAAGGGACTGCTCAGGTCGCCGAAACTCAACGGCGCGCCATCGACCGTCAGGCGCAGATGGCCGTGACGCAGGCGGCGCAGTTGGCCGAGCACGGCCTGCTTGAAGAAGCCGCCGTTGAACGGGGAGAAGCTGCTGGCCTTAGTAACGCTCAGGGTGGGTTCGGGCATGGTCGGGGTCCTTGTGGGCGGTTTCACCAATACTCAGGTCGCCTTGGCTTGCCTGGTGTGTGTACAGAGGGGTGCGTTTGAGCAGCAGGCGCAAGGCCTGCCAGTAGATGGCGCTGACAGTGCGCAGGCTCATCCATGGGAATGCCAGGACATGGCGGCGCAACGACCGGCCATCGAGAGGCTCGCGCTCGAGCGCCAGGTGGGCCTCGAAGACCTTGTGCCCGTCGCGCCAGTTCTCCATGTGCACGCGAATGTGGGAGTCCTGGAGCCGAAAGCGCATGCGGTAATCCATGTCCCGGGGCAGGAACGGTGAAACATGGAAAGCCTTGGCCACCCGGAACGCCTGGGGCTCGCCAGGGCGTACCGGCAGCACATAGTGATGACGCTCGCGCCACGGGGTGTTGCGCACTTCGCAGAGAATCGCCGACAGGCGCCCGTCGGCTTCGTGGCAGAAATAGAAACTCACCGGGTTGAACGACAGGCCCCAGCTACGTGGCTGGGTCAGCAGTTGGATCGCGCCTTGGGGAGCCGTACCCAGCGCTTCGGTGAGGATCTCGCGCACGGCGTCGACCAAGGGCACACCCAGGCGGGTGCGCGCAGGCAGGTAGTCGCGTTCGCGCCAGCACAGCGGCGCCAGGGGCCATGACCGCAGCAGGCGTGACAGACCCAGCACATGATCCTGTTCGGCGAGGTCCAGGTACAGCATGCCGATCGGATAACGAAATGCGTGGACTCGCGGTGCATGGCGCCGATGGTCGATCCAGCCGCGACACAGGCTGCTGTTCAAAGGCGTTCTCCGAAAAGCTCCGCTACGTGGAGTGCGCTGACCACGCCGTCTTCATGGAAACCATTGGCCCAGTAGGCACCGCAGAAATAGCTGTGCCGGTGTCCTTGCAATTCACCCTGGCGGGCCTGCGCGGCTACCCCGGCGAGGCTGTACTGGGGATGGGCGTACTCGAAGCGCGCAAGCACCTGCGCCGGATCGACCGCATCGCTCTGGTTCAGGCTTACGCAGAAGGTCACCGGCGCGTCCAGGCCCTGGAGGATGTTCATGTTGTAGGTCAGCGCGGCCGGAGCCTGAGGTGGGCCGCCGAGGCGGTAGTTCCAGCTCGCCCAGGCCTGGCGCCGCCGTGGCAATAATCGCGTGTCGGTGTGCAGCAGCACTTCATTGCTGGCATAGGCCAGGGCACCGAGGACCTCGGTTTCTTCGGTGCTGGGCGCCTCGAGCAGGGCGAGGGCCTGGTCGCTATGGCAGGCGAACACCACTTTATCGAAACGCTCGATGCCCGCGGCGCTGGTCACGCATACCCCAGTCGCGTCTCGGCTGACGCTTTGCACCGGGCAGTTGAGCCGGATGTGTTGGTGAAACCCGGCGCATAAGGGAGTGATGTAACTGCGTGAACCGCCCTCGATCACGCGCCATTGTGGGCGGTGATTGACCGACAGGAGGCCGTGGTTGTGGCAGAAGCGCACGAAGAACTGCAGCGGAAACTCCAGCATCCTGGCCGGCGACATCGACCAGATCGCAGAACCCATGGGCACGATGTAGTGGTCGATGAAACGCTGGCCATAACCGTGGCTGTGCAGGTAGTCACCGAGTCGCGTGGCGCTGTCGATACGGTGCGCCTGCAGGTCGGCCGTCGCCTGCCGGTTGAACCGGAGGATGTCGCGCAGCATGCCCCAGAAACCGGGCGACAGCAGGTTGCGCCGGCGGGCGAACAGGCTGCGCAAGGTGTAGCCCTTGTATTCCTGCCCGGTGGCCGGGTCATGCACCGAGAAGCTCATCTGCGTAGGACGCGAAGCGACGCCCAATTGATCCAGCAGGCGAATGAAATTCGGGTAGGTCCAGTCGTTGTACACGATGAAGCCGGTATCAACGCTAAAGCGCCTGCCCTGGCAATCGACATCCACGGTATGGGTGTGGCCACCGATCCGGCTGTCGGCCTCGAACAGAGTGACCT